>NZ_JAFGYJ010000002.1:0-103065 GCF_017490805.1 Pseudomonas sp. 43(2021)
CAGTAGATCCGGCTCCCCCATTGCGTATCGATAGAACGCCAATACCGGCCAATGCCACAAATAGAGAGAGAATGAGACCAGTCCGATAGCGACTATCGGACGCAAGGAAAACAGTTTACCAATGACTGTAGGGCCGAATGTACCAGCTGCAATAAGCAGCGCAACACCGATTGTAGGCAATATCGAGATGAGGCCAGGGAAACCGTTCGACTCCCGGATCGTTACCAAAGACCAGACTACAATCACAAGGCCGATAACAGCCATAAGCTCAGCATAAATCCGCTGAATTTTGTAATTGCTGTTCTGGCATATGAAATAGGTGACTGCCCCAATCAACAGTTCACCAGCACGCGAAGGCAACATATAATATGCAAACTTCTGATCAGCAGCCAAGTTTAGTTGCCCGCAGATGAAAGATGCTATTGCCACAAGCACTGCAACAATTACCAGCCAATGCCTCCCCCCCCAAGCAAATGCAATGAATAGGCAAGCGGGCCACAGCAAATAGAACTGTTCCTCAACGCCTAAGGACCACATATGAAGCAACGGAACCATATCTGAAGACGCTGCAAAGTAACTTACGTCCAAATACTTCCAAAAATATACATTTGCCACCGATAAAAGAGAGGCAAGTGCTGATCCTGACAGATCATTTACGTCAGCTGGCAACATCAGAGCAATACCGGCCAACAAGGTAACGAAGATCATGAAAGCAGTGGCGGGGAAAATACGCCTGATTCTTCGCAAATAAAAATCTGTAAACCTGAACTCCCCTGCAGATAGTTGTCTCGCTACGATCCCTGTGATCAGGTATCCAGAAATCACAAAGAAAACATCAACCCCTACAAAGCCGCCTGGCAACCATTGCTTGTTGAAGTGAAATATCACGACTGCCAATACGGCAAGGGCCCTCAATCCATCAATATCTGGACGATAGGCAATAATTTTGTTACTCATGAATTCCCTTTCGTAGGGCATTGCCCTTGGTCAGGTACGTAGGACGCGAGCATCGGAAACTCGCCTGTGAATGAACTACTGGGTAGGTAAACTGCGTTCATGCCATAGCTCTCTAGATAGAGGCGACCACTGGGCCGCCTCGTTGACCTCTATTTTTGAGAAATCAATCCAGGCATATTTTTCTCGGCAACCGATATCCGCCCAATCTGCTCTGACCCGGCCATGCTCAAGTGACCCAGGTCAAAATAGATGGGCTTTCCTCGCAAATAGGCAGAGCATGTACCGTTGGTACAGACATAGTTTCTCAGCGTAAAGGTCTTGACGTTATTGTACTTTCCAGCAATAGCAATAATCTGGTCGTTTATTTCAGTCTCACCGGTATCGGCATACACGCCTCGTGCTGCACAATCGACCCCAGGGATCTTAATGGCTTTGAGATCACACGACCTATCATATTCCTTAAAGATCGGTACTTTCAGCCCGATTATGATATTTTTCCCGGTAGCTGACAGTTCCTTAACAAGCCCTTCAATGTCTTCCACATAGTTTTTTGTTCTGTATTTATAGCCTTCCCAATCAGCACTAACAATTAGCGTATCATAATTACCAGAATTCTCTCTGACCAACGAGTTAAATTTCTGGCAAGAATCTCGACTAGCCACCTTCACATACGGGCGACTTTTTTCTCCAGAAAATGGCACACAAGAATCATGCGCAATATTGCGCATAGTGACACCTTGATTTTCTGCAATTACCTTCCAGTAACCAACGTAATGGGCAGAATTAGAATCACCAAAAATCAAAACACGTGGTTTTTTATCGCCAGGACCGATAAGGCATCGATCCAAATTTATCAGATTGGCATCATAACGTGAAGTTTGGCAATTATATTCGTAGCGGTATGCAGCCTTAGTCTGATTAAAATGTTCAGTCACTTTGGCATGATAGCCCTCTGGCGAGAGTTCTCTTACCAAGCCTTTTGTGCCGATGGCGTAATAAGATACGGAAACAGTCAAAACAGCCATCAGAGCGACCGCAAAACCTTTAAGGTTTACGACCCGTTTTGCTGGACGCCTGAATGGAACTTCAACCAGATAATAAGAAATCAACGTCGCTGCGATTAGCAACGCAGCACAGACAATATACCCGGAGCCCGCCGGCTGACCGTATGCATAGCGATAGAATGCCAAGATCGGCCAGTGCCACAGATACAGAGAAAATGATACAAGCCCAATAAACACCAGAGGCCGCAATGATAACAATGAGCTCACAACGTTATTACCAACTGCGCCCGCAAAAATAACACAAGCTACTCCTACTACTGGCAATAACGAAATAACTCCCGGGAAGCCACCTGCCTCACTTATAAATGCAATTGACAAACCAACTGCAGCTATACCGACTAGCGCCAGCACTTGAGCGACATTTTTATTGACACGACCTTTCCAGGTTTCACTTGCAAAAAAAGCAAGCGCACCAATCAACAGTTCACCAGCTCGAGAAGGAAGCATATAATAGGCAAACTTTGGATCGGAGACCAGTTTGCTTTCACCATACAGAACAGATGCTAAGGATATCAGCAGCGCAGCCGAAACGATTCCCTTCCGCCCTCCGATCTTGTACAAAACGAGTAGCAAGGCTGGCCAGACAAGATAAAACTGTTCCTCTACACCTAGCGACCACATGTGCAGCAATGGCACCATGTCAGAAGATGCTGCAAAATAGCTCACATCCAGATATTTCCAGAAGTAAATATTTGCAACCGAAAAAGTGGATGCGATTGCCGAGGAAGCCAGATCCTTCGCATCCATGGGCACCATAAAGGCCAGCCCGAACAGCGCAGTAACAAAAATAAGGAAGAATGCAGCCGGAAGAATTCTTCGGACTCTTCGCATATAAAAGTCCACAAAGGAAAACTCTCCCCCTGAAACTTCCTTCAAGATGATACCCGTGATTAAATATCCTGAAATCACGAAAAATATATCGACACCAACAAAACCACCAGGCAGCCAATGTTTGTTAAAGTGAAATATCACTACCGCTAATACCGCCAGAGCCCGTAATCCATCTATGTCTGGACGGTAGGACATTTTCTTGACTTGCATCTCTAAATTCCCTGTCATGGGCCCCGTGAAGAAACTGCGAATGATACCGTTTTGCTAGCGTTTGCGAACTTTTTTTTGATCAGACTGCTCAATTTTTCTCACAAAAAAGTCATACTGATGATGCTTTGCCCATCCTGAAGCGGCTATCTCAAGCTATTCAGGGATGCTCGTATGACCTGCAGCAAACTCATATGGTACCGGAGACGATACTCAAATGCCGCGCAAAGCCGGGGAGCCTGCCGAGGGTGAAACCAGGGTTGTTTGCTCCATGGGTATCAAGACCATTGATCCATCTACCTAAGACCTCCAGGCTCTGCGTGAATGCGACTGCAGGGCAAACCAAGGCATGTGATTGCAGAGCTTTTCGCCAAAAGGCACAGGATAATGCTCAGTCAACGGTTGACGCTCGATGAAATACCGTGCCAGAGCGCTTTGGCGCCTGAACGATCAGATGCCTATACGGTTGCATCTCCAGGAGCAGGCAAGCCGGGCCTCATCAGGTGGAAAAAGGCCCCGAGAGCATACTGATCACCGTCCTGGCT
Organism: Pseudomonas sp. 43(2021); assembly: GCF_017490805.1. Lineage (NCBI taxonomy): Bacteria > Pseudomonadati > Pseudomonadota > Gammaproteobacteria > Pseudomonadales > Pseudomonadaceae > Pseudomonas > Pseudomonas sp. 43(2021). Next base: position 3,605 of record NZ_JAFGYJ010000002.1, read on the forward strand.
TCCCTTGGCTACCTGACAGCAAAAATCCATCTGCTTTGTGAGGTCAACGGTACGTCCTTTAGCTTTGTACCTCTTGGAGAGGATGCCAGTGATAAGGATAAAGCTACGCCCTGTAACTACCAGACGACATCTTTGTAATGACGTACCTCACCACATTTTTCTTCAAGCACCCAGACAATCCAAGCCTTAATAATAGGGCGCAGCATGCACCCTTACATTTACGCCAACTCTATTGCTGATATTATATTCCCGGCAATTACTGAATGACCTTTAACGTTTGGGTGACTCCCATCACTCACGTGTGCCTTGAGATCAAGACCGTCAAACAATGCATAGTTATCAATAAAATCAACTCGGCAATTTTTTGCCACTGCAAGAACAGCCTCTCTCACCACTCCCATATTAAACAAATATTTTCCAGACGCCTCTACAGTTGATGGATTTGCACACATTAAAATCACATCAGCCTTATCATTAATCTGGGAAACAAGACGCTCCAAATTGGCCGCTAACTCGCTACCGCTTTTCGGATTCCGGCGATCGACAATTCGGTCATTGGTCCCCAGCTGCACAAATACAAAATTGTCGTCGGGAAGCAAAGCAAAATTGTCTTCATCAGAAGCAACTAAATTACGGGCCATATAGCTGGTAGTGCTTGCTCCGTTGATGCCTTGGTTGCTGATGCGCACCGCTTTATTAGTGCCCCCATCAAGAAACTCCACCACGGATTGCCCAGAGGGCGATGTAGGCCAATTAGACAATTTCACCGACGCGCTTGGTACAAATTTATTACCAATGAAGCGCTTGACATTATTGACATAGCTTTCACTCGAAAAATTGTCTCTAGGATCAGACAATGTACCGTTTCGAGGATCCGGATTAGGACCTTGCCGAGTGCCTGTACCCCAGGTTATTGAATCCCCAATAAACGTGATACCAGTCATAGCCTGATTGGGATTGGTAAGGGCAGCTTTAAGCCTGCGAAGTTGCCCACCATTAAAGTGAACCAGTCGATCGTTAAATAGCGATCCAAGCCCTCGATAGGCCGGATATGCTGCTGCAAGAGCTGCAACTGTTAAAAAGCTTCGTCTATTCACCGATCTTTCCCTGTAAAAATTAGCGATTGTACCGGGATATCTTGACGAACTGAAATAGAAAACCCGCTGTAAGGTGCGCTCACGAGGTGCGTTCAAAGGAGCTTATGAACGTTACGGGCATCAGGTGCAGCGCCCGAGGATTAAGTGGAAAACCGAACTAGGTTTGCCCACTTTGGTCGAGCGTTCAAAAACCGCCGTTGTAAGATTTTGGACGCATGTATGACTGGTAGAAAGAAGGCAGCCGAATCCTCATGTGTTTCGACAAGCTAGGGTTTATACGAAGCGTCGCTGAACGGCGATCAGGCCAGGTGAAACAGGCGAGGGACGGCTGGGCTCGCGCACGACAAATGAGAATTCGGAGCCTATTTTCAACGCAGCATGATCGTCGCGTAGGCACTTTTCGTACAAACCTAGCAAAAGGTTACGCCACCATGACTCCGCTGGCTTGTACCATGCGATACATGCGACGCATTTTTAGGAGTATGGCCAAGAAAGACAACGCCTCCCAACAAGAACCTACCGCCCCCCTCAAGGTCCGATAGCTCAAAGGCTGAGCTCACCCCCTCTCAATAAACTCTATCCTGCACCAACCTCTTCAAATACTGCCCATACCCATTCTTGGCCAACGGCTCAGCCAGCTTCAGCAACTGCTCCGCCCCAATCCACCCCTGCCTGTACGCCACCTCTTCCGGGCAAGCCACCTTCAACCCCTGCCGGCGTTCGATGGTCGCAATATACCCGCTAGCCTCCAGCAACGAATCATGCGTCCCGGTATCCAGCCAGGCATACCCGCGCCCCATGATCTCCACCGACAAGCGGTTCTGCTCCAGGTACACCCGGTTCAGATCGGTAATCTCCAACTCGCCCCGCGCAGACGGCTTGATGCCTTTGGCAATCTCGACCACGTCCTTGTCGTAGAAGTACAGCCCGGTCACGGCATAGCTGGACTTCGGCTTGGCCGGTTTTTCTTCCAGGCTGATCGCCTTGCCCTGGTCATCGAACTCCACCACACCGTAACGCTCGGGGTCGTGCACGTGGTAGGCGAACACGCTGGCACCTTCGCCGCGGTCCATGGCGTTGCGCAGCAGTTGCTGGAAGTCGTGGCCGTAATAGATGTTGTCGCCCAGCACCAGCGCCGACAGGTCGTTGCCGATGAAGTCTTCACCAATCAGGAAGGCCTGTGCCAGACCGTCTGGCGAGGCCTGCACGGCGTAGCTGATGTTGATGCCCCACTGGTGGCCGTCGCCCAGCAGTTGCTCGAAACGGGGGGTATCTTGCGGGGTGGAAATGATCAGGATGTCCTGGATACCCGCCAGCATCAGGGTAGTCAGCGGGTAATAGATCATCGGTTTGTCGTACACCGGCAGCAGTTGCTTGGAAATTGCCAGGGTCGCCGGATGCAGACGGGTACCCGACCCGCCCGCCAGAATGATGCCTTTACGCTTCATAGTGGTCATTTCTCGTGTATTTCCGTAAGCATGCGAGCCACACCCAGGCGCCAGTCTGGCAGGGTCAGGGCAAAGGCTTTCTGCAGTTTATGGGTGTCCAGACGCGAATTGGCCGGCCGCTTGGCCGGGGTCGGGTAGGCATCGGTGGTCAACGGGTTGACCTGTTCGGCATGGGCTTTCAAGGGCATACCCAGGGCCTCTGCCTGCTCCAGCACGTAACGGGCGTAGCCGCACCAGGTGGTTTCGCCGGCCGCCGCCAGGTGGTACAGCCCGGCCAAGGCCGGGTCGCGGCGGGTAGCGGTGATGGCGTGGGCGGTGATGTCGGCGATCAGTTCGGCACCGGTCGGGGCGCCGTGCTGGTCGTCGATCACACCCAGGCTTTCGCGCTCCGCAGCCAGGCGCAGCATGGTCTTGGCGAAGTTGTTGCCGCGTGCGGCATACACCCAGCAGGTGCGGAAGATCAGGTGCCGGCAACCGGCAGCCTGGATGGCCTGTTCGCCGGCCAGCTTGCTTTCGCCATAGGCATTCAGCGGGCCGACGGCGTCGTCTTCGCGCCAGGCCTGGGTGCCCTGCCCCGGGAACACGTAGTCGGTGGAGTAATGCACCAGCAGTGCCCCGCAATCGGCAGCAGCACGGGCCAGCACGCCGACAGCGTCGGCGTTTACCTTGAAGGCTTGCTCGCGGTCGCTTTCCGCCTTGTCCACGGCGGTGTAGGCGGCGGCGTTGACGATTACATCGGGGGTGTAGGCACGCACGGTTTCAGCCAGGGCCGGCAGGTTGGCCAGGTCGCCGCAGTGTGCCTGGCTGCGGGAATTCAGCGCCAGCACCTGGCCCAACGGGGCCAGGCTGCGTTGCAGTTCCCAGCCTACCTGGCCGTCCTTGCCCAGTAGCAGAATCTTCATGCCGAGCGCCCTGCGTAGTTTTTCTCGACCCAGTCGCGGTAGCTGCCGGACTGTACGTTCTGCACCCATTCCTGGTTGTCGAGGTACCAGGCCACGGTCTTGCGAATGCCGGTTTCGAAGGTTTCGGCAGGCTTCCATCCCAGTTCGCGCTCGAGCTTGCGGGCGTCGATGGCGTAGCGGCGGTCATGGCCGGGGCGGTCGGTCACGTAGGTGATCTGTTCGGCGTAGGGCTTGCCGTCGGCGCGGGGGCGCAGTTCGTCCAGCAGGGCACACACGCGGTTGACGATCTCCAGGTTGGGCTTTTCGTTCCAGCCGCCCACGTTGTACACCTCGCCGGTTTTACCGGCTTCCAGCACGCGGCGGATGGCGCTGCAGTGGTCCTTGACGTACAGCCAGTCACGGATCTGCTGGCCGTCGCCATACACCGGCAGCGGCTTGCCGGCCAGCGCGTTGACGATCATCAGCGGGATGAGCTTTTCCGGGAAGTGGTACGGGCCGTAGTTGTTCGAGCAGTTGGTGGTCAGCACCGGCAGGCCGTAGGTATGGTGATACGAGCGCACCAGATGGTCGCTGGCGGCTTTGCTGGCCGAGTACGGGCTGTTGGGCTGGTACTGGTGGGTTTCGGTGAAGGCCGGTTCGTCGGCGGCCAGCGAGCCATACACTTCGTCGGTGGACACATGCAGGAAGCGGAACGCCTGGCGCGCCTGTTCGTCCAGGCCGCCCCAGTAGGCGCGCACGGCTTCCAGCAGGCGGAAGGTGCCGACGATGTTGGTTTCAATGAAGTCTTCCGGGCCGTGGATCGAGCGGTCCACGTGGGACTCGGCAGCAAAGTTGACGATCGCGCGCGGCTGGTGCTCCGCGAGCAGGCGGGCAACCAGTTCGGAGTCGCCAATATCGCCATGTACGAAGATATGGCGCTTGTCGCCCTGCAGGCTGCTCAGGGTTTGCAGGTTGCCTGCGTAGGTGAGTTTGTCGAGGTTGACCACGGGCTCGTCATTGCCGGCCAGCCAATCCAGCACGAAGTTCGCGCCAATGAAGCCCGCACCACCAGTTACCAGAATAGTCATCGTTCAGTTCTTCCCAATTCCCGCGTTCAAACTTCACAACGCTTGAAGTTCATGTGGGCGTTGCACCGCCGGCAACGCCTGTTGTTATGGGTGCAGCGCTCAGGGCTCCATGCGCCGGCGCTGGTACAGCCAATCCACAATATCCCCACCTGGTACATAACCGCTTACGGTGTCACGCAGCAGCTGGCGCACGGTGGCAAAGTCATCCTCCGCAGTCGCCGCGCGCAGGGCGTCAAGGCGCTGCTTAAGCACATCCCAGGGCAGGTAGTCCTCGTGAGCGCTCATGATCATGGGGTGGCGGGTGGCAATCACGTTGTCGCCGATCAGCAGTTCTTCGTACAACTTCTCGCCCGGGCGCAGGCCGGTGAAGTTGATGGCGATGTCACCCAGCGGGTTGCGCTCGGAGCGGATGCTGAAGCCGGACAGGTGAATCATCTTTTCCGCCAGTTCCACAATTTTCACCGGCTCGCCCATGTCCAGCACGAACACATCACCGCCCTGCCCCATGGAGCCGGCCTGGATCACCAGCTGCGCGGCCTCGGGGATGGTCATGAAGTAGCGGGTGATTTTCGGGTGGGTCACGGTCAGCGGCCCACCGGCCTTGATCTGCTTGTGGAACAGCGGAATGACCGAGCCCGACGAGCCCAGCACGTTGCCGAAGCGCACCATGGTGAAGCGGGTCTTGTTCACCTGCGAGACATTGCCGGTATCGCCCATCAGTACCGGCGCCACCTCGCGGCTAAGGGCCTGCAGCACCATTTCGGCCAGGCGCTTGGTACTGCCCATCACGTTGGTCGGGCGCACGGCCTTGTCGGTGGAAATAAGCACGAAGTTGGCAACGCCGGCCTGCAGCGCTGCCTGGGCGGTGTACAGGGTACCGAACACGTTGTTCGACAGGCCTTCGGCGATGTTGTGCTCGACAATTGGCACGTGCTTGTAGGCTGCGGCGTGGTACACGGTGTCCACCTGCCAGGCGCGCATCACGTCAAGCATCTTGGCCTGGTCGCGTACCGAGCCGAGGATGGGGATCAACTGCACAGCCAGGCCTTCTCGGATAATGCGCTGTTCCAGTTCGCCGGCAATGGTGTACAGGTTGAATTCGCTATGTTCGAACAACAGCAGGGTGCGCGGCGCCTGCCCAAGGATCTGGCGGCACAGTTCGGAGCCGATCGAGCCGCCGGCACCGGTCACCATCACCGTCTGGTCGATGATGCAGTGTTGCAGCAGGTCGCCTTGCGCCGGCACCGCGTCGCGGCCCAGCAGGTCGGCAATGTCCACTTCCTGGATGTCGTCCACCTTGACCCGGCCGCTGGCCAGGTCCATGAAGCCGGGCACACTGCGCACGTGCAGCGGGTAGCCCTCCAGCAAGTTGAGGATTTCGCGGCGGCGGCTGCGGCTGACCGAGGGTAACGCCAGCAGGATTTCTTCGGCGCCTGTGTCGTCGATCATGCGCTGCAGCTGTTCCGGCTGGTAAACCTGCAGGCCGGCAATCACCCGATCGGTGATGCTGGCATCGTCGTCGATGAAGGCGACCGGGCGCATGGCCTTGCCCATGCGCAGCGCCGCCACCAGCTGGTTACCGGCCGAGCCGGCACCATAGATGGCCACCCGTGGCAGGCCGTCGTCACGGTTGGCAAAAGGCACGTGCTGCACGGCAGTGGCGAACCAGTCACCGAGGAAGTACTGGCGCATGGCCAGGCGCAGGCCGCCGACCATGATCAGGCTCAGCCACCAGTAGTTGAAGGTGATCGAGCGCGGCACCACGTTCTGGTGGTTGCTGGCCCAGTAGATGATGAAGCCGAGGATCAGTGCCGACAGGGTCACGGCCTTGATGATGGCGATCAGTGCATCATTGCCGAAATAGCGCATCACCGCCCGGTACAGGCCAAAGCGGATGAACAGCGGAATCGAGATGATCGGTGCCGTGATGAACAGCCAGGTGTGGTCACGGACAGGGTTGGCCAGGTCATCGATACCCAGGCGTACGACAAACGCCAGCCACAGCGCAAACCAGACCAGAATGACATCAGTCGCTACCTGGATCGCCCGCTTGTGGCGCCGAGGTAGTCCAAGCAGTCTTGAGCGCAGCTTATCCATAGAACCTCTGAGAGCTTTACAAAGTGACATGTCTAGCGTCTTCTTTCTATCACTCTAGCTAGTGTTCGAGTTCGCCGGCGCGCCAGCGCACGGCCAGAAATGCCAATGGCAGGTAGGCGATGATCACGCCCCACACGCCGTCCAGACCAAGCAACAGCACGCACAGGGCTATCGGCAGCAGCCAGAACAGGTTGAGCGCGGCTACCGCCAGAGTCACCGGCAGGTGCTTGCCGTAGTGGCGCGAGGCGAACTGGTAGGCGTGGCTGCGGTGCGCTTCGTACACCTTGTCACCGCGCAGCAGGCGGCGGATCAGGGTGAAGGTGGCGTCGACCACGAACACGCCCAGCAGAATCAGCCAGCACCAGAACAGCTGTGGCGCGGCCCAGGCCGCCTGCAGCGACAGGCCAGCCAGCACGATGCCAAGAAAGCCGCTGCCGGCGTCACCCATGAAGATCCTGGCCGGCGGGAAGTTCCAGAACAGGAAGCCGAACGTGGCCGCAGCCAGCAACAGTGGCAGCGCCATCAGTTGCGGCGCACCGGCCAGGGCCGAGAGCAGCACCATGCCCAGGCAGGCGGTCACCGCTTCGACGCTGGCGATGCCGTCGATGCCGTCCATGAAGTTATACAGGTTGAGCATCCACACACAGTAGAGCGCGGCCAGGATGTAGCCGAACCACTGCAGGTCCAGGGTAAAGCCGAACACCTGCAGCGGCGCCAGGCCGCCCAGCCAGTACAGCATCCAGGCGGCTGCGGCGAAGTGGCCGAGCAGGCGCCAGCGGGCGGCGATGTGGCCGTGGTCGTCCATGAAGCCGATTACCGCGATCAGTGCCCCTGCCCCGCCGATGGCGACCAGCGCCGGCAGCGGCACCGCACCGGCCAGGCCCAGTAGCGGCAGACAGCCCAGAAAGCTCAGCACAATGGCCACACCGCCACCCCGTGGGGTGGGCACGGTGTGCGAACTGCGCGCGTTGGGCACGTCGATGATCTGCTTGTTCAGGGCGTAGCGCCGCAGCGCTGCGGTCAAAAGCAGGGATGCCCCCGCGACCAGGGGAATAAGCCACCATGCCGTCATTTGTCTTGCTCTTTCAAAAAGTTGAGTGCCGTGGCCCGCAGTGCCTGGTCGACATCCAGCGGGGGCTGCCAGCCCAGCAGTTCACGGGTTTTGCCAATGTCTACCTGCAGCGAACCGCACAGGCGCTGGGCCAGCCCGCCCTTGCCGGCCAAGGTGGCCGCGCCCTTCAACCAGGCGGCGGGCACAGGCAGCAATCTGGCTGGCTTGCCCAGCGCCTTGCCCAGCCGTTGCAGCAGTTCGGTGGTGGACAGGTCGTGGCCATCGCTGGCCAGAAAGGTCTGGTTGGCGGCGGCCGGGTGGTCGATGCAGGTCACCAGCAGGTCCACCAGGTTGTCCAGCGCCACCAGGCTGCGTTGGTTGTGGATGGCACCAAACGGCAGCGGCACGCCTTTGCTCAGCCAGTTCATCATGCTGCGGAAGTTGGCTTTCACGCCCGGGCCATACACCAGCACCGGGCGCACGATCACCACTTCCAGCCCGGTTTCAACCGCCTGTTGGCGCAGGCCGTCTTCGGCCTCGCGCTTGGAGATGCCGTACGGGTCCGAAGGCGCGGGGGCCTCATCGGCGGTGAAGGGCCGGCGGCCGTCAGTGGTTTCGCCGTTGACCTTCACCGAGCTTACAAAAATGAAGCGCCGCACGCCGGCCTGGACAGCGGCCCGGGCCAGGCTCAGGGTGCCTTCCACGTTTACCCGACGGAATTCGGCCAGCGGGTCGGCGGCGGTTTCCTGCATCACATGCACGCGGGAGGCCAGGTGGATCACGGTGTCGACCTGCTCGAAATGCCCGGACGCCACCTCTACCGCCGCCAACTCGCTGAATGGCCGGTAATCGACACCAGCCAGCCGCTGGCCGGGCGACTGCCGCACCAGTGCGCGCGGTGCCCAGCGTGTGTCCGCAGCAAGACGCTGCAGCAACACCTTGCCGACAAAACCGCTACCGCCGGTGACCAGGATACTCGGCCGTTGCACGTTGCCTTGCCCGGCCATCAGCCTCTCCCCGCCCGGCCCAGCAGGCGGGTGAACACGCTGCGGTATTGGTCTGCCACAACCGACCAGCGGTAACGGCGGTTGGCAATTTCGTGCAGGCGCGCAGACAGTTGCGCACGGGCGCCCTCATCGGCAAACAGTGCCTGGGCGTGGTTGCGCAGCGAGGTGCTGTCGGCAAAGTAAAGCGCCTGGTCTTCGGTGGTGGCGCGGTTGAACGACACATCGAAGGCTACCACCGGCAGGCCCAGCCACATGGCTTCGACCAGCGAAGGGTTGGTGCCGCCGGCACTGTGGCCATGCAGGTACACCGTGGCATTGCTGCGCAGCGGGCTCAGTTGCTCCACGTCGTAGATCGGGTCCAGCAGGTGAATATTGCTTACCCCTTCGTATTGCTTGCGCAGTTGCACGCCATATTCGCTGTGATTCCAGTTGCCAATGATCGCCAGCGGCATGCCAGAGCCGGCGAAGGCCTCGAGAATGACATGGATGTTGTTCTCCGGCTCTATGCGGCACACCGTAAAGGCATAGGGCGCACCAAGGAACGGGTAAGCCTGGCGGGCTTGCTCGGTTGGCTCACCCGCCCGCGCCTGGTCGCCACCATAGGCAATCAGTTCGCTGGGCTTGTTGTATTCGGCGGTCACGTATTCCTGCAGCACCTTGTTGTCGGTGATGACCGCATGGGCAAAACGCACGGCCACCGCTTCGGACAACTTCAGGAACCAACGGGCAAAGTTGGACCATTTGGCGCGCTTCCACTCGTAGCCGTCGATGTTCACCACGATCGGCTTGCGGGTCAGCAGGCGCATGAACGGCAGGGCAATGCAGCCGGAAACCCCCAGAATCAGCATCAGGTCATGCTTGCGGTAGGCGTGCAGCATACTCAGCACATCGTACGGGATGCTTTGCACGCCATTGGCCTTGAGGTTCAGGTAGACCAGGCGGGCACGCTCGAAAAACTTCGGGCGCTGGGGGTAATGGGGCGCACTGCAATAAACAGTGAGTTCGCAGTCACCCGGCAGGTTGCGCACCAATTGTTCGGTCAGTGTTTCCCAACCACCGTATTGAGCAGGTAAACCTACCGTGCCAATCACTGCAATCTTATAGGTCATCAAACACCATCACGATATTTTTCTGGAAGTTGGCAGTGGAAAACTCACTCGCTTTCCTGCGTGCGCGCTCGGACAGTGCCAGGCACGCCTGTGAGTCCTGCGACAGGCGCGCAACGGTGCGCACCAGTTGTTCATGGTTCTTCGAATCGATCTGGTAGCCCTCTACCCCGTCGCTGACCAGTTCGACCGGGCCACCTACCGGGGGCACGATGGTCGGGATGCCGAAGGCCATCGCCTCGAGAATGGTCAGGCCAAAGGTTTCGACCCAGCCATCCACATGGGACAGGTTCAGCACCAGGCTGGCATTGCGGTAGAACTTCGCTACCTCGGCACTGGCCGGGCTGAGCATGAGGTTTTGCGGCAGCGCCTTGCCGGCGAAGTAGGCGTCCACTTCCTGCGGGCTGGCGTTGAGCACCAAGGTGAACTTCAGCACAGGGTGCGCGGCCAGTGCCGTGGCCAGGGCGACGAACTCGTCCACTCCCTTGTAGCCCTTCAACGACGCCAGCATCAGCACATTGAAGCGGCCGTCGTGCAAGGGCTGGTACGGCGTGGCCATCGCCTGCTGCTGGAAGCCCTCGGCCAAGCCGTTGTAAACGGTTACCGCCGGCACGCCGGCGACACCCTCTTGTACCTGCAAGTATTTCGACACGTAGACCACCTTGCTGGCACAGCCGGCAATCACCCGGCGCAGGAACGCCTTGAGCAGCGCAGGCCGGATGGAGGTTTCGTGCACGTGGTAAACCACCTTGGCACCGCGCAAACGGGCGGCCAGGGCGGCACCAAAGGGCAGCATGGTGTTCACCAGCACGACCGACCCCGGCCGCACCTGGCGCAACAGGCTGAAGAACAGCGCCACCTGTGAGCCGGCATACGCCAGCAAGGTCAGCCAGCGGTTGTCGAAGCGCTTGTAGGCAAACTTGCAGGTGCGTACCTGCAGTTCATCGAGCACGCCGTGGCCGCTGCTGCCTACATGCAGGGTGCAGTCGGCGCCATGTTGCTGCAGCGCGGTGATGGTCTGGTTCAATACCCGGGGGCTACCGCTGTAGTCATTCAGCAGATGGACAAAGTGCAACGTTTTCATGCCACCCCTTCTTCCGCTACGCGCGCCTTGATGAACTTGGCCGGCACGCCGCCATATATCGAATTCTTGCGGTAAACGCCCGCAGCCACCACCGCCCCTGCAGCGAACACGCAGCCGTCTTCGATCACCGCGCCATCGAGCACGGTCACCTTGGCACCGATCCAGCAGTTGCGTCCCACCTTGATGCCCTGGCGGCTCACACCCTGCAGACGGATGGGTTGCAGCGGGTCTTCGAAGTTGTGGTTTTCCGAATGGAAGCTGACGAAGTTGCCGATGATGGTGTCACTGCCAATCTCGATGCCGCCGGCGCAGCCCAGGAAGCAGCCAGCACCCAGGCCGACGTTGTCGCCAATCACCAGGCCCTTGCCGATGTTGGCCAGGCTGCCGGTGCACTCGATGATGATGTGCTTGTTGAGCGACACGGCGGTGCCGAAGCGGATGCCGTCATTGGACAAGGCATCGACGAAACAGCCCTGGTCGATGACCAGCCCCGGGCCGTACTCGATCTTGCCCACTTCCTTAAGGGTTACCCCCGAGCCGATGAACGCCAGGCGCCGCCGGCGCAGGCGGATCACGCCGCGGCAGGCCATCAGCAGCTTGGTCACGAACAGCCCCAGCAGGTAGCCCGACGAGATGCGCCGGTCGACCACCAATGGGCGCTTTTTAACCAGCAGCACCAGCTTTTCGAGCAAGGCATGCATCATTTCACGGCCCTCACCTGGGTAAACAAGGCCTTGACGAAGGCCGGACGGCGGTAAGCCACCGCTTTGCGAATGGCCGCATAGACCAGGTACAGGTCAAGCAGGCCGCGCTCCAGCAGGCCGTGGGAATGGAAGCTGATACGCAGCCCGTGGATCATTTCCTCGAAGCGGAACAAGGCACGCTCGGGGGTATCGGCGCTGTGCTCGGACAGGTCGTGGGCAATTTCCACATCCAGCACGCAGGCCTTGGGGAAATACCCCTCGTAACGGATGAAAAAGTCGGTATCGGTGGCATAGAAACGCAACCGCTCGTCATAGAACGGCGTCATGCGCTGGAAGCACTCGCGGGTGAAGATCAGGCCGCTGTTGATGCCCAGCAGGTTCTTCGAATCCACCAGGCCGGCGGCCACGTTGGGCGTGAGGCGGCCCATGAACAGCCAGCGCTTGCCGGGGCTGACCAGTTGCCCATGGCTGACCAGCCGGGGCATGAACACGCCCACCTGGTCGCCCCCCGCCGCCAGGCGCACCTGGCCGATCTGCGCCAGGCAGCTGGACAGGCGGATGTTCGAGTAGTTGGTATCGTCGTCCGAGATCATGAACAGGTCGACCCCAGCGGCAAACGCCTGTTCGGCAACCTGGTTGTAGACCACCGAAAGCCGCTGGTTGTCCGCCTCGTACCAGCGCACCCCCGGGCACGGCTGCGCCACGCCGGGGGAGTTGTTCCAGACGTACAGCTGCAGGTCGATACCCTCGTCACGCAGCAGCGCCTGCTGCGCGAGTAGTGACTGCAGGGCAATCGAGTCATGGCTAGCTTTCCGATACAGAACGATCAGGACTGCCAGGCTCAACTTTTGTTCTTCTGTTTTCACCAATGATCACCATCACCACGATCGCGAAAATGTAGAGGACAACACTGTTCGTATAGGACTGGAAAAAGAACGAGCTCAGGAAGAACGGGTAGCTGGCAATCACGAAATTGCCCAGGCCGTTTTTCCAGGAGCTGGCATGGGCCCTGTCCCGGACGACGATCGTCACCAGCTTGTGATACCAAAGGATCAACCCGGCCATGATCAGCAGGCCGACCCAACCACAGGTGGCCAGCAGGTTGAGCCAGAATGAATCGAACCAGTGCGGCTGGCCCGGGCCCACCGCGCCAAAGCCATAACCCATGGGGTGCGTGCTCAGCACCTCATACATGTGCAGCCACTGGCGCTCGCGGTCCAGCGCCGACAAATCCTGGGTGTAGCCCATCGACAGGTATACGAAAATCGCCACGGTCAGGCCAACGAACTGCAAATAACCCAACAGCGAGATCAACCAGGCCGTGCGCAGTACCCGGGCCGCCACCAGCATCGTGCAGATGCACACCAGGCCGATCATGGCCGTGCGTACCGAACCGATCACAACCAGCCCGCACAGCAGCAGGAAAGCGGCACTCAGCAGCAGGCGCCGGATCAACGACCAGTTGCGCCCACTGAGCAACACAGCCAGGGTCATGGCGGCGGTGTTGAGGATTACTGCAGAAAATTCCAGCGTGCCGGTAAAGAAGCCGGAAACCCGCGGCAGCCCGTCACGCATCGAGTTGTACGGTTGCAGTTCATAGCCTTTGGCGGTAAGCAGCGGCCAGTACCAGAATTGCTCGGCCGAGGCTATGGTCAGGTACTGGTACAACGCATACACGCCGGTGAGGATGCTCATTGCCAGCACCGACCAGTACACATGGCGCAGCTTCTTCTCGGTCGACACCGCCTGGGCCCAGATGGCCACCGCCATACCGACGAACACCGGCACGGCCAATGCACGGAACATGCGCACCGACGATGCGCTCAGGTCGCCGAACAGCAGGTACAGGAAGGCAAAGAACAGCACGACCAGCAACCACCGCCCGACTTCGAGGTTGACCATGCCACGTGCCGTGACGCTGGCCAGTGCCCGCAGCAACAGCCCCGAGATCATCAGCAGGCTGATCATTTCTCGCCAACCGGCAAACACACTGCCCAGCCCCAGCGTCAACACGACGAAGTCGCTGAAGAACAGCAGGCAGAACAGCACGCCGATAAAGATCCTGATCACACTCACCCTCGCGCTCTGGTCAGCCTGGCCAGCCGGAACAGCGTGACCTTGATCAAGAGCTTGATTCTCGGCACCCAGGCGTAGGAAAGCAGAGTTCGCAGCGCCAGGTTCGTGTCTATGCGGCACAGGGCGTCGAAAACATCCGTAGGGATCATGCTAGTGACCTTACCTGTCGGTTTCATGAAATCGAGGTTGCCCGTCCACGGCAACATGGCTGCCAGTTCGTTCTCACTGAATTCGCCCCGCTCGATGCAGGCCAGGTAACGCGCTTTCACCGCCTCCACCGAGTTGACCCGCTGCACCGCCTCCACCACCGGGGCACTGGGCCGGGGCTGTGCGATGCTGGCCAGCAGCTGGTCGACACTGGCCACCTTCAGGCTGTCTGCGGGGGAGTAGCCCTGGATCGGCGCAACCAGCCCCACGCAACGCCGGCCCTTGAGCAACTGCTCGGCGAACGCCGTGCCACCGGGCACAGGGTAGCTGTCCAGGTAGAAGTCGGCCTTTTCCGCAAAGGCCAGGTAGTCCTTGTACGGCAGGTGGCGGCGGATGAAGAAACGCCTGGGGTAGCGCAGCTTCACTGTCCACCACCAAGTGTTGGTCAGGGGGTTGGCGCCGATGATCCAGCACTCGGCATTGGGGAAGCGCTCGAGAATCGCCGTGATCGACGGGCGCATGTCCAGGCCGCCGTGGGGCTTGTACTTGGCTGCCGAGGCAGCGCTGAACACCTTGATCCGCTCGTGAGTGGGCACGGCATTCGGCACTTTGGCGCCGCTGGTCTCGATCGGGATCGCCAGGAAGCTCTTCTGGCAGGTGAGGTGCTTTTTCTTGTCCAGGTGGTGCCCGTAGGCGCTGATCTCGAAATACACATCGGCCACCGACGCGCCAAAGCTGAACACGTGGTCGGCATGGTTGACGAAATACACCGTCAGCGCAGCGCCACGCTGCTGCTTCAGCAGGCCGCAGGCGACGGTGGTGATGATGTCGTCCGGATGAATGTGCAGCACCACCTTGTCGTACTGGGCCAGGGTGTCGACGATGGACTGCAGGCGGGCGCACGGGTCATCGCCGCGCGCTACCTCGATATGGGCGAAATAGCCTGCCAGGCGTTCGAGCACCTGGGGCTTGGCGCTGCGCGCCACCAGCAGGTCCACAGGCCCCTCGTGCATGTGCGCCAGGCGCTCCATCAGCCGGGTGTGCCCGCCTTGCATATAGGGTTCGCTGACCACATGCAGGCAGCCGCGCGATACGCTGCTGGCAGCCGGCAGCGTAACCTGGCTGGCGCACTTGGCCACCAACTGGCGCTCCAGCGTGGCCGCTTCATAGATGTTCAGGTCCACGGCCCAGAGCAGCGCGCCATAGACTTGCGCCTGGGTCAAAGCCGGCCCCGGCGCTGCCTTCTGTATCCGTGCCTGCAGCTGCTCTACCACTTGCTTCATTGCTCAGCTCCGTGCCGAATCAGCGACAATCGACGACAAACGCCGGAAAACCGTGAAATACATGACGATCGCGTACAAAAGGTAATTGACTGCATAGGCCAGTGTGACCTTCTCGTACCCCCAGAGCTGCGTGAGGTACACCGTCAATGCGTACAGCGACAGGGTGGCGAGGATTTCCGTTACCAGGTACAGCCGCGTCAGGGCCTTGCCCAACATCAGGTAGGCCATCAGCCAGCTGGCGATCTTCAGGCTGTCGCCGACCATCTGCCAGGCGAACAGCTCGCGCATTGGCAGGAACGATTCGGAGAACAGCACCTGGATGATGAAGTCGCGCAGCAGGTAGATCACCAGCCCGGCGAGAATGGTCATGGGCAGGATCAGCTTGTAGCCTTGCAAAATTTCCCGGCGCAACTCGCCGGCATCTGCCAGTTCGGACAGCCGCGGCAGGTAATACACCGCCAGGGTGGTGGTGATCAGCATCAGATACGCCGAGCTCAGGCGCCACATGGCCTCCCAATAGCCGGCTTGCTCCCAGCCGAAGGTGTTGCCCAGGTAGTCCCGCAGGAACACATGGCAAACCGGCAGGGAGCAGGCCGTGACCACGGCCATCAGCGCGAACTTCGAGAGCCGGCTCAGAGCCTGCCGGTCCAGGCCACCAAAAAAGTCGGCCAGGTGGAACCAGGGTGTACGCATGCAGATAAGCAAGGTGGCCACAAAGCTCAACGACTGGTACACGGCCAGGGCCACCAGTGCGCCGTACAACCCCAACTGGATGGTCAACGCACAGGTGACGACCAGCGAAATCAGGCTACCAAGAATGTTGGCCAGCACATAGCGGGGCACATCCTTCTTGCCATTGAGTACCCCCAGCAACAACGAGTTGAAGGCAAAGAACACCAGGGTAGCGGCAAACCACAGCAGCACCGAAGCCAGCGATTCATCATTGAAGAACCAACTGGCCAAGGGTTTGCGCAGCACGATGATCAGCACCGCAAGCAGCAGCGACACCAGTACCGACAACGTACCGGCGGTTTTCCACACCTTGCGTTGTTCTTCGGGCTGTTCGGCAAACTCCGCCGTGTACTTGGTCACACCCGTGCTGACAGCACCGCTGGCCAGGGTGGTAAACATGGTCACCGCATTCTGCAGCTGGCCGATGGCCGCATACCCGGCCGGCCCTACGTACAGGGCCAGCACCTTGTTGAGGCCAAGCAAGGTGGCCATTCTTACCGCAACCGCTATGGCATTGAGCAGGCTAGTTCTGATCAGGGTCATACCTGGCACTCAAGGACGCGAAAAGCTGTTGCAGGCGTCAATGACGTGCTGGACTGAGGATGCAGTCAAGGTTGGATCCATGGGCAGGCTCAGCACCTGCTCATGCAGCCGCTCGGTCAGCGGCAGCGACAGGTCAGCCAGCTGCGGGTAGGCCTGCTGCCGGTGCGGCGGAATCGGGTAGTGCACCAGGGTCTGTACACCGTGCCGGGCCAGATGCTGCTGCAACTGTTCACGGCATTCACTGCGCACCACGAACAGGTGCCAGGCATGCTGGCCGGCAACGCCCGGGTCAGGCAACTGGATGGCCGGGTTGTCGATGCCGGCCAGGTACTGCTGTGCAACCTGCTGGCGCAAGCGGGTTTCTTCGTCCAGGTACGGCAGCTTCACGCTCAGCAGCGCAGCCTGCAGTTCGTCCAGGCGGCTGTTCACCCCTTGGTACATATTCATGTACTTCACGTGCGAGCCATAGTTGCGCAACGATTTCAGCGTCTCGGCCAGCGCATCGTCGTTGGTGGTGACCGCACCGGCGTCCCCCAGCGCCCCCAGGTTCTTGCCCGGGTAGAAGCTGAAGCCCGAGGCATCGCCCCAGGCACCCGCGCGACGCCCGTCCAGCTCGGCAGCGTGGGACTGGGCAGAGTCCTCCAGCACCAGCAGGCCATGCTGCCTGGCGAATGCGTTGATCGCTGGCATGTCGGCCAAACGCCCGTACAGGTGTACCGGCATGATCACCCGGGTACGCGGGGTAAGCGCCTGCGCCAGGTTATGGGCGCCCAGGTTGAAGCTGGCTTCATCGGGCTCCACCAGCACCGGCACCAGCTTGTTCTCGGTAATCGCGAGGATGGTAGCGATATAGGTGTTGGCAGGTACCAGCACCTCGTCGCCCTCGGCGATACGGCCCAGTTGTTTCCAGGCACGTAGGGTCAGTATCAGCGCATCCAGGCCGTTGGCCACGCCAATGCAGTGCTTTACACCGCAGTAGCTGGCGAACTGGGCTTCGAACTGCTTGAGCTTCTCGCCCATGATGTACCAGCCCGAGTCGATGACCTCGGTGCAGGCATCGATCAATGCCTGACGGTACTGCGCATTCACACCCTGCAGATCGAGAAACTTAACCATTGCGGTCTATCACCCTGATAATTTTTGCTGGATTGCCTACAACGACGGCATAAGGCGGGACGTTCTTGGTCACCACCGCCCCTGCCCCCACCATGGCGTACTCGCCTACGACAACGCCTGGCAGCAAGGTGGCATTGGCACCGATGCTGGCGCCGCGCTCCAGGGTAATGCCGTTGAACTGCTCCGGGTAAACCTTGGAACGTGGCATCGCGTCGTTGGTAAAGGTGGCATTGGGGCCGATGAACACATCATCGGCAATGCGGGTACCGTCCCACAGGTAAACGCCAGACTTGACCGTGACGTTATCGCCCAGCACCACATCGCCCTCAATCAGGGTATGCGCGCAGATGTTGCAATTACGCCCGACCTGCGCACCTTTCATGATCACGACAAACTGCCAGACCCGGGTGCCTTCGCCGATGGCGTCGCTTTTCACATCGGCCAGTTGATGAATGCTAGGCATCGCGCTTGAGCTCCGTGAACGTGGTGTAGTCACGAATGTAGTCGGACTCGTCGTAATGCGCGTCGGCCAGTACCAGCAGCACGCAATCCGGGCTGAAATCATGCATTTCGTGCCAGACCATGGGCGGAATCAGGATGCCCTTGTTGAAGGCGTCCAGCCAATGGTCGCTGCGGGTGGTACCGTCATCCATCAGCATCCGGCAGCGCCCGGACACGCAGATGGCCAGCTGGTTGAGCTCCTTGTGGGCGTGGAAGCCTCGGGAAACCCCGGGCAGCGTCTCGGTCAGGTAATACACCCGCTGGATGGCGAACGGTACGTTGTCCAGGGCTTGCAGGGCCACCAGCTGGCCGCGGTGGTCACCCAGTACCTTGAACAGTTCGATCTGGGCCAGGGCGCCTTCGTCGGCAGCACTGAGGTGGTGCCGGAACGATGGGGCCTGGTTGTCCTTTTCGCTGACGATAAGGCCATCGCGCATGGGCCAGTCGATCGCCAGGTCGGGGTCATCCCAGTGAATACTGCCTTCGGCCTCCTTGTTGTACACATCCGTGGTTTTGTACAGGAAGTGGGTGTCGTCCTCGAGGGCGATAAAACCGTGCGCAAACCCTTCGGGGATCCACAGCATGCGGTTGTTGCGTTCGCTCAGTTCCACTCCCACCCACTGCCCGAAGGTCGGGGAGCCCGGGCGGATATCGACAGCCACGTCATAGACCGCACCACGCACCACCCGCACCAGCTTGCCCTGGGCGTGCGGTGCGCGCTGGAAATGCAGCCCGCGCAAGACACCGCGGTGAGACATGGAATGGTTGTCCTGGACGAACGCACGGGGCTTGCTCAGGCCAAGCTCCAGCAATGCACCATGAAAGCGGGTCTCATTGAAGGTTTCCGTGAACCACCCGCGATCATCCTCATACACGGCGGGTTCCACTATGACTACATCGGGAATGTTCGTTTGAACAAGCTTCATCGGTAAACCTTTGGCATGATTTTTTGTCGGGGCCAGCCTGGCCAGCCCCCTTTATTACGGCAGTTTCACCGTTTGCACGGCAAATGTCTCGCGCAAAATGTGGCGGGCGCGCTGATGTTCATCTTCCGGGTCAGGCCCGGCGTCTTTGCAGATTTTGCAAGGCATATCTGAGGGTTGCAACCAGGCAACCCAGGCCAAGGCCAACAATCACACCCAGCGCAATGATCAAGTTGCGCCGGGGTTTAATCGGCACGTCCGGTTGTTCTATCGTGCCGTCAAGCTGATAAACACTAAAATTGCGCTTCGCGGCTACAAGCCCTTGGTAAAACTGCTGCCTTGTTTGCAGGTCACGAAGTTCAAGAATGAACGGATCTTCGCTTTTACGCTGCTGCAAATTACCAATTTCCGCAGCCAGCGCTTTGCTCCCGCGCATGTAAGTCAGTTCGCCGTCCATTTTCGACGACAACGCCTTGGAAACTTCGCCGTCTATCAGCGGTGGATTTTCCAGGCCAATCGCAGTTGCAATGCGCAATGCCTCTTGCAAGCGGGTGATCTTGTCTTCACGTTCCCGCTGGCCGTTCTCCCGCAGGTTGTCGAGTTCCAGTTGCAGCGCGCTGGCGCGGACCTCGGCCTCCTTGGTCGCATCGTGCAACAATTCGGCCTTGGCGGCGGTGCTGGCCTTGTCGACATAAGCCGCAGCCCACTCGGACGCCACAGCAGGGTCACGACCGCGGAAGGCCACGTAGGCCCGCGCCGGCTCACCCGCCATTTGCACCACGTCAAAAGAGCCATTGAACGCAGCATACAATGCGCCTTGTGCGCCCTGCCCCGGCGGCATGGAAGGCAAGTACACTTCCTTGAAAAACTGCCGGCGCAGGGTCTCACCGTTCAAATGTTCGACGAAGATATCAAAGACCTTGCGCGAGGTAAAAGGCTCGAGCCCGGTCTGGTTAGTGCGCCCATAGTTCAAGTCGGCAATATCACTGGACGAAGGCGCCGCCAGAAAAACTTTCGCCTCATAAACCGGCTTGGCCAACAGCGCATAAGCCAGTGCAACCGCAGTGACAGCAATCGTCACCAGAAAGATGAGAAGCTTTTGCCGCCATACCCCCTCCAGAAACTCCAACAAGTCAACTTCTTCACTATTGCTACTGCGGTGCTCAACGTCATTGCGCATTTCTTGGGTTTTTCCTTGGGTCTGACTGTGTGCACGGTTTCTGGTATACCAAAACAACACGAGCGACTGCATGGAAACTGGCAAAGACGCGCTCCCTCCCCAGTGTAGCGGCAATATGCCAATATCCAGCCCATCCAGCGTCGGGGTTAGCCGCAGTAGATAAACCACACCTGGATTAGTTCCCGCCTTGCGTCGGCCAGCACGCCTGGTCAGACCAAGGGTTCAAGGTATCGAAACCTCCAGGCAGGCACCCGCCTGCTCAGCCTGCTGGCGCAACGCTCCTTGCAGGGCCTTTTTTGCGCCCGTTTCGCCATGTACCAGCACCACCTTCGCGGGCTGCACCTGGCCGCCCAAGGCAAACCGCACCAGCCCCTGCTGGTCCGCATGCCCGGAATATCCCGGTAATGTCATGACCTTGGCCCGCAGCTCATGCATCTGCCCATCCAGGTCTATCTGCACGAAGCCTTCCGCCCCTTCGCTGGCCTGTATCACCGAGCCCGGCGTCCCTTTGGCCTGATAACCGACAAACATCACCTCATGCCGCGGGTCCCCAAGCATGGCCTTGAGGTAATTGACGATGCGCCCGCCCGAGCACATGCCATTGCCGGCAATGACGATCGCTGGCCGCCCGGTGCTCTTGAGATAATTGACCACTTGCTGGTGACGGGCATGGGTGTCCACGCTGATCAACTGACTGAAACCCAGCGGGTCGCGCCCTTCGGCAAAGCGTGCCCTGGCTTCGGCATTCCAGTAGTCGTGCAGCTCCCGGTACACACCGGTAATGCGCTGTGCCAGGGGTGAGTCAAGGATGATGGGCAGCTGCGACCAGTCGAGCGGGTCGCCATCGGGGGCCGGGCCGGCATTGTTCAGCAAGGCCTTGCGGTGAAGAATGCCTTCGAGCTCGTACAGCAGCTCCTGGGTCCGGCCGAGGCTGAAGGCCGGAATGAGGAGTGTCCCCTCATCGGCCAGGGCGCGGTCGATGGCCGCTTCCAGCCGTTGCTGACGGTCGCCTGCAGGCGGGTGCAGGCGGTCGCCGTAGGTGCTTTCCAACACGAGGACATCGGCCCGTTCCGGAGGCTGCACGGGGCGCAGCAAGGGGTTGCCACAAGCACCGAGGTCACCGGAGAACACGTAGCGGGTGTTGGCTCGTTCGTACTGCACGTCGCATTCGACATAGGCCGAACCCAGCAGATGGCCGGCGCGCTGCAGGCGAACGCGACAGTTGAGACCGGGGTGCTCGACCAGGGTGTGCCATTGCTCGAAAGGCAGGGGCACGATCAGGTCGCGGATGAATTCGAGGTACCTCGCCACATGGGCGGGCTGGCTACTGATGCTCAGCTTGTAAGCGTCTTCCAGCACCAGTGGCAGCAGCCGGGCAGACGGCACGCTGCACAGGATGGGGCCACGATAGCCTGCCGCCAGCAGCGCCGGGATGCGACCAACGTGGTCGAGATGCACATGGGTGATGACCAGGGCCTGAATGCCCTGCACGTCGAAGCCCAGTGGCGCCGACGCTGCGCCTGGCGCCGCCTCGGCGCCCTGCTCCAGGCCGCAGTCGATCAGCAGGCTACTGGTCGGGCCGAGGTGCAGTTGATGGCAGGAGCCGGTAACGCCGCGGGTACCACCGTGATGGGAAAGGACGGGAAAATCCATGCTGCGCACACTCGCCTGGGCCGAAAATGAAGTGCGCTATTACTCCATGACAGCCGGCGCAGGCATAGGTGAGACTTTCCCAAACAGGTGTAGGAAATATCCTTAGTTACCGCTCAGAGCTGCCTGGCGGGCAGAAGCCCTGATCTTGCGCTTGCTGCGCAGTACGCCGTAGGCACCCAGCAGTGGCCCGACTGCCAGGCCAATGACCAGGGCGGCCAGCACCAGCACGGCGACCGGCATGGCCGGGGCTGCCCAACCGAACAGGACCAACGAGACGGTTTGCTGGTTCTCCAGCACGAAGAACAGCACCACAGCCGCCAACAGCAGCACGAACACCGCCGCCAGGGCGCGCTTGAGGTTACGCATCAGATTGCTCCTTGTGGAATCAGGTGTGGGCCTCATGCTCTTCTTCATTGACCCGGTCGCGCAACTCTTTGCCGGGTTTGAAGTGCGGCACGAACTTGCCTTCGAGGCTGACCGACTGGCCAGTCTTCGGGTTACGGCCTACGCGAGGGGCGCGATAGTGCAGCGAGAAGCTGCCAAAACCGCGGATTTCGATGCGATCACCAGTGGCAAGGCATTGTGACATCTGCTCAAGCATGGTCTTGATGGCCAACTCCACGTCCTTGGACGAGAGCAGCCCCTGATGGGTGACAATACGTTCGATCAGCTCCGACTTCGTCATATTTTTCCCTTCGTTATCAAGCAGCTAGATCATTGCTTAACCAGTTTGTAGCACGCTGGGAGGGATTTGAACAGGGTGGTTCTTGACTTAATAAAAAAATTCAAGATTGAAGTTTTACAGGAATGGTCTAGCCGGCGGGGATAGAAAGGCCCGGCTTCATCGCCGGGCAGCACCTGCCTTGGAGGCTACGCATTCCTATGCGAGAGCGGGCGCGCCCGCGAACACGGGCGAAGCCCGTGCCGTCCACCGCACCACCTGCTTCGCGGCGGCCCGACGCATCGACGTGCCCGCTCCCGCAGGGTATCGCGCCAGTTTCTCGAGAGCTGGGTACACCGTTACCCCATGCGCCTATGCCAATTGCTGCCGGGAGTCCGCTCGGGAAAAGCGCTTTCGCATCGCCAGGGCTGGCTTCTCTACCAGCTCCCACGACACATACCCGGCCAACCAGGACGCCGGCACGGCAGCCAACATCAACCAATATGGCCCGGCCCATGGCATCGCACCCGCCAACACTTGCTGGATCGGAAATGCATACAGGTAGATGCCGTACGAGTAATCCTGCACCCACGAAGGCAGCTTCACCTGCGGGCAGTAAGCAAAGTACAGCGTGCCGTAAAGCGTCAGGATGGCACAGGTGAACACCTCAAAGCGCCCACCCTTGCTCAGCAGGAACAGCCCGGCACAGGCAAGCAGCAGCCACCACCGATGCGGGATCACCGCCCGGCACGAATAGAACGCCGAACCCGCCAGGAAGCACACCACCAACTTGAACGGATACTCCCCATAAGCCGGATGCAGGGTATGCAGCCCCAGCGCAATCACCAGCGCCGCCAGCGTCAGCCCTGCCAATGGCCATCGACAAACCCTGGCCACCAGCACCAACACCCCCAGCACCAGGTACATGCGCATTTCCAGCGGAATGGTCCACAAGCTGCCATTGACCGATACCCCATGGAAGCGCGGGGTAAAGCTCACCCCGGGCAGCACGAACTGGGCGTCCTTGAATATCAACAGCGGGCTATAGACGTACTTGTAAACCTGGCCTTTCGCCAAATACTCGGCAAGCGGCAACGAGGTAACCACAGGCCCCAGCACAAAGGCCATGAGCAACAGACACACCAGCAAACCAGGCAAGATCCTCAGCGCACGCGCCAGGTAGAAATCCCGGGCATCATTCCTCTCACCACTGGCAGCGATCAAAAAACCGCTAACCATGAAGAACACTTCAACGCCCAGGCTGTGAACCGGCACCGGCATACCCAGCAGCAGCGCCGGGTCGGTACAACTCAGGCACTCCAGGTAGGACAGAGCAAAGGAATGCCCAACCACCACAGCGGTTGCCGCCAGCAACCTGATAATCAGGAAATTGTTATCACGCCCGCGACCTTTCATGACGTCGCCAAACATCAACATCATCCACACTCCTTGAAATGACCCATTTCCGACATAAAAAAAGGGCGACCCGAGGGTCGCCCTTTTTTACCGATCAAACAGAACTCAGTTCTGCTTGGCCATTGCTTCGCGCAGCAGCGCAGCCATGGTGGTGTCGGCAGCCGCTTCCGGAGCGTTTTTCAGGCTCTGGATGGCTTCGCGCTCTTCAGCATCGTCCTTCGACTTGATGGACAGGCTGATAACGCGGGACTTGCGGTCAACGCTGATGATCTTGGCTTCGATCTCTTCGCCTTCCTTCAGGACGTTACGCGCGTCTTCAACGCGGTCACGGCTGATTTCGGAAGCTTTCAGAGTAGCTTCGATGTCGTCGGCCAGAGTGACGATGGCGCCTTTGGCGTCAACTTCTTTCACGATGCCCTTGACGATAGCGCCCTTGTCATTGACAGCAACGAAGTTGGAGAACGGATCGTCTTCCAGCTGCTTGATGCCCAGGGAGATGCGCTCGCGCTCTGGGTCGACCGACAGGATGACGGTTTCCAGCTCGTCGCCCTTCTTGAAACGACGTACGGCTTCTTCGCCGGTTTCGTTCCAGGAGATGTCGGACAGGTGAACCAGGCCGTCGATGCCGCCGTCCAGACCGATGAAGATACCGAAGTCGGTGATCGACTTGATGGTACCGGTGATCTTGTCACCCTTGTTGAACTGGCCGGAGAAGTCTTCCCATGGGTTGGACTTGCACTGCTTGATGCCCAGGGAGATACGACGACGCTCTTCGTCGATGTCCAGAACCATGACTTCCACTTCGTCGCCAACCTGAACGACTTTCGACGGGTGGATGTTCTTGTTGGTCCAGTCCATTTCGGAAACGTGTACCAGACCTTCAACGCCTTCTTCCAGCTCAGCGAAGCAGCCGTAGTCGGTCAGGTTGGTAACGCGAGCTTGTACGCGAGTACCTTCCGGGTAGCGGGCAGTGATAGCTACCCACGGATCTTCGCCCATCTGCTTCAGACCCAGCGAAACGCGGTTGCGCTCGCGGTCGAACTTCAGAACGCGTACGTCGACTTCGTCGCCAACGTTAACGATTTCCGATGGGTGCTTGATGCGCTTCCAGGCCATGTCGGTGATGTGCAGCAGGCCGTCGATACCGCCCAGGTCCACGAAGGCGCCGTAGTCGGTGAGGTTCTTGACGATACCTTTGACTTGTTGGCCTTCCTGCAGGGTTTCCAGCAGGGCTTCGCGCTCGGCGCTGTTCTCGGCTTCCAGCACGCTGCGACGGGAAACGACAACGTTGTTGCGCTTCTGGTCCAGCTTGATGACCTTGAATTCCAGCTCTTTGCCTTCCAGGTGGGTGGTGTCGCGCACAGGGCGGACATCAACCAGGGAGCCCGGCAGGAACGCACGGATGCCGTTAACGTCGACAGTGAAGCCGCCCTTAACCTTACCGTTGATAACGCCCTTGACCACTTCTTCGGCGGCGAAAGCTGCTTCCAGAACAATCCAGCACTCGGCGCGCTTGGCTTTTTCACGGGACAGTTTGGTTTCGCCAAAGCCGTCTTCGACCGCGTCCAGCGCAACGTGAACTTCGTCACCGACCTTGATGGTCAGCTCGCCAGCTTCGTTGTAGAACTGCTCGAGCGGGATGACGCCCTCGGACTTCAGGCCAGCGTGTACGGTAACCCAGTCGCCGTCGATGTCGACAACGATACCGGTGATGATGGCACCCGGCTGAAGATTGAGGGTTTTCAGGCTTTCTTCAAAGAGTTCTGCAAAGCTTTCGCTCATTTTAATTCCTGTAGATTCGGGCGAAACAGACGCCCATCGCCACATTCCAGACAATGTGGGTTTGTTTTAAGTAAAGGAAAGCCGGCAGGACGTTGACTGGTGCCCCTGCCTGCTCTCCTGGCTATCAGAGAAGGTCGCGCAGCGCGATCTCGCTCCTGATACGTTGCAACACCTGCTCGATGGACAACTCGGTAGAGTCCAACTGAATGGCGTCGGCCGCTGGCTTCAGCGGGGCCACTGCACGTTGGGTGTCGCGCTCATCACGCGCACGAATCTCATCCAGCAGACTCGACAGACTAACATCTTCACCCTTGTCCTTCAACTGCAGGTAGCGGCGACGCGCGCGCTCCTCCGCGCTGGCGGTGAGGAAGACTTTCAACGGCGCGTCCGGGAACACCACGGTGCCCATGTCGCGGCCGTCGGCGATCAGGCCCGGAGCCTCGCGGAATTCGCGCTGACGCACCAGCAGTGCATCCCGCACGGCCGGCAGCGAGGCAACCATCGACGCACCGGCGCCGACGGTTTCGGTGCGGATGACGTTGCTGACGTCCTCACCCTCAAGGATGATTTGTTGCAGCTTACCGGGCTCGGCGGCGATGAACTGCACATCCAGATGGGCGGCAAGCTTGGTCAGCAGCTCTTCGTTGGTCAGGTCGACACCGTGGTTGCTGGCATTGAACGCCAGCAACCGGTACAGCGCGCCGGAGTCCAGCAGCTTCCAGCCCAGCTCGCGAGCCAGCAGCCCGGCGACCGTGCCCTTGCCCGAGCCGCTTGGCCCGTCGATGGTGATGACCGGCGCCAGGGCACTCACGACTTGCCCTCTTCCGCCACGCGGATGCCCACTTCGGCGCACAGTGCCAGGAAGTTGGGGAACGAGGTGGCGACGTTGGCGCAGTCATGGATGCGGATCGGCGCGCTGGCGCGCAGCGAGGCAACGCTGAACGCCATGGCGATACGGTGGTCACCGTGGCCATGCACTTCGCCGCCGCCGAGCTGGCCGCCGTCGATGATGATGCCGTCCGGGGTCGGCTCGCACTTGATGCCCAGGGTGATCAGGCCGTCGGCCATGACCTGGATGCGGTCGGATTCCTTCACCCGCAGTTCTTCGGCACCACGCAGCACGGTACGCCCCTCGGCGCAGGCAGCGGCAACGAACAGCACCGGGAATTCGTCAATAGCCAGTGGCACCAGCTCTTCAGGGATATCGATACCTTTCAGCTTGGCACCGCGCACACGCAGGTCGGCCACTGGCTCGCCGCCGACTTCACGCTGGTTTTCCAGGGTGATGTCGCCGCCCATCAGGCGCAGGATGTCGATCACGCCGGTGCGGGTCGGGTTGATGCCAACGTGTTCCAGCACCAGCTCGGAGCCTTCGGCAATGGACGCTGCCACCAGGAAGAACGCTGCCGAGGAAATGTCGGCCGGCACTTCGATACGGGTGGCAGTGAGCTTGCCGCCGGACTGCAGCGAGGCTACCGGGCCGTTACTCTCGACGCTGTAGCCGAAGCCGCGCAGCATGCGCTCGGTGTGGTCACGGGTAGGTGCAGGCTCGGTGACGGTGGTTTTGCCTTCGGCGTACAGGCCGGCCAGCAGCAGGCAGGATTTGACCTGGGCACTGGCCATCGGCAGCGTGTAGGTCAGCGCCTTGAGCTTGTGGCCACCACGGATGGTCAGCGGCGGGCGGCCGTCCGGGCCGGTCTCGACCACGGCACCCATTTCGCGCAGCGGATTGGCCACACGGTTCATCGGGCGCTTGGACAGCGAAGCGTCGCCGGTCATGGTCACGTCGAACGGCTGGCCAGCCAGCAGGCCCGACAGCAGCCGCATCGAGGTACCCGAGTTGCCCACGTACAGCGGCCCGGGTGGCGGCTTGAGGCCGTGCAGGCCAACGCCGTGAATGGTCACGCGACCATGGTTGGGCCCTTCGATGACCACACCCATGTCACGGAATGCCTGCAGGGTCGCCAGCGCGTCCTCACCTTCGAGGAAGCCCTCGACCTCGGTGGTACCTTCGGCCAGCGAGCCGAGCATGATCGAGCGGTGGGAAATCGACTTGTCGCCCGGTACGCGGATTCGCCCGGACAGGCGGCCACCCGGTTGGGCCAGGAAAATCAGATCGTTGGCGTTCATAGCGTCCACATAGGCCCGTCGGGCCAGGATTTTACTGAAATGCTCGCGGGCAACGCGTGCGCGGGTGAATACACCCAGCAACTGGTGCCCGTCCCCTTCAGCGATCGCGTCGCGCAAAGCGTCGAGATCACTGCGATATGTATCAAGCGTGCGCAGGACAGCGTCGCGGTTGGCGAGGAAGATGTCGTGCCACATGGTCGGGTCGCTGCCGGCGATTCTCGTGAAATCGCGGAAGCCCCCCGCAGCGTACCGGAAGATCTCGAGGTTTTCATTGCGCTTGGCCAGTGAATCCACCAGGCCGAAGGCCAGCAGGTGCGGCAGGTGACTGGTGGCAGCCAGCACTTCGTCGTGGCGCTCGACCGACATGTGCTCCACATCGGCATCCAGCGCGCGCCACAGGCGATCGACCAGGGCCAGGGCGGTCGGGTCGGTTTCGGCCAGCGGCGTGAGAATGACCTTGTGCCGGCGGAACAGGGCGGCATTGGAGGCCTCTACCCCGCTCTGCTCGGAGCCGGCGATGGGGTGGCCGGGGACGAAGCGCGGCAGGCGCTCTCCAAAGACGGCCCGCGCCTCACGCACGACGTTGCCCTTGGCGCTGCCGACGTCGGTGATGACGGCATCGCCAAGGTCGAGCGCGGCCAGGCGGGCCAGGACCTTCTCCATGGCCAGGATCGGCACGGCCAACTGGATGACATCGGCACCGACGCAGGCGGCGGCAAGGTCTTCTTCGCAGCGATCGACCACGCCCAAAGCCACGGCCTGCTTGCGCGAGGGGGCGTCCAGGTCGACACCGACCACTTCGCGGCACAGGCCGCTTTCACGCAGGCCCTTGGCGAACGAGCCACCGATCAGGCCGAGGCCGACCACGACCAGGCGGTTGATGATTGGCGCGGGTTTGGTTGTTACTGCTTTTACCACTGGTGCGAACCCTGTTCAGAAATCTAGACAGCCTGTGAGGGCCATTGGGGCTGTCTTGCAGCCCATCGCGACACAAGGCCGCTCCTACAGGGGCCAGTACAGTTTCGAGGTCTGCACAATACCTGTAGGAGCGGCCTTGTGTCGCGATGGGGCGCGAAGCGGCCCCAACCATCTCAAATCAAAGCACCGCCTTCGGATACGACCCCAGCACCTTCAGCGCCACAGCCTCCTGGCTGATCTGCTCGAGCACCGCCTTGATCAGCGGGTCGCGGTGGTGGCCGACGAAATCGATGAAGAACACGTAGGTCCACTTGCCGCTGCGCGACGGGCGGGTCTCGATGCGGGTCAGGTCGATGCCGTTCTGGTGGAACGGCACCAGCAGCTCGTGCAAGGCACCCGGCTTGTTGCTCATCGAAACGATGATCGAGGTTTTGTCGTCGCCGGTCGGCGGCACTTCCTGGCTGCCGATCATAAGGAAGCGCGTGGAGTTGTCCGGGCGGTCTTCGATCTTCTCGGCCAGGCGCGTCAAACCATACAGGTTGGCCGCCATATCGCCGGCGATCGCCGCCGAGTTCCACTCGCCCTTGACCCGCTTGGCTGCCTCGGCATTGCTCGACACAGCCACGCGTTCCACGTTCGGGTAGTGCGCATCCAGCCACTTGCGGCACTGGGCCAGCGACTGGGCATGGGAGTAGATGCGGGTGATGCTGTCGGTCTTGGTGTTCTCGCCCACCAGCAGGTGGTGGTGGATGCGCAGTTCGACCTCGCCGCAAATCACCATGTCGTGCTCGAGGAAGCTGTCCAGGGTGTGGCTGACCGCACCTTCGGTGGAGTTTTCCACCGGCACCACGCCGAAGTTGACGGCACCGGCCGCCACTTCGCGGAACACTTCGTCGATGGCCGCCATCGGCCGGCTGATCACCGCGTGGCCGAAGTGCTTCATGGCCGCAGCCTGGGTGAAGGTACCTTCAGGGCCGAGGTAGGCGATTTTCAGCGGCTCTTCCAGGGCCAGGCACGATGACATGATTTCGCGGAACAGCCGCGCCATCTCTTCGTTGTCCAACGGGCCCTTGTTGCGCTCCATAACGCGCTTGAGCACGGCAGCTTCACGCTCGGGGCGGTAGAACACCGGCTTTTCGCCCTCGGCCAGCGAGGCGGTCTTGACCTTGGCCACTTCCTGGGCGCAACGGGCGCGCTCGCTGATCAGCTCGAGGATCTTCTCGTCGAGGCTGTCGATGCGAACGCGCAGCGCCTTCAGTTCGTGCTCGGACATCAGCCGTGCTCCTTCTCGAATTCGGCCATGTAGGCCACCAGGGCTTCGACTGCGTCAAGGCCCAGGGCGTTGTAGATCGAGGCGCGCATGCCGCCTACCGAACGGTGGCCCTTGAGGTTGAGCAGGCCACGGGCATCGGCGCCGGCGAGGAAGGCCTTGTCCAGCCGCTCGTCAGCCAGGCGGAACGGCACGTTCATCCACGAACGGGCGTTGTGGCTGATCGGGTTGGTGTAGAACTCGCTGCTGTCGATGAAGCCGTACAGGCGGTCTTTCTTGGCGCGGTTGCGCTGCTCCATGGCATCGACGCCACCCTGCTCTTTCAGCCACTCGAACACCAGGCCCGAGAGGTACCAGGAGTAGGTGGCCGGGGTGTTGTACATCGAGCCGTTGTCGGCCGAGACCTTGTAGTCGAGCATGGTCGGGCAGCAGCTGCGGGCGTGGCCCAGCAGGTCTTCACGCACGATCACCACTACCAGGCCGCTCGGGCCGATGTTCTTCTGCGCGCCGGCGTAGATCAGGCCGTACTGCGATACGTCGATCGGGCGCGAGAGAATGTCGGAGGACATGTCGACCACCAGCGGCACGTCACCGGTTTCCGGCACCCAGTCGAACTGCAGGCCACCGATGGTCTCGTTGGACGCGTAATGCACGTAAGCGGCGTCCTTGGTCAGCTTCCACTCATTCTGGCCCGGGATGGCCAGGTAGTCGTAGGGCTTGGCGCTGGCGGCGACGTTGACGTTGCCAAAGCGGCGCGCTTCCTCGATGGCCTTTTTCGACCAGATGCCGGTCTCGATGTAGTCGGCGGTGCCGTTTTCCGGCAGCAGGTTCAGCGGGATTTCGGCGAACTGCTGGCTGGCGCCGCCCTGCAGGAACAGCACCTTGTAGTTGGAGGGGACGGAAAGCAGGTCACGCAGGTCCTGTTCGGCCTTTTCGGCGATGGCCACGTAATCGTCGCTGCGATGGCTCATTTCCATCACCGACAAGCCCTTGCCACGCCAATCCAGCATCTCGGCCTGGGCGCGCTGCAGAACAGCGTCAGGAAGCGCGGCAGGGCCCGCGCAGAAGTTAAAGGCTCGTTTGCTCACATCCACTCTCGCTCTGCCAAATAGAACAAATCGTCAATCTTCGATGCTGCCAGGAACCCTGTGGGAGCGGGTTTACCCGCGAACAAGGGCGAAGCCCTTGCCATGCACCGCGGTGTCTTCTTCGCGGGTAAACCCGCTCCCACAGGCTATTGCACCGCCCTTGAGGACGTTGCCAACTCTAATCAGTCAAACGGGGCGACCTTGGTCGCCCCGTTCGGGTTCTACGCTTGCTTACTCCTGCGGGGCCTCTTCGGCGCCAGCAGCTTCTTCGTTGTCTGGCGCTTCAGCCTCGACGCCCTCTTCGTCCGTCTCGATCACATCATCGAGCTCTTCCTCGGACGGCTCCTGGATACGCTCCAGGCCTACCAGTGTCTCGTCAGTGGCCAGCTTGATC
This sequence comes from Pseudomonas sp. 43(2021), assembly GCF_017490805.1. Lineage (NCBI taxonomy): Bacteria > Pseudomonadati > Pseudomonadota > Gammaproteobacteria > Pseudomonadales > Pseudomonadaceae > Pseudomonas > Pseudomonas sp. 43(2021). The sequence goes on from NZ_JAFGYJ010000002.1 coordinate 34,981, forward strand.
AAGGTCACACCCTGGGTGTTACGCCCCAGGCTGGACACTTCGCCAACGCGGGTACGCACCAGCGTGCCCTGGTCGGAGATCAGCATGATCTCTTCGCCTTCCTGCACCTGGATGGCGCCGATCAGCAGGCCGTTGCGCCCCTTGGTGCCCATGGCGATCACGCCCTGGCCACCACGGCCGCGACGCGGGAACTTGGATAGCGGGGTGCGCTTGCCAAAGCCACGCTCGGAGGCGGTGAGGATCTGCGCGCCGGATTCCGGGATCAGCATGGAGATGATCTGCTGGCCCTTGCCCAGCTTCATGCCGCGCACGCCACGGGCGTTACGGCCCATCTCGCGCACCACGCTTTCAGCGAAGCGGATCACCTTGCCGGCGTCGGAGAACATCATGACTTCCTTGGCACCGTCGGTGATGGCCGCAGCGATCAGGGTGTCACCTTCCTTCAGCTTCAGGGCGATCAGGCCGTTGGAGCGCGGACGGGCGAACTGCACCAGCGGGGTCTTCTTCACGGTACCCGAAGCGGTGGCCATGAAGATGTAGGCGCCGGTCGGCTCGGCCACCCACTCAGGGGTGTCGCCGTCTTCCTCGTCCACTTCCTCGGCCTCGACCACTTCACCTTCGAGCACGGTGTCTTCCGCGTCCTCCAGCTCTTCATCGGCGCCAGCATTCTGCTGCAGGGCCTCGAGGTCGATCTGCAGCATGGCGGTGATGCGCTCACCTTCCTCCAGCGGCAACAGGTTGACCAGTGGGCGGCCGCGGGCGGCGCGGGACGCTTCAGGGATGTCGTAGGTCTTCAGCCAGTAAACCTTGCCCTTGCTGGAGAACAGCAGCAGGGTGGCGTGGCTGTTGGCAACCAGCAGGTGCTCGACGTAGTCCTCGTCCTTCACCCCGGTAGCCGACTTGCCTTTGCCGCCACGGCGCTGGGCCTGGTAGGCGGACAGCGGCTGGGTCTTGGCGTAGCCGCCGTGGGAAATGGTCACCACGCGCTCTTCTTCCGGGATCATGTCGCCGTAGTTGAGGTCGTGGCGCGCATCGAGAATTTCGGTGCGGCGGGCATCGCCGTATTCGGCGCGGATGGCTTCCAGCTCTTCGCGGATCACTTCCATCAGGCGCTCGGCGCTGCTGAGGATGCGGATCAGCTCACCGATCTGCTCGAGGATTTCCTGGTACTCGGCCAGCAGCTTCTCGTGCTCAAGACCGGTCAGGCGGTGCAGGCGCAGGTCGAGAATGGCTTGTGCCTGTTCCGGCGACAGGTAGTACTTGCCTTCACGCAGGCCGTACTGCTCCGGCAGGTCCTCAGGGCGGCAGGAATCGGCGCCGGCGCGCTCGACCATGACCTGCACGGCACTGGATTCCCAGGCGGTGGAGACCAGGGCCTCCTTGGCTTCGGACGGGGTCGGCGAGGCCTTGATCAGGGCGATGACCGGGTCGATGTTGGACAGTGCGACCGCCTGGCCTTCAAGGATGTGGCCGCGTTCGCGGGCCTTGCGCAGCTCGAACACGGTACGGCGGGTCACCACTTCACGGCGGTGACGGACGAACGCCTCGAGCAGGTCCTTGAGGTTGAGCAGGCGCGGACGACCGTCGACCAGGGCGACGACGTTGATGCCGAACACGCTCTGCAGCTGGGTCTGCGAATACAGGTTGTTGAGCACCACCTCCGGCACCTCGCCGCGACGCAGCTCGATGACGATGCGCATGCCGTCCTTGTCGGACTCGTCGCGCAGCTCGGTGATGCCTTCGATCTTCTTCTCTTTGACCAGCTCGGCGATCTTCTCGATCAGGCGTGCCTTGTTCAGCTGGTACGGCAGCTCGGTGACCACGATCTGCTGGCGGCCGCCGACCTTGTCGATGTCTTCGATTTCGGAGCGGGCGCGCATGTAGATGCGGCCGCGGCCTGTGCGATAGGCCTCGATGATGCCCTGGCGGCCGTTGATCAGGCCGGCAGTCGGGAAGTCCGGGCCGGGGATGTGCTGCATCAGCTCATCGATGGTGACTTCGGGGTTGTCGATGAGTGCCAGGCAGCCATCGATGACCTCGCCGAGGTTGTGCGGCGGGATGTTGGTTGCCATGCCCACGGCGATACCGCTGGAACCGTTGACCAGCAGGTTGGGGATACGGGTCGGCATGACCGCCGGGATCTGCTCGGTGCCGTCGTAGTTGGGCACCCAGTCGACGGTCTCTTTGTGCAGGTCGGCCAGCAGTTCGTGGGCCAGCTTGGCCATGCGCACTTCGGTGTATCGCATGGCTGCGGCGTTGTCGCCGTCCACCGAACCGAAGTTGCCCTGGCCATCGACCAGCAGGTAGCGCAGCGAGAACGGCTGGGCCATACGCACGATGGTGTCGTAGACCGCAGTGTCGCCATGCGGGTGGTACTTACCGATCACGTCACCGACCACACGGGCGGATTTCTTGTACGGCTTGTTCCAGTCGTTGCCCAGTTCGCTCATCGCATAGAGAACGCGGCGATGCACGGGCTTCAAGCCGTCACGCGCATCGGGCAGCGCTCGCCCGACAATCACGCTCATCGCGTAGTCGAGGTAGGACTGTCTCAGTTCGTCTTCGATATTGACCGGGAGGATTTCTTTGGCCAGTTCGCCCATGAGAAGCCTGATTCCTTTTTCTGGTGAAACTTCGCAGCTCCATCAAGGGCCGAACGAAGCTCGCCGCCGCAGCGCATAAGGGTGCGACGACTTACGACAAATCAATGAGTTGTGCCATGGATCTGCGCAATGAAGGCCGCTGTGGTGGGCGGTCTTGGAAACTGCCGGATGTTATCACAAAGGCAGGGGCGGTGGGGAGATGTGGCAGGTGGCCTCAAGCGGCTTTGGATATTGATCTTCCATAACCTGTGCCGGCCTCTTCGCGGGTGAACCCGCTCCCACAGGGTTATCACAAGGCCTGAGGGAGACGGCACACCTGTGGGAGCGGGTTTACCCGCGAAGAGGCCGGCACAGGCACTACGAATATCAGTGCAACCGCTTGCGGCATATCAGTTGCGCCAGCTTGGCGGTATCCGGCCGCTCGACGATGCCGCGCTCGGTCACGATCACGTCGATCAGGTCGGCCGGGGTCACGTCGAATACCGGGTTGAATACCTCGACATCCGGCGCCACGCGGGTGCCGCCAATGTCCAGCAACTCGTCGGCAGCGCGCTCTTCCAGCGGGATGTCCTCACCCGTGGCCAGGTTCAGGTCGATGCTGGTGCTCGGCGCCACCACCATGAAACGCACGCCATGGTGCATGGCGCTGACTGCCAGCTGGTAGGTGCCGATCTTGCTGGCAACGTCGCCGTTGGCGGCAATGCAGTCCGCACCTACCACCACCCAGGTGATGCCCTTGCTCTTCATCAGGTGGGCCAGCGCCGAGTCGGCGCACAGGGTCACCGGGATGCCTTCGTTGGCCAGTTCCCAGGCGGTCAGGCGCGAGCCATGCAGCCAGGGGCGTGTCTCGCCGGCATACACCCGCTCGACCATGCCCTCCAGGTAGCCGGCGCGGATCACCCCCAGCGCAGTGCCGAAACCACCACCGGCCAGGGCGCCGGCATTGCCGTAGGTGAGCAGGGTCTGGGCGTTGCCCTGGTGACGGCGAATCAGCTCGACACCCTGCTGGGCCATGGTCAGGTTGGCTTCGCGGTCGCTTTCATGAATGGCCACCGCTTCGGCCTCCAGCGCCGCCAGCACGCCCTCATCCGGACGCAGGCGCTGCAGGCGCTCGCGCATGCGGTTCAGCGCCCAGAACAGGTTGGCGGCGGTAGGGCGCGCTTCGGCCAGGGTGAGGAAGTCATCTTCCAGGTCCATTTCCCAATCACCCCCCTCGGCCAGCCGCTCTTCCAGGGCCAGCACCAGGCCATAGGCCGCGGCAATGCCGATGGCCGAGGCGCCGCGCACGACCATGTCGCGGATCGCCGCCGCCACCTGCGCGACATTGTCGCAGGCCAGCCAGCGTTCTTCTGACGGCAGCAGGCGCTGGTCGAGCAGATGCAAGACGCCGTCCTGCCAGCGGATCCCGGTCACCTTCTCCGCCGCCAAAAGTCGCTCGCGCATCGCCTCTCCCCGTCGTTCGGATATCAAAAGCCGGCGATTATAGCGACCCTCGGGGCCGAGCGCTCGGGTATACTCCGGCGCAATTTTGCGAAGTTTCAGAGGACTGTTCAATGAGCAACGTCGACCGCGCCGAAATCGCCAAGTTCGAAGCGCTGGCCCACCGCTGGTGGGACCGCGAAAGCGAGTTCAAGCCGCTGCACGAAATCAACCCGCTGCGCGTCAACTGGATCGACGAGCGCGCCAGCCTGGCCGGCAAGAAAGTGCTGGACGTGGGTTGCGGTGGCGGCATCCTCAGCGAGGCCATGGCCCTGCGCGGCGCCACGGTCACCGGCATCGACATGGGTGAGGCGCCGCTGGCCGTGGCCCAGCTGCACCAGCTGGAGTCGGGCGTGCAGGTGGAATACCGGCAGATCACCGCCGAAGCCCTGGCCGAGGAAATGCCCGAACAGTTCGACGTGGTCACCTGCCTGGAAATGCTCGAGCACGTGCCCGACCCGTCTTCGGTCATCCGCGCCTGCTACCGCATGGTCAAGCCTGGCGGCCAGGTGTTCTTCTCCACCATCAACCGCAACCCCAAGGCCTACCTGCTGGCCATTGTCGGCGCCGAATACATCCTGAAGATGCTGCCGCGCGGCACCCATGACTTCAAGAAGTTCATCCGCCCGTCCGAGCTGGGCGCCTGGAGCCGCGTTGCCGGCCTGCAGGTGAAGGACATCATCGGCCTGACCTACAACCCGCTGACCAAGCATTACAAGCTCAGCAGCGACGTTGACGTCAACTACATGATCCAGACCCTGCGCGAGGAATGAGCATGCGCTTGCAAGCAGTACTCTTCGACATGGACGGCACCTTGCTCGACACGGCGCCGGACTTCATCGCCATCTGCCAGGCCATGCTCGCCGAGCGCGGCCTGCCGGCCGTCGATGACAAGCTGATCCGCGACGTGATCTCCGGCGGTGCCCGGGCGATGGTCGCCGCCACCTTCGCCATGAGCCCGGAGGCCGAAGGCTTCGAGCCCCTGCGCCTGGAGTTCCTCGAACGTTACCAGCGCGACTGCGCGGTGCACAGCAAGCTGTTCGACGGCATGGCCGAGCTGCTGGCCGACATCGAGAAAGGCAACCTGCTGTGGGGCGTGGTCACCAACAAGCCGGTGCGCTTCGCCGAGCCGATCATGCAACAGCTGGGCCTGGCCGAGCGTTCGGCGCTATTGATCTGCCCGGACCACGTCAAGAACAGCAAACCCGACCCCGAGCCGCTGATCCTGGCCTGCAAGACCCTGGGCCTGGACCCCGCCAGCGTGCTGTTCGTCGGCGACGACCTGCGCGACATCGAGTCTGGCCGCGACGCCGGCACCCGCACGGCGGCGGTGCGCTACGGCTATATTCATCCAGAGGACAACCCCAACAACTGGGGCGCCGACGTGGTGGTGGACCACCCGCTGGAGCTGCGCAAAGTGATCGACAGCGCGCTGTGCGGCTGCTGAACCCCGTCTAGACCGCAGCACAGCCCCTGTGGGAGCGGGTTTACCCGCGAATGCGTCAGCCCAGACGACAACGGCGCCTGATCGCACGCATTCGCGGGTAAACCCGCTCCCACAGGGGACGGTGCCGCGCCAACGAACTCGAAGGACCTACCATGTTCGACTACACCGCCCGCCCCGACCTGCTGCAAGGCCGGGTCATCCTGGTTACCGGTGCCGGCCGCGGCATCGGCGCCGCTGCCGCCAAGGCCTACGCTGCACTGGGCGCCACCGTGCTGCTGCTGGGCAAGACCGAGGCCAACCTCAACGAGGTCTACGACCAGATCGAAGCCGCGGGGCACCCGCAACCGGTGGTGATCCCGTTCAACCTGGAAACCGCCCTGCCCCACCAGTACGACGAACTGGCGGTGATGATCGAGGAGCAGTTCGGCCGCCTCGACGGCCTGCTGAACAATGCTTCGATCATCGGCCCGCGCACGCCGCTGGAGCAGCTGTCGGGCGACAACTTCATGCGCGTGATGCACATCAACGTCAATGCCACCTTCATGCTCACCAGCACCCTGCTACCGCTGCTGAAGCTGTCGGAAGACGCTTCGGTGGTATTCACCAGCAGCAGCGTCGGGCGCAAGGGCCGGGCCTACTGGGGCGCCTATGGCGTGTCCAAGTTCGCCACCGAGGGCCTGATGCAAACCCTGGCCGATGAACTGGACGGCGTGGCACCGGTGCGCTCCAACAGCATCAACCCGGGCGCAACGCGCACGGCGATGCGGGCACAGGCCTACCCCAGCGAAAACCCGCAGAACAACCCGCTGCCGGAAGAGATCATGCCGGTGTACCTGTACCTGATGGGGCCGGACAGCAAAGGGGTGAATGGGCAGGCGTTCAACGCCCAGTAGGCTTGCACCGGCCTCTTCGCGGGCACGCCCGCTACCACAGGGTTATTCACCGCCATGAGGGCAGCGCAGCACTTGTAGGAGCGGGTTTACCCGCGAAGAGGCCAGGACAGGAGAGCGATCAGCCCGCGGCCAGTGCCGGGCGCATGCGCCCCTGCTGGCGCCCTTCCAGCTGCATGCACCGCTCCAGGAACAGGTACATGCAGTCATAACTCTTGCAAATCGCCCTGCGCAGTTCGTTGCGCAGCCCCAGGGTCGGGTTCTCGCCGGCCAGGGTGCAGATGATCTCCAGCGCCTCCCACGGGTGCGCGTCGTCATACTGGGCATGCATCTTCAGCCACTTCATCGCCCGCTTGCGCTGATCCTCCGGAAAACCCAACGCATAGGTGTCGGTGGAGCACACCACCGCCGACCATTCGCCGGTCGCACCTTCGATGGCGTAGTTGGTCGCCGCCATGGAAATGGCCAGGTTCTCGGTAGCGCATACGCGCCAGCACCAGTCGTTCAGGCCGTTCAGCTCAGGCGGCACTTCCTGGGCCTGCAACTCGTGCAGGTGCACGCCATGCGCCTGGCACCAGTTCACCCAGTAGTCGGCGTGGTTGAGCTCGACACGGATGTTGCGCATCAGCCAGCGCCGCGCCATGTCTTCGCCCTGGTGCCGGCCATAGCGGGTCTTGGTCAGGTTGTGGGCCATGTACAGCGAGAATTGCTCCACCACCGGCCAGCCACCGATCAGGTACTGGCGAATGGTCGATTGTTTCAACTGGCCATCGCGCAGGCGCGTGTAGAACTCATGCTCAACTACCCGGCGCTTGCTCTCGCGACAGTCTTCAATCAGTTGCTGGGCCCATTGGGGATAGCTGGCGGGATCCATCAAAGGCCCGATACGAACGAATGCATCAATCACTTTCAGCTCCTTGATCCTTGTGATTTCTAGCTAACGAAACGTGCCAGGTGCCCGCTGCAACAGAGGCCGGGCGGCGATCCGTTGGCGCTGCAGACTGTCACAGGTGAACACCTGGGGGCGTTCGATGAGATAGCCCTGAGCGTAATCCACGCCAATTTCCTGCAAGGCCTGCTCGATCAAGGGTGTTTCGACGAATTCGGCAATGGTGCGCTTGCCCATTACGTGACCGATATGGTTGATGACCTCGACCATGGCCCGGTTGACCGGGTCGTCGAGCATGTCCTTGACGAAACTCCCGTCGATCTTCAGGTAATCCACCGGCAAATGCTTGAGATAGGCGAACGACGACATGCCGGCGCAGAAGTCATCGAGCGAGAAGCGACAACCCAGCCCCTTCAGCTCGTTGATGAAGCGAATGGCGCTGCCAAGGTTGGCTATGGCACTGGTTTCGGTGATTTCGAAACAGATCATCCGCGGCGGGATGGCGTATTCGACGAACAGGCGCTGCAGGTATTCGAGGAACTTGTCGTCGCCAATGCTCGAGCCCGACAGGTTGATCGCGCAGATCGACAGCGGCCCCTCGCGCCCTTCGTCCAGGCACTGGCGAATGACCTGGAACACATTGCGCACCACCCAGCGGTCCAGCGCGGTCATCAGGCCGTAGCGCTCGGCCGCCGGGATGAAACTGCTGGGCAGAATGGTACGGCCGCTTTCGTCGTGCAGACGCAGCAGAATCTCGATATGGCCGGGGCCTTCGAAGGTTTTCAGCGGGGCGATTTCCTGGGCGTACAGGCAGAAGCGGTTTTCCTCCAGGGCCACATGCAAGCGCTGGATCCAGGCCATTTCGCCAAAACGCATGGACAGCTCGCTGTCGTCGGCATGGTACACCTGCACGCGGTTGCGGCCCTTTTCCTTGGCCATGTAGCAGGCCATGTCGGCGGCGCGCAGCGAGCTTTCGAGGGTGCCGGGAGCCTGGGCCATGTGCACCAGGCCGACGCTGACGGTGGTGACGAACGGTCGCCCCTTCCACACGAAATGCAGGCTCTGCACCAGCTGGCGCAGTTGCTCGGCAATGCGCTCGGCCTGGTCGGGCGGGCAGTTTTCCAACAGCACACCAAATTCGTCACCCCCCAGCCGGGCCAGGGTGTCGCCTTCGCGCAGGCCGGATTGCAGCACGGCGCAGATGTGCCGCAGCAGTTCGTCGCCGGCGGCATGCCCGCAGGTGTCGTTGACCAGCTTGAACTGGTCAAGGTCGAGGAACATCAGCGAATGCCGCCCGGCCTGGCGCGCCAGGTCATTGAGCGCCTGCTCCAGGCGGTATTCGAACTCGCGGCGATTGGCCAGGCCGGTCAGGGCGTCGTGGGTGGCCTGCCAGGACAGGTTGGCGATGTACTGGCGCTCCTGGGTCATGTCGTGCAGCACCAGCACGATGCCGCTGACCTGGCCGTCACTGACGATCGGCGAACCGACCAGGTTGACCGACACAGTGCTACCGTCCAGGCGCTGGATGAGCCGGGCATGTTCAGCGCCGCCCTTGAGGCTGCCGCTGAGCACCTGCTCCACCAGGCTGCGGCCGTCTTCCTCGGCCTGCTCGTCCACCAGGCTGAACAGCGCCGACAGCGGCAGGCCCTGGGCCTGGCCGGCCTGCCAGTGGGTCAGTTGCTCGGCGGCCGGGTTCATGTAGCCGATACTGCCCTCCACATCAGCGGCAATCACCGCATCGCCGATGGCCTGCAGGGTGATCTGCGCCCGCTCCTTTTCTTCCTGCAGGGCGCTGGCAAAGGCCTGGCGCTGGGCCAGCAGCTTGCTGGAGCGACGCCAGGCAATGGCAATCAGGAACATCGCAGTCAGCAGGTTGGTGATCAGCAGTACCCGCAGCAGCATGCGCGAGCCTTCGCCCAGAGCATCGCTGAACGCCCTGGCGGCCGGGGTTACCCCTTCGTTGATGGTGACGATGCGCGCCTTCCAGTCGCTGACCGTGCGGGCGTCGACCGGGCCAGCGGCGAAGCTGCTGCGCATTTCCACGGCCAGCATATCCAGCTTGCCCAGGTAGTCGTCGCCGATGTCCCAGTAGTCGATTGCCGTCTGCATGTAGCTGACGTTGCGAAAGTTGCGGTAGAACCAGATGATCCGCTCGACATCGTCAGGATGGTTGCCGCCTTGCAGCACGGCCTGGCGCGCGGCGTTCAGGTCGGGGCTGGGCTGGTCGAGCACCTCGCGCAGCTGGTAGTCGCCCTGGGGCACGGTGATAGCCTGGCGATAGCGCTGGTAGGTGCTGTCGTCGCGGGTTTCGGCGTACAGGTTGAGGTAGTAGATGGCGTCTTTCTGTGCCTTGGACCAAAGGCTTTCGCCCGCGACATAGGCACGCACGGCCGAGAGCGTATAAAGGCTGAGGCTGCCCAAGGCGACCTGGAAGACCACCACGGCGATGAAGGGCCAGGTGATGCCGAGCAACTTTGGCGCTTCTAGAGTGCGATGTCCCTTCATGGAGTCCCTGTCACAGAGCAGATAAGGCGCAAATCAACCCAGACAAGCACAGCGTAGGCCATTTGCCATCCCCATGGCTGGGTTTTTTATGACAGGGAGCCTGGGGATTTTCACACGGACTTCCCGGCCCTGTCGCAGGCACGCCAGCTCCCACAGGTACCCCACAATACTCAGGCCTGTGGTAATCCTGCGGGAGCTGGCTTGCCGACGACAGGGCCCGCACTGGCTGGCAAAAATTCAGCTCTGCTGCAGGTGCCCATACAACTTGGCATACAACCCACCCTCGGCAATCAGCTGCTGATGGTCGCCATCCTCGGCCACATGTCCGCCATCGAACACCAGCACCCGGTCGGCCTGTTTCACCGCCGACAGGCGGTGGGCGATGATCAGTGTGGTACGGCCGCTGAGGAAGCGCGCCAGGGCCTGGTGCAGGTTGTATTCGGTGGCGGCATCCAGGGCCGAGGTGGCTTCGTCGAGGATCACCACCTTGGGCTCGGCCAGCACCATGCGGGCAATGGCCAGGCGCTGGCGCTGGCCACCGGACAAGCGCACGCCGGAGCGCCCCACCACACTGTCCAGGCCCTGTGGCAAGGCGGCGATGGTGGCATCCAGCTGGGCGATGCGCAGTGCCTGCCAGCAGGCCTCGTCGCTGCTGTCACGGCCCATGGTCAGGTTGGCGCGCACGGTGTCGTTGAACAATGACGGGTGCTGCAACACCACCGCGACGTTCTCGCGCAGGGTTTCCAGGCCGATTTCCTGCAGGCTGGCACCGCCAAAGCGGATGGTGCCGGCCTGGGCGCTATAAAGGCCCAGCAACAGTTGCACCAGGGTGCTCTTGCCACCACCGCTGGCACCGACGATCGCTACCTTCTCGCCTGGGGCGATGGACAGGTCGAGGTGCTCGAGCACCGGCTCGTCGGCATAGGCAAAGCGCAGGTCGCGCACTTCGATGCCCACCGTCTCGCGGCCGGCGAACGGGTCACTGGCGGCCGGGTACTGCGGCTCGTCGGCACGCGCCAGCAGTTCGTTGAGGCGGCTCAACGCACCACCGGCGGCGTAGTAGGCATATTGCAGGTTGAGCAACTGCTCCACCGGGCCGATCATGAACCACAGGTAGCTGAACACCGCCAGCATCTGGCCGATCGACAGGTCGGAGAACAGCACGGTGAGCATGGCCGCGGCGCGGAAGATATCGATGCCGAACTGGAACAGCAGGCCACTGGCACGGCCACTGGCATCGCTCTTCCATTGCGAGTCCACGGCGTAGTCACGCACTTCGCGGGCGCGCAGGCCAAGGCGACCGAGGAAGTAGCCCTGGCGGTTGCCAGCGCGGATTTCCTGGATGGCATCGAGGGTTTCCGCCAACGCCTGGGTAAACCGCGCGGTACTGTCGTTCTCGAGTTTTTTCAGGTGCTTGACGCGCTTGCCCAACTGCACGGTGAAGTAGATCACCAGCGGGTTGAACAGCAATATCAGCAAGGCCAGCTGCCAGTGCATCCAGATCAGGATGGCCGCCGTGCCGGTCAGGGTCAGCATGGCCACCAGGAAGCGGCTGAGGGTTTCGCCGACGAATTTGTCGAGGGTGTCCAGGTCGGTGACCAGGTGGGTGGTCACCGTCCCGCTGCCCAGGCTTTCGTATTCCTTCAGCGAGATGCGCTTGAGCCGCTCGATCAGGCGGATGCGCAGACGATAGACGATGTCCTTGGCCAGGCCGGCGAACAGCTTGGCCTGGATCACGTTGAACGCCAGGGCGGACAGGCGCAGGCACAGGGTCAGCAGCAACATCAGGCCGATGTAGCCGGCCGCCACCTGCCAGCTGGACGGCAGCAAGTGGTTCATCCACTTCAGCGCGGCGTCGCCATGGCCCAGCAGCACTTCGTCCACCAGCAGCGGCAGCAGCAGCGGGATGGGCACGCTGCAGCAAGCCGCCAATACGGCGATGAAGTTGGCGGACCAGAGGTTTTTCTTGTGGTGCAGGGCCAGGCGGCGGATTTCCGCCCAGCTCAGTCGATCGGCCACAGCGTGAGGCTTACCCGGCACCGGGTCGGGTGACCCAGGCACATCAAGCACAGGCGGCCTGCTGCAGCCAGCGGCCGAGCAAGGGTTGCAGGCGCTCCAGCGGCTGGTAGCCATTGGTCAGCAGGGCCAGTTGACCCTTGCGTTCGGCCAGCAGGGTCGGGAAACCGGCGATGCCCAAGTCATGGGCCCAGCTGAAATCGGCTGCGGTGGCGGCGCGGGTGTCGGCACGGGCAAAGGCCTCGGCGAACACGGCCCGGTCAAAGCCTGCCTGTTCGGCCAGTTCGACCAGATGCGGTGCAACGGTCACATCCACGCCCTGCTCGTAGAACGAACGCTGGATCAGCGCCAGCAGCAGCCAGACGCGCTCGGCGTCCAGCTCGCGGGCAGTGACCAGGGCACGGCAAGCCGGCTCGGTGTCGTAGACGAAGCCGTCGGGCATGGCCCCCTCGAAGCGGAACGGCTGGCCGGTGGCATCGGCCACTGCCTGCCAGTGTTCGAGGATGTACTTGCGGGTAGCGCTGTCCAGGGCACTGCCGCCGGTGCGCAGCCCGCCCGGCACCAGGCGGGTCGGCACGCCTGCCTCACGCGCCTGGGCGATCAGGGCCGCGGCCACTGGCGCAAAACCCCAGCACCAGGAGCACATCGGGTCCATCACATAGATCAGGCGTGCAGACATGCATCAAGCCTCGGCTTTGTAGTTGTAACCGATCGGGTGCGGCAGGTTGCGGGCCTTGGCCAGCTCGATCTGCTTCTGCCGGTCGATAGCGCTACGCCGGGTCTTCTCGCTCAGGGTGTCCCAGCAATGCGGGCAGCTGACCCCTGGCGAATAGTGCTCCGACGCGCGCTCCTCCGCATTGATCGGGTGGCGGCAGGCGTGGCACTGGTCGTACTCGCCCTCGCTCAGGTCATGGCGCACCGTGACGCGGTTGTCGAAGACGAAGCAGTCGCCGTCCCACAGGCTTTCTTCCTGAGGCACTTCCTCGAAGTATTTCAGGATGCCGCCCTTAAGATGATAGACCGCCTCGAAGCCTTCACCGAGCATGTAGCTGGAGGCTTTTTCGCAACGGATACCACCGGTGCAGAACATGGCAACCTTCTTGTGCTTGCTGGGGTCGAAGTTGGCCTTGATGTAGTCGGGGAACTCGCGGAATGTTTCGGTCTTCGGGTCGATGGCGCCCTTGAAGGTGCCGATGGCCACTTCGTAGTCGTTGCGGGTGTCGATCAGCAGCACTTCCGGGTCGCTGATCAGCGCATTCCAGTCCTTGGGCTCGACGTAGGTGCCGACCGCCTGGTTCGGGTCCACGCCCGGCACGCCGAGGGTGACGATCTCTTTCTTGAGCTTGACCTTGGTGCGGTAGAACGGCTGTTCGTCGCAGTACGATTCCTTGTGGTCGACATCGACCAGGCGCGGGTCGTTGCGCAGCCAGGCCAGCAGGCCGTCGATGCCTTCGCGGGTGGCAGACACGGTGCCGTTGATGCCCTCGTGGGCCAGCAGCAGGGTGCCTTTGACGTTGTTGTCGAGCATGGTCTTGAGCAGCGGCTCACGCATCTCGACGTAGTCTTCCAGGGTGACGAACTTGTACAGCGCCGCGACGACGATGGGTTGGGACATGAAGCAGGTTCTCCAGGTGGTTGCCCTCGTAAGGGGCGGACCGGGTTACACAAGAAACAGGGGGCCGCTGCGCGCCCCATCGCCGGCAAGCCAGCTCCCACAGGTATTGCGCCACACTCAAGGAGGGCACTTTACCTGTGGGAGCCGGCTTGCCGGCGATGGGCTGCACAGCAGCCCCCTTTTGGGATGTTGCGGATTCTACCAGAACAACAGCAAGGTTTCAGTGCCCGCCGCCCGCGCATACCGGCGAGGCCGGTGCAACGCCGACCTTGGCCCACTCTTCGGCGGTGTAGGTGTGGATGGCCAGAGCATGGATCTCGCCCATCAGCTCACCCATGGTGGCGTACACCTTCTGGTGGCGCTTGACGCTGTTCAACCCGGCAAACTGCTCGCTGACGATCACTGCCTTGTAGTGGGTCTCCTGACCACGACTGTGCATGTGGCTTTCGTTGAGCACTTGCAGGTGTTGCGGCGCCAGGGCGGCCAGTTGCTGTTCGATACGCTGTTGCATGGTCATCGCGGCGTACTCACTTCTTCGCCGGGGCGGCGGCCTTGCCAGCGTTCGGGTCCAGTTCCTTGGTCATGTCGTCCAGCAGCTTGTTCACCACCGGTACCGCTGGCTCCAGGCTCTGCTGGGTCAGCTGGGCCGACTGCTGGGTGACCTTGGGCATTTCGCGCAGCACTTTCTTGCCCAGCGGCGATTCGTAGAACTTGACCAGGTCCTTGAGCTCCTGCTCGGTGAAGGTCTGGGTGTACAGGTCGACCATCTTCGGCTTCAGCTTGTTCCAGCCGATGGCGTTGTCCAGCGCGGCGTTGGCCTTGGCCTGGTAGCTTTCCAGCACTGGCTGCTTGGTGGCCGGGGCCTTGGTCTGGGCGAAACGCTGGGCGAACATCTGCTGGACCTGCATGTATACCGGGGTACCCAGCTTGTCAGCGTTGGCCAGGGTCAGGAATTTCTCGGCAGCAGCATTGTGGCTGGCGGTGGCAGCGAATACCTGGCCGCTGGCGCAAGCCAGGGCAACGGCGGCACAAAGGACACGGAGACGGGTCATTGCATTTCCTTCACAAGAGAGGGAGGCGGGTACCTCAAAGTAGAGCATTCTGCGCCGTGGTGGCGATGTGCTCAAGTGGCACGACGAGCGACTGAACCGCTCGGTCGAATCAGGGCCTAAACTGCGATTTCGAACTACACAGGAGTGAGTACAGAATGAGCCGTATCGAGACAGACAGCCTGGGCCCGGTCGAAGTTCCTGAGGACGCCTACTGGGGTGCGCAGACCCAGCGTTCGCTGATCAACTTCGCCATTGGCAAGGAACGCATGCCCATCGCGGTGCTGCACGCCCTGGCGCTGATCAAGAAGGCCGCGGCACGCGTCAACGACCGTAATGGCGACTTGCCGGCCGACATCGCCCGGCTGATCGAGCAGGCCGCCGACGAAGTGCTGGACGGCCAGCATGACGACCAGTTCCCGCTGGTGGTCTGGCAGACCGGCAGCGGCACCCAGAGCAACATGAACGTCAACGAAGTGATCGCCGGGCGGGCCAACGAACTGGCCGGCAAGGGCCGTGGCGGCAAGGCACCCGTGCACCCCAACGACCACGTCAACCGCTCGCAGAGTTCCAACGACTGCTTCCCCACTGCCATGCACATTGCCGCGGCGCAGGCGGTGCACGACAAGCTGCTGCCGGCCATCGCCGAGCTGTCCTCGGGGCTGGCCGAGTTGTCGGCACGCCACCACAAGCTGGTGAAGACCGGCCGCACGCACATGATGGACGCCACGCCGATCACCTTCGGCCAGGAGGTGTCGGCCTTCGTCGCCCAGCTCGACTATGCCCAGCGCGCCATCCGCGCCACCCTGCCGGCGGTGTGCGAACTGGCCCAGGGCGGCACTGCCGTGGGCACCGGGCTCAATGCACCGCATGGTTTTGCCGAAGCCGTCGCCGCCGAGCTGGCAGCGCTGTCTGGCCTGCCATTCGTCACTGCGCCGAACAAGTTCGCCGCCCTCGCCGGCCACGAGCCGCTGACCAGCCTGGCTGGCGCCCTGAAGACCCTGGCCGTGGCCCTGATGAAAATCGCCAACGACCTGCGCCTGCTGGGTTCCGGCCCGCGCGCCGGGCTGGCCGAGGTACGCCTGCCGGCCAACGAGCCAGGCAGCTCGATCATGCCAGGCAAGGTCAACCCTACCCAGTGCGAAGCGCTGTCGATGCTGGCCTGCCAGGTGCTGGGCAACGATGCTGCAATCGGCTTTGCCGCCAGCCAGGGGCATTTGCAGCTGAACGTGTTCAAGCCGGTGATCATCCACAACCTGCTGCAGTCGATCGAATTGCTGGCTGACGGCTGCCGCAACTTCCAGCAGCACTGCGTGGCGGGCATCGAGCCGGATGCCGAGCAGATGGCGGCGCACCTGGAGCGGGGGCTGATGCTGGTAACGGCGCTGAACCCGCATATTGGCTATGACAAGGCGGCGGAAATTGCCAAGAAGGCCTATGGCGAAGGCAAGACCTTGCGCGAGGCGGCATTGGAGTTGAAGTACCTGACCAATGAGCAGTTCGACCAGTGGGTGAGGCCGGAGAACATGCTGGCCCCGGGGGGCAAGGGCTGAGTAGTGCACTGCCTTTACCGGCCCTTTCGCGGGTGAACCCGCTCCCACAGGATTACCACAAGGCTGAATATTGTAGGATCCCTGTGGGAGCGGGTTCACCCGCGAAGAGGCCGGTACAGGCGATCAATGAGCCTGGGCCAACCGCGCCCTGCGCGCCCGCCACCCGGCCACCAGCGACGGCCCCAGTGCCACCAGCGCCGAGCCCAGCACCACGGTCACCGCCCCCACATAACCCAAGGCATTGATGGCCTCGGCATGCACATACTCAGGCCACACCAACGCCGCCAGCGCCACCGCGACAAAGGTCACCAGCGGGGTCAACGCCAGCGTGGCACTCACCCGCGACGCCTCCCAGTGCGCCAGCGCCTCGGCAAACGCGCCATAGGCCACCAGGGTATTCAGGCAACAGGCCAGCAACAGCCAGCCTTGCACCGGGGTCAGCTGCAAGGCCTCCAACGGGTGGACCCAGGGCGTCAGCAGCGCGGCGCAGCCGAGGTAGATCACCATCATTACCTGCTGCGAATGCCACACAGTCAGCAGTTGCTTCTGGCTAAGCGCATAGAACACCCAGATGCTGGTGGCCAGCAGGATGGTCAGCACCCCGGTGGTATAGGCGCCGAGCGAGGTCAGCAGCTCTTCCAGGCGCTGGTTGAAAAACAGGCCAAACCCCGCCAGCAGGATCAGCAGGCCCACCCCCTGCCCCAGGCTGAAACGCTCGCGGAACACGAACACGCTGGCCACCAGCAACAGCACCGGGCCGATCTGCACGACCAGTTGCGCGGTGCCCGGGCTGAGCAGGTTGAGGCCGATCAGGTACAGCACGTAGTTGCCCATCAGGCCGAGCACGGCCACTAGCACCAGGCCTTTGCCCTTGGGCGTCAGTTTGCTGAGGGAAGGCAACCTGCGCTTGGCAGCCAGCCAGGCGAACAGCAGGCCGCCGGAGACCAGCAGGCGGTACCAGGTGACGGTGACCGGGTCGACCACTTGCAGCACCTGCTTGAGCTTGATCGGCAGGATGCCCCACAGCAGCGCAGTCAGAAGTGCCAGGAACAGGCCATAGCCCCAGCGGCCGGTAGTGGTATGCATAAAGTCCTCGTTCAAGCCCGTGGTGGGGGTGATTGAATTCTACGGGCTTGGAGGGCGGGGACGGTGGCGGGTGCCGGGAAAAGAATTCATCAGGTCATTCTTCTACGGCATGGCTTGGCAGGTGTGCTGCCTGTTCTGGCCTCTTCGCGGGTAAACCCGCTCCCACAGGAATATCACAGAGTCGAATTTTGTGTGATCCCTGTGGGAGCGGGTTCACCCGCGAAGAGGCCGGCACATGCAAACAGGAACTTCGATTATTTCTTGTCCCTGGCAAACGCCGCCTCAAGCGCCTGGTTGATGGTACGCAGTACCTTCACCCGCGCCCAGCGCTTGTCGTTGGCCTCCACCAGCGTCCACGGTGCGATCTCGGTGCTGGTGCGGTCGACCATGTCCCCCACCGCCTGGACATAGTCGTCCCACTTGTCACGGTTGCGCCAGTCATCCTCGGTGATCTTGTAGCGCTTGAACGGGATCTGTTCGCGTTCTTCGAAGCGCTCCAGCTGGGTCTGCTGGTCGATCGCCAGCCAGAACTTGACCACCACCGTGCCGGCATTCACCAACTGTTCTTCGAAATCGTTGATCTCGCTGTAGGCGCGCATCCAGTCAGCCGGGCTGCAGAAGCCTTCCACCCGCTCCACCAGCACCCGGCCATACCAGGAGCGGTCGAAGATGGTGAACTTGCCGCGCGCCGGAATGTGCCGCCAGAACCGCCACAGGTATGGCTGCGCACGCTCTTCTTCAGTGGGCGCGGCAATCGGCACGATGCGGTACTGGCGCGGGTCCAGCGCGGCGGCCACGCGGCGGATGGCACCGCCCTTGCCGGCAGCATCGTTGCCTTCGAACACCGCCACCAGGGCATGTCGGCGCATGTGCTTGTGGCGCAGCAGGCCAGCCAGGCGGGCCTGCTCGGTGACCAGTTGCTCCTGATAGTCGGCCTTGTCCAGGCGCAGGGTCATGTCCAGCGCACCGAGCAGGCTGCGCTGGTCGATACTGCGGCCCAGCGGGGCGACGTTGCCCTGATGCTTGCCTTTGGGGTTGTTGGCCAGTGCCGCCTGCAGGCTTTCCAGCAGGATGCGCCCTACCGCCAGGCTGCGGTAGTTCGGGTCGACGCCCTCGATGATATGCCAAGGCGCATAGTCGCGGCTGGTGCGGCGCAGCACGCGTTCACCAAAGCGCACGAAACGGTCGTAGGTTTCCGACTGCTGCCAGTCCAGCGGGCTGATCTTCCAGCTGTGCAGCGGGTCGTCCTTGAGCGACTTCAGCCTTGCCTTCATCTGCTTCTTGGACAGGTGGAACCAGAACTTGATGATCAGCGCACCTTCGTCGCACAGCATCTCCTCCAGCCGTTCGGCGCCGGTGATGGCCTGGTCGAGCACGGCATCCTTGAACACCCCGTGTACCCGCCCCTGCAGCATCTGGCTGTACCAGTTGCCGAAGAACACGCCCATCCGCCCCTTTGGTGGCAGCGCCCGCCAGTAGCGCCAGGCCGGTGGGCGGGCCAGCTCTTCGTCGGTCTGCTGGTCGAAGGTGAGCACATCGATCATGCGCGGGTCCATCCACTCGTTGAGCAGCTTGACCGTCTCGCCCTTGCCGGCGCCTTCGATACCGTTGATCAGCACGATCACCGGGAAGCGCGCCTGCTGCTTGAGTTCGTACTGGGCTTCGAGCAGGGACTCGCGTAAAGCGGGTACCTCGGCGTCATAAGCCTCCTTGTCGATGCTGTGGCCGATTTCAGCGGATTCGAACATGCACTGGCTCCTTCAATGGATAAGCAAGACTAGCGGATTTGAAGGCTTGTGCAGTACCTGTGGGAGCGGGCGTGCCCGCGAAGAGGCCGGCACAGCCTGCGCAAACGTCCCGGATGGCATAAAATCCGCCCATCCGCTGCAACCGAGCCAACCATGTCCACCCTCCTCCAGCACGCCCAGATCGACTGGGACGACCAGGGCCGCCCCCATTCGCGGCAATACAACGACGTCTATTTCGCGGTCAACGAAGGCATCGAAGAAACCAGGCACGTGTTTCTTGGGCAAACCCGCCTGGCCGAGCGCTTTGCCAACCTCGCCCCGCACACCTGCCTGGTGATCGGCGAAACCGGTTTCGGCACCGGCATGAACTTCTACTGTGCCTGGCAACTGTTCGAGCAACACGCCCACGCCGAGACCCGCCTGCATTTCGTCAGCGTCGAAAAGTACCCCCTCGGTCGCGACGACATGGCCCGCGCCATACGCCTGTGGCCGGAACTGGCGGCCTACAGCCAGCCCCTGCTGGAGCAGTACGTGGCAGTGCACCCGGGCTTCCAGCAGTTCACCTTCGACAACGGCCGGGTCACCCTCACCCTGCTGATCGGTGATGTGCTGGAACAGCTGCCGCAACTCGATGCGCAGATCGATGTGTGGTTCCTCGACGGCTTCGCCCCGGCCAAGAACCCCGACATGTGGACCCCGGAGCTGTTCGCGCAGCTGGCACGGCTGTCACACCCGGGCACGGTGCTAGGCACCTTCACCACTACCGGCTGGGTACGCCGCAGCCTGGTCGACGCCGGCTTCGCCATGAAGAAGGTGCCGGGCATCGGCAAGAAATGGGAAGTGATGAGCGGCGCCTACGTCGGCCCTGTGCCCAGCCCCGGCGCACCGTGGTACGCGCGCCCGGCTGCCGCAGCAGGGCCGCGTGAAGCACTGGTCATAGGCGCCGGGCTCGCCGGCAGCACAACCGCCGCCAGCCTGGCCCGGCGTGGCTGGCAGGTTACCGTGCTGGAACGCCACGATACCCCGGCACAGGAAGCTTCGGGTAACCCGCAAGGGGTGCTGTACCTCAAGCTGTCCGCCCATGGCACGGCGCTGTCGCAGATGATCCTGGCCGGTTTCGGCTACACCCGGCGCCAGCTGCAGCGCCTGCAACGTGGCCGCGACTGGGATGCCTGTGGCGTGCTGCAACTGGCCTTCGACAGCAAGGAAGCCGAACGCCAGGGCAAACTGGCCGCCGCCTTCGAACATGACCTGCTGCAGCCACTGGAACGTGCAGAGGCTGAAGCCATCGCCGGGGTGGCCTTGCCGGCGGGTGGCCTGTTCTATCCCGAAGGTGGCTGGGTGCACCCGCCGGCGCTGTGCGAGCAGCAGTTGCAGCACCCGGGTATTCGCCTGCTGACGCACCAGGAGGTGCTCGACCTGCGCAAAGTCGACGGGCAGTGGCAAGCCTGGGCTGGCGAACGCCTGCTGGCCAGCGCGCCGGTGGTGGTCCTGGCCGGTGCCGCCGACGTACAGCGCTTCGAGCCGTGCGCGCAGTTGCCACTCAAGCGCATCCGCGGGCAGATCACCCGCCTGCCGGCAACCGCCGAAAGCCGCGCGCTGCGAACCGTGGTGTGCGCGGAAGGCTATGTGGCACCGCCGCGCGGGGATGAACATACCCTGGGCGCGAGCTTCGACTTCCACAGCACAGACCTGGCGCCGACGGCGGCCGAGCACCAGGGCAACCTGGCATTGCTGGACGAGATCTCTGTCGACCTGGCCCGGCGCCTGGGCACCACCGAACTGGACCCCGGGCAATTGCAGGGGCGTGCGGCGTTCCGTTGCACCAGCCCGGATTACCTGCCGATCGTCGGGCCGGTGGCGGATGCGCAGGCGTTCGCCGAGGCCTACGCAGTGCTGGGCCGGGATGCGCGCCAGGTGCCGGATGTGGCCTGCCCCTGGCTGGGCGGGTTGTATGTGAACAGTGGGCATGGGTCACGCGGGTTGATCACGGCGCCGTTGAGCGGCGAACTGGTGGCGGCGTGGGTGTGCGGGGAACCGCTGCCGTTGCCACGGGCGGTGGCGGAGGCCTGCCACCCGAACCGGTTTGCCTTGCGCAGGTTGATCCGCGGGAAGTGATTGCATCGGGTACATGCCGTTGAATTTGTTGTGGCTTTGAGACCGAGCGCCGCGCGGGCGGCGCTCGGTCTCAAAGCCACAACAAATCCAACGCCATCCCCTTCACTCCAACCTCATATAACAGATCGATCTAAAACTCTCACAAACCACATGGGTCAGTTCCTTAAGGTGCCCTAATCCGGGGCACCCCCTCCCCAACGGAAAAACCGGTAAGGACCTATGTGCGGATTAGCAGGAGAGTTGCGTTTCACCCCCATCGATCAAGCCCCTCGCCCAGCCGACCTGGCTGCGGTAGAGCGCATCACCCACCACCTGGCGCCCCGCGGCCCGGATGCCTGGGGCTTCCATAGCCAAGGCCCGATCGCCCTCGGCCACCGGCGCCTGAAAATCATGGACCTGTCCGACGGCTCTGCCCAGCCGATGGTCGACAACACCCTGGGCCTTTCGCTGGCCTTCAACGGCGCCATCTACAACTTCCCCGAACTGCGCCAGGAGCTGCAGGCCCTGGGCTACAGCTTCTGGTCCGATGGCGACACCGAGGTGCTGCTCAAGGGCTACCACGCCTGGGGCGCGGCCTTGCTGCCCAAGCTCAATGGCATGTTCGCCCTGGCCATCTGGGAGCGCGACAACCAGCGCCTGTTCCTCGCCCGCGACCGCCTGGGCGTCAAACCCCTGTACCTGTCGCGCAACGGCGAGCGCCTGCGTTTCGCCTCGACCCTCCCAGCGCTGCTCAAGGGGGGTGACATCGACCCGATGCTCGACCCGGTGGCACTCAACCACTACCTGAATTTCCACGCCGTGGTGCCGGCGCCACGCACCCTGCTGGCCAACGTGCAAAAGCTGGAACCCGGCACCTGGATGCGCATCGACCACCATGGCGAAGTGGAACGCCAGACCTGGTGGCAGCTGCACTACGGCGCCAACCCCGACGAACGTGAGCTGGACCTGGAAGGCTGGACCACCCGCGTACTCGACGCCACCCGCGACGCCGTGGCCATCCGCCAACGGGCAGCAGTGGATGTGGGTGTGCTGCTGTCTGGCGGGGTCGACTCCAGCCTGCTGGTCGGCCTGCTGCGCGAAGTGGGCGTGGACGACCTGTCGACCTTCTCCATCGGTTTCGAGGATGCCGGCGGCGAACGCGGCGACGAATTCCAGTATTCCGACCTGATTGCCAGGCACTACGGCACCCGTCACCATCAGCTGCGCATCGCCGAGCACGAGATCATCGAACAACTGCCCGCCGCCTTCCGCGCCATGAGCGAGCCGATGGTCAGCCATGACTGCATCGCCTTCTACCTGCTGTCGCGGGAAGTGGCCAGACACTGCAAGGGCGTGCAGAGCGGCCAGGGCGCCGACGAATTGTTCGCCGGCTACCACTGGTACCCGCAGGTGGACGGCGCCGCGGATGCCTTTGCCGCCTACCGCGAGGCCTTCTTCGATCGCAGCCACGCCGAGTACCGAGACACGGTGCAGGCACCTTGGCTGCTGGAAACCGACGCGGCCGGCGACTTCGTCCGTGAACACTTCGCCCGCCCTGGTGCCCCCGATGCGGTAGACAAGGCGCTGCGCCTGGACAGCACGGTGATGCTGGTCGACGACCCGGTCAAACGGGTCGACAACATGACCATGGCCTGGGGCCTGGAGGCGCGCACGCCATTCCTCGACTACCGCCTGGTGGAGCTTTCGGCGCGCATTCCGGCACGTTTCAAGCTGCCTGACGGTGGCAAGCAGGTGCTCAAGCAGGCGGCGCGGCGGGTGATCCCGCACGAGGTGATCGACCGCAAGAAGGGCTACTTCCCGGTGCCGGGCCTGAAGCACCTGGAAGGCGCTACCCTCGGCTGGGTGCGTGAGCTGCTGACCGACCCCAGCCAGGACCGCGGGCTGTTCAACCCGACCATGCTCGACCGCCTGCTGAGCAACCCACACGGCCAGTTGACGCCGCTGCGCGGCTCCAAGCTGTGGCAGCTGGCGGCGCTGAACCTGTGGCTGAGCGAACAAGGAATCTGACCGATGAAAGCTCACGAAACTGCTTACGGTCAGCGCCTGCTGCGCGGCCAGGCGCCGTCCTACGAGCGCTTGCAGGCGCGCCTGGCCGGCGATGGCAGTCAGCCCCACGACCAGCCGCGCGCCGTGCATTGCGGCTGGGGCCGGCTGCTGATCGGCCACACCTACCCCAACCCGGCCGACCTGGCCGCCGACCTGCTGGAAGAACGCCCCGGCGAGCGCGACATCGCCCTGTACGTGGCCGCGCCACAACAGCTGCTGGCCCAGGCCCCGCAGCAACTGTTCCTCGACCCCTCCGACACCCTGCGCCTGTGGTTCACCGACTACCGCCCGGCGCAGCGCGTGTTCCGCGGCTTCCGCGTGCGCCGGGCGCAGAACCCGGGCGACTGGCAGGCGATCAACACCCTGTACCAGGCGCGCAGCATGCTACCGGTCGACGCCGAGCTGCTCACTCCACTGCACCTGGGCGGCCCGGTGTACTGGCTGGCCGAGGACGAAGACAGCGGCGCAGTGATCGGCAGCGTCATGGGCCTGAACCACGCCAAGGCGTTCGACGACCCCGAGCACGGCAGCAGCCTGTGGTGCCTGGCAGTAGACCCGCACTGCACCCGCCCCGGCGTGGGTGAAGTGCTGGTGCGCCACCTGATCGAGCACTTCATGAGCCGCGGCCTGGCCTACCTGGACCTGTCGGTGCTGCACGACAACCGCCAGGCCAAGCGCCTGTACCAGAAGCTGGGTTTTCGCAACCTGCCGACCTTCGCGGTCAAGCGCAAGAACGGCATCAACGAGCAGCTGTTTCTGGGGCCTGGGCCACAAGCCGACCTCAACCCGTACGCACGCATCATCGTCGACGAAGCGCTGCGTCGAGGCATCGAGGTACAAGTGGACGATGCCGCCGGCGGGCTGTTCACCCTCAGCCTGGGCGGGCGCCGCATTCGCTGCCGTGAGTCGCTCAGCGACCTGACCAGCGCCGTGACCATGACCCTGTGCCAGGACAAGCGCCTGACCCGGCATGCCCTGCACAACGCCGGGTTGCAGGTGCCGGCGCAGCAAATGGCCGGCAATGCCGACGACAACCTGGCGTTTCTCGACGAGCACGGCGCGGTGGTGGTCAAGCCGGTCGATGGCGAGCAAGGCCAGGGGGTGGCGGTGAACCTCACCTGCATCGAAGACATCACCCACGCCGTGGCGCATGCCCGCCAGTTCGACAGCCGCGTGTTGCTGGAAAGCTTCCACGCCGGGCATGACCTGCGCATCGTGGTGATCGGCTATGAAGTGGTCGCTGCCGCCATCCGTCACCCGGCGCAGGTGCTGGGTGATGGCAAGCACAGCATCCGCCAGCTGATCGATGCCCAGAGCCGCCGACGCCAGGCGGCAACCGCTGGCGAAAGCCGCATTCCACTGGACGACGAAACCGAGCGCACCCTGCGCGCAGCGGGCTTTGGCTACGACGACGTGTTGCCCGCCAGCCAGCGCCTGGCCGTGCGGCGCACCGCCAACCTGCACACCGGCGGCACCCTGGAGGACGTGACCGAACGCCTGCACCCGGTGCTGGCCGACGCCGCCATACGCGCTGCGCGGGCGCTGGAGATTCCAGTGGTGGGGCTGGACTTCATGGTGCGTGATGCCGGGCAACCGGAGTACGTGATCATCGAGGCCAACGAGCGTGCCGGCTTGGCCAACCATGAACCACAGCCGACCGCCGAGCGTTTTATCGACCTGCTGTTTCCGCATAGCCGGCCTCTGGCGTAACCGCTGCTGGCCTCTTCGCGGGTAAACCCGCTCCCACAGGTACGGCGCTGCGCTCAGGCCCTGTGGGGTCCCTGTGGGAGCGGGTTTACCCGCGAAGAGGCCGCCGCAGGATATAAGGAGCCCCAACCATGTCCGACCGCCATCCCGAACCCGATCTCGACTACCTCAAACGCGTGCTGCTGGAGATGCTCGCCATCCCCAGCCCCACCGGTTTCACCGACACCATCGTGCGCTACGTGGCCGAACGCCTGGACGAGCTGGGCATCCCCTTCGAGCTGACCCGCCGCGGCACCATACGCGCTACCCTCAAGGGCCGGCAGACCTCACCCGACCGCGCTGTATCCGCCCACCTGGACACCATCGGCGCCAGCGTGCGCCAGTTGCAGGACAACGGCCGCCTGGCCCTGGCGCCGGTCGGTTGCTGGTCCAGCCGCTTTGCCGAAGGCAGCCGGGTCAGTGTGTTCACCGACACGGGCATATACCGTGGCAGCGTGCTGCCGCTGATGGCCAGCGGGCACGCCTTCAATACCGCCATCGACCAGATGCCGATCAGTTGGGAACACGTGGAGGTACGTCTGGATGCCTACTGCGCCACCCGTGCCGACTGCGAGGCGCTAGGCGTGAGCATCGGTGATTTCGTTGCCTTCGACCCACTGCCCGAATTCACCGAAAGTGGCCACATCAGCGCCCGCCACCTGGACGATAAAGCCGGTGTGGCAGCACTGCTGGCGGCGCTGAAAGCCGTGGTGGAAAGCGGCCGCCAGCCGCTGATCGACTGCCATCCACTGTTCACCATCACCGAGGAGACCGGCTCGGGCGCCGCTGGCGCGCTGCCTTGGGATGTCAGCGAGTTCGTGGGCATCGACATCGCTCCGGTAGCGCCAGGACAGGCCTCCAGCGAGCATGCGGTGAGCGTGGCCATGCAGGACTCGTCGGGGCCTTATGACTACCATTTGTCCCGCCATCTGCTGAAGCTGGCCGGTGACCACGACCTGCCGGTGCGGCGCGATGTGTTCCGTTACTACTTCAGCGATGCCCATTCGGCGGTGACGGCGGGGCACGATATTCGTACCGCGCTGGTGGCGTTTGGCTGCGATGCCACCCATGGGTATGAGCGGACCCATATCGACAGCCTGGCGGCGCTGAGCCGGTTGCTGTCAGCGTACCTGCTGAGCCCGCCGGTGTTTGCCAGTGATTCGCAACCGGCCAATGCATCGTTGGAACGTTTCAGCCATCAGCTGGAGCATGATGCGCAGATGGAGAGCGATACGCGGGTGCCGGCGGTGGATAGCCTGGTCGGGAACAAGCCTTGAGGGCCCAGGGGGCTGCTTTGCAGCCCCAAAATCCCGAATGTTTCGCGTAGCATGTCCCCACCAACACCCTAGGCAACGCCCACCATGCTGATCCCCTACGACCAACTGCAAGCCGAAACCCTGACCCGCCTGATCGAGGACTTCGTCACCCGCGACGGCACCGACAACGGCGACGACACCCCGCTGGAAACCCGTGTGCTGCGAGTGCGCCAGGCCTTGGCCAAGGGGCAGGCGTTCATCCTGTTCGACCCGGAAAGCCAGCAGTGCCAGTTGCTGGCCAGGCATGATGTGCCCCGCGAGCTGCTCGACTAGCAGGTACGGCCTCTTCGCGGGCACAGGCAACATCAAAACCTGCGGGCTTTACCCTGCTGCCCTTCCTTGATGCGCTTGTACACCTCGGCCCGATGCACCGGCACCTGGCGCGGGGCATCCACGCCAAAGCGCACCACCCCTTCCCGCGTCTCTACCACCATGATCCGAATGTCATCACCAATCACGATGACCTCCCCTACTTCGCGCCCTATTACCAGCATGCTCCGATCCTCCTGACGAAAGGGAAAACCGGAGCCTGCCTTGATGGCATTCGGCTACTCAATAGCTCTGCTGCGAATCAGAAGCACCCTACATCTTGAGGTAATTTTCCTTACAGACGTGTCATCGCGAATGAGCCTTGGCCCGCATTTTCACCGCCATTTCAGCCATCTCGTCATACAGCCGCTCGGGGGCCTGACGCTTCAGTTGCCAGGCCTGGCGCCCGGCCTCATGGGGCAGGATCAGGAACTCACCCGCGCCAACCTGCTGGTGGATGTAGTCGGCGATTTCCGCTGCATTGATCGGCGAGCCTTCCAGCAGCTTGCCAACCTGCGCTTTCATCGCCGGGTTCGGCCCGCGGAACGAGTCCAGCAGGTTGGTCTGGAAGAATGACGGGCACACCACGTGCACCGCCACCTCCAGCTGGCGCAGCTCTACCAGCAGGCTTTCCGACAGGGCCAGCACGCCGGCCTTGGCCACGTTGTAGTTGCTCATGCCCGGGCCCTGCATCAGCGCGGCCATCGAGGCGATATTGATGATCCGCCCCTTGCTGCGCTCCAGCAACGGCAGGAAGGCTTTGCAGCCCTTGACCACGCCCATCAGGTTGACCGCGATCTGCCAGTCCCAGTCCTCCAGCGAAAGTTCGGCGAAGAACCCGCCCGAGGCGACGCCGGCATTGTTGACGATCACATCGATGCCGCCGAATTGCTCGGTGCAGGCCTGGGCCAGGGCAGTGAGCTGGCTGTAGTCGCGCACGTCACAGCGCTGGACGAAGCCCTCGCCGCCGGCCGCGCGGGCCAGCGCCAGGGTTTCGCGCAGGCCGGCTTCGTTGACATCGGCCAGCGCCAGGCGCCAGCCCTCACGCGCCCAGCGCAGGGCGATCTCGCGACCGAGGCCGGACCCGGCGCCGGTGATCATGATGCGGTTTTGCATGGTGGCTGGCCTTGTTCTGATGGGTTGAGCAACAAGTCTAATCAAGGCCTCGGGGGCAGGCAGGGTTCATCAGGGTAGTGAATGGAAGGGCATGATTGTGTGGTCAGTTCCGGCCTCTTCGCGGGTAAACCCGCTCCCACAGGGACAGCGCAACCCACAGGCCTGTGATGATCCTGTGGGAGCAGGTTTACTCGCGAAGAGGCCGGCCCAAGCAACCACTCAAATGGAATTTTTTACACCCCCCACTAGTCCCTACTTGCAAGAGGCCAGCAGTCCGAGGCCCTTGACCTTCAACCACGCAAGGACTCCGTCATGACCACGATCCTCATCATCATCCTGATCCTTCTGCTGATTGGTGGCTTACCGGTCTTCCCGCACTCGCGCAGCTGGGGCTACGGCCCGTCCGGCATCATCGGCGTGGTGCTGGTTGTCCTGTTGGTGTTGTTGCTGCTAGGCATGATCTAGCGGCGAAAACAAAAAAACCGCGCCGAAGCGCGGTTTTTTCATTGCCGGAAGGATCAGTGCGAAACAGCCCCCGAAGCCCCCAGGCCAGTCTGCGAACGCACGAACTGCGGGAAGAACAGCGCACGTTCGTCTTCAGCAGCCTTGGACTTGTCGGTGACCGAGAAGAACCAGATGCTGACGAAGGCAATAGCCATGGAGAACAGCGCCGGGTACTCGTACGGGTAGATCGGCTTCTCGTGGCCGAGGATCTGTACCCAGATGGTCGGGCCGAGGATCATCAGCGTCACCGCACTCACCAGGCCCAGCCAGCCGCCGATCATGGCGCCGCGGGTGGTCAGCTTCTTCCAGTACATCGAGAGCAGCAGTACCGGGAAGTTGCAGCTGGCCGCGATGGAGAACGCCAGGCCGACCATGAAGGCGATGTTCTGCTTCTCGAACAGGATGCCCAGGCCGATCGCCAGCACGCCCAGGGCAACGGTGGTGATCTTCGACACGCGGATCTCGTCCTTGTCGTTGGCCTTGCCCTTGCGCCATACACTGGCGTACAGGTCGTGGGACACCGCCGAGGCACCGGCCAGGGTCAGGCCGGCAACCACCGCCAGGATGGTGGCGAAGGCCACCGCCGAGATGAAGCCGAGGAACACGCTGCCACCCACGGCGTTGGCCAGGTGCACCGCGGCCATGTTGTTACCGCCCAGCAGAGCGCCAGCGGCGTCCTTGAAGTCCGGGTTGGTGCTGACCAGCAGGATGGCGCCAAAGCCGATGATGAAGGTGAGGATGTAGAAGTAGCCAATGAAGCCGGTGGCGTACAGCACGCTCTTGCGCGCTTCCTTGGCGTCACTGACGGTGAAGAAGCGCATCAGGATGTGCGGCAGGCCGGCAGTACCGAACATCAGTGCCAGGCCCAGCGAGAACGCCGAGATCGGGTCCTTGACCAGGCCGCCCGGGCTCATGATCGCCTCGCCCTTGGCGTGCACCTTGATCGCTTCGGAGAACAGTGTGTTGAAATCGAAGCCCACGTGCTTCATCACCATCAGCGCCATGAAGCTGGCACCGGACAGCAACAGCACGGCCTTGATGATCTGTACCCAGGTGGTGGCCAGCATGCCGCCGAACAGTACGTACAGGCACATCAGGATACCCACCAGGATCACCGCCACATGGTAGTCCAGGCCGAACAGCAGCTCGATCAGCTTGCCAGCACCGACCATCTGGGCGATCAGGTAGAAGGCCACTACCACCAGCGAGCCGGAGGCCGACAGGGTGCGGATTTCTTTCTGCCCGAGGCGGTACGAGGCCACGTCGGCGAAGGTGTATTTGCCCAGGTTGCGCAGGCGTTCGGCGATCAGGAAGAGAATGATCGGCCAGCCGACCAGGAAGCCGATCGAGTAGATCAGGCCGTCGTAGCCAGAGGTGAACACAAGTGCGGAAATACCCAGGAACGAGGCAGCCGACATGTAGTCACCGGCAATCGCCAGGCCGTTCTGGAAGCCGGTGATCTTGCCACCGGCGGCGTAGTAGTCCGACGCCGACTTGTTGCGCTTGGAGGCCCAGTAGGTAATGCCGAGGGTGAAGGCGACGAAAGCCACGAACATGGCGATCGCGGAAACGTTCAGCGGTTGCTTCTGCACCTCGCCGGTCAGGGCATCGGCGGCCCACACGGCGGGTGCGAAGGCTCCGCAGGCCAGTACGGCCAGGGCTTTGGCATGGCGAATCATTGTTGCGCCTCCTTCAGGATGGCCTTGTTCAGCTCATCGAATTCGCCGTTGGCACGGCGTACGTAGATGGCGGTCAGGACGAATGCCGAGACGATCAGGCCGACGCCCAGGGGAATACCCCAGGTAATCGATGACTCAGGGCTGAGCTTGGTGCCCAGGATCTGAGGACCGTAGGCGATCAGGAGGATGAAGGCGCAGTACAGGCCGAGCATGATCGCCGAGAGAATCCAGGCGAACCGTTCGCGTTTGGTGACCAGCTCCTTGAAGCGGGGGCTGTTTTGTATCGAGAGGTAAATGCTGTCGTTCATTGTTTTTGTCCTAGCAGCACAGATAGGGGTGGAACCCACGACCCTTACTTTATGCGGCTATCGGACGCCAACCAGACGACCTTAGTCTTAGATGCAACGGTGTTTTACCGGTTGCGTAACAAAGTGATGGCCTCTTCGCGGGTAAACCCGCTCCCACAAGGGATGTGCACAAGCCTGAAGACTGTGGATATCCCTGTGGGAGCGGGTTTACCCGCGAAGCAGCAAAACTGGTCCTGACAGGTTGTTACTTGCCAGTCCACTCCTTCACACGATCAGGGTGCTTGGCCACCCAGTCCTTGGCCGCCGCTTCAGGCTTGGCGCCTTCCTGGATCGCCAGCATCACTTCGCCAATCTCGTCCTTCGACTGCCAGTTGAACTTCTTCAGGAACTCCGCCACTTCCGGGGCCTTGGTCGCCAGTTCCTTGCTGCCGATGCTGTTCACGGTTTCCGCGGCGCCATACACGCCTTTCGGGTCTTCGAGGAACTTCAGCTTCCACTTGGCGAACATCCAGTGCGGTACCCAGCCAGTCACTGCAATCGACTGCTGCTTGGCATAGGCACGGCCCAGCTCCGCGGTCATCGCCGCGCCGGAGCTGGCCTGCAGCTTGTACCCGGTCAGGTCGTAGTCCTTGATGGCCTGGTCGGTCTTGAGCATCACGCCGGAGCCTGCGTCGATGCCGACGATCTTCTGCTTGAAGGTGTCGTCGGTCTTGAGGTCGGCGATGCTCACCGCCTTGACGTACTCGGGGACGATCAGGCCGATCTTGGCGTCCTTGAAGTTCGGGCCGTAGTCGACCACGTTGTCCTTGTTCTTGGCCCAGTACTCGCCATGGGTCACCGGCAACCAGGCCGACAACATGGCGTCGAGTTTGCCGGTTGCCACGCCCTGCCACATGATCCCGGTGGCCACGGCCTGCAACTTCACGTCGTAACCGAGTTTCTGCTTGATCACTTCGGCGGCCACGTTGGTGGTCGCCACGCTGTCAGCCCAACCATCCACGTAACCAATGCTTACTTCTTTGGCCATTGCCTGTGCCGCACTCATGGCCAGTACCATGGCGGTGCCCACACCCAGGAAACGTCGCATTCTTGTAATAGCAGCCATCAAAGCATCCCCTCGTCAGGTCTCGGAATTTGCATCATCGTCCTGCAACAATAGTCGACCTGCTCCAGCTACGACCTGTAGCCGCCCCATATGCGACAGCACTATGCCATTAGCGGCATCGGCGTACGCCGACCTGCGCGATCCTTGCATGCCAAAGGTTTGGCGCCGGGCTACTATCTACCCTTTTGCGCCTGACGATGGACCGCCCGATGCCCAGTTCTGCCCGCCTGCTGCTGCCGTTGTACCTGCTTGCCTGCCTGCTCGCCCTGCTCGGGCTCGGAGGGCTCTGGTACGGGCTTGGCAAGCCGGTGCAACTGCCCGACGCGGCCAGCCCGACACACAAGTTGCAATGCGCCTCGTACACCCCGTTCGACAAGGACCAGTCGCCCTACGACCAGCCGTTGCGCCTGCGCCCGGCACGCATGGATGCCGACCTGGCGTTGCTGGCCGAGCGTTTTCAGTGCATCCGTACCTATTCCCAGACCGGTCTTGAGGCGATCCCGGCGCTGGCGCGCAAGCATGGCCTGAAAGTGATGCTGGGTGCCTGGGTCAATGCCCACCCGGCAGACACCGAGAAAGAAATCGACCTGCTGATCGCCGCCGCCAACGCCAACCCCGACGTGGTCAGCGCGGTGATCGTCGGCAACGAGACGCTGCTTCGCAAGGAAGTAACCGGCGCGCACCTGGCCACGCTGATCGCCCGGGTGAAAAGCCAGGTCAAGGTGCCGGTAACCTACGCCGATGTGTGGGAATTCTGGTTGCAGCACCCGCAGGTGGCACCTGCGGTGGACTTCCTGACTATCCACCTGCTG
Organism: Pseudomonas sp. 43(2021); assembly: GCF_017490805.1. Classification (NCBI taxonomy): domain Bacteria; kingdom Pseudomonadati; phylum Pseudomonadota; class Gammaproteobacteria; order Pseudomonadales; family Pseudomonadaceae; genus Pseudomonas; species Pseudomonas sp. 43(2021). The sequence goes on from NZ_JAFGYJ010000002.1 coordinate 66,920, forward strand.
CCTTACTGGGAAGACGACCCGCGAGGCATCGACGAAGCCCTGGCCCACGTCGCCGATGTGCGCCGGGTGTTTGGCACGCGCTTCGCGCCCAAGGACATTCTGATCGGCGAAACCGGCTGGCCCAGCGAAGGCCGCCAGCGCGAGACCGCGGAGCCCAGCCGGGTCAACGAGGCGCGCTTCATTCGTGGGTTTGTGGCCATGGCCGAAAACAACGGCTGGCACTACAACCTGATCGAGGCGTTCGACCAGCCATGGAAGCGCGCCAATGAAGGGGCGGTCGGTGGTTACTGGGGGCTTTACGATGCCGACCGGCAGGACAAGGGCGTACTTGAAGGGCCGGTGAGCAACCTGCCTAACTGGCCGCAATGGTTGCTGGCCGGTGCCGTGCTGATGGTGCTGATGCTGATGCTTGCCGGGCGCCCTGCCACCCCGACAGCGGCCATATTGCTGCCGTTGCTGGCGGCGTTTGGTGCCGCTTGCCTGGGGCTTTGGGGCGAGCTGATGCGCACCCATGCGCGGTTTGCCGGGGAATGGCTGTGGGCGCTGCTGCTGGCGGGGCTGAACCTATTGGTACTGGCCCATGCCGTGCTGGCCCTGGCGCGGCGCACGGGCTGGCGCGAGCGCCTGTACGCCTGGCTGCAGGCGCGGGCCGGCTGGTTGTTGCTGGCGGCAGGTTTTGCCGCAGCGGTCAGCATGCTGGCGATGGTGTTCGACCCACGCTATCGCAGCTTCCCCAGCGCAGCGCTGGCGCTGCCGGCGCTGGTGTTTGCACGGTGGCCGGTGCGGGCGCCGCGGGCGGAGGTGGCGTTGCTGGCGTTCATCGTCGGTGCCGGGGTGGCGCCGCAGTTGTTTGTGGAAGGGCTGGAGAACCAGCAGGCCTGGGGGTGGGCCGGGGTGAGTGTGCTGATGACGGCTGCCTTGTGGCGGAGCTTGCGATTGCGACCGGCTTGAGCATTAGGGTGGGGCCGGCAGGGGCACAACAACCATGGCATCTCCCTGTCAGCCACGCCGCGCTTGCCTGACCAACCGCAACCCCGCCAGCACCAGCGCGAACACGGCAATGCTGGCGGTATACAGCACCAGCGCCGGTACTGCGAACACCAACGCCACCACTGCCAGCCACCAGCCGCTACGGCCAGCAACGACCTGCGCCAGCAGCGCCAGCGCCAGCCCGCTCCAGGCCATCACCTGATGATGAATGCCCAACCCCAGCAACGACCGCACCTCACACTGCCAGTACGCCGCCGGCGCCGTGCACAGCCCAACCCATTGCCCGTCTTCCATCAGCCCGTAGCGCACGCCATAACTGGCAGCAAGCCACAGCCCCAGAAACAGCAAAAGCAGCGCAGCCGGCAGCGAACGAGACATCCAGTTCTCCAATAGCGGTAATCGAAAGCATCCATGATCGCTTATGCCCTGTTGTAAGGCAAAATCACATCTCTGCAGCTATGTTGCAGTTAACAAGCACACCAAAGACCACCGCACTTGGCAACTTTGCCCGGTCCGCTGTGGTCCTAGCCTGCACACTGCTCGACCTTGCGTTCTTCTGGGGGATTACATGCTTCGATCTTTGCGCCTCGCTGCCTTGCTCGGCGGCCTGCTCATGGCTGTGGCCGCTTCGGCGCGGGATATCGACGCCGCGAGCTATGGCTACCCCTTGACCAACCCGTTCGAGGCAACCATCGCCACCACGCCACCAGACCAGCGCCCCACCCTGCCCGACGATGACGAAATCAGCCAGTCCGACTACAGCCTCAATCTGCGCCCGGACCGTGAGTTCACCCTGCCCGACAACTTCTGGGCAGTGAAAAAACTCAAGTACCGCCTGGCCCGCCAGGACCACGAGGCACCGCTGATCTTCATCATCGCCGGCACCGGTGCGCCCTACACCAGCAGCATCAACGAATACCTGAAAAAGCTGTTCTACCAGGCCGGCTTCCACGTGGTGCAGCTGTCGTCGCCCACCAGCTACGACTTCATGAGCGCCGCCTCGCGCTTCGCCACCCCCGGCGTCAGCCAGGAGGATGCCGAAGACATGTACCGGGTGATGCAGGCCGTGCGCGCCCAGCACCCGCGCCTGCCAATCAGCGAGTTCTACCTCACCGGCTACAGCCTGGGCGCACTCGACGCGGCCTTCGTCAGCCACCTGGACGAAACCCGCCGCAGCTTCAACTTCAAGCGCGTGCTGCTGCTGAACCCGCCGGTCAACCTGTACACCTCGATCAACAACCTCGACAAGCTGGTACAGACCCAGGTCAAGGGTATCGACCGCAGCACTACCTTCTACGAGCTGATGCTGGCCAAGCTGACCCGCTACTTCCAGGAAAAGGGCTACATCGACCTCAATGAAGCCCTGCTGTACGACTTCCAGCAGTCGCGCCAGCACCTGTCCAACGAGCAGATGGCCATGCTGATTGGCACCTCGTTCCGCTTCTCGGCGGCCGACATTGCCTTCACCTCCGACCTGATCAACCGCCGCGGCCTGATCATTCCGCCGAAGTTCCCGATCACCGAAGGCAGCAGCCTCACGCCGTTCTTCAAGCGTGCCCTGCAGTGCGACTTCGACTGCTACATGACCGAGCAGGTCATCCCCATGTGGCGCGCCCGCACCGATGGCAACAGCATCCTGCAACTGGTCAACCAGGTCAGCCTGTATGCGCTGGAGGACTACCTGAGCAGCAGCGACAAGATCGCCGTGATGCACAACGCCGACGACGTCATCCTCGGCCCCGGCGACATCGGCTTCCTGCGCAAGGTATTCGGTGAGCGCCTGACCCTTTACCCCCACGGCGGCCATTGCGGCAACCTCAATTACCGCGTCAACAGTGACGCCATGCTGGAGTTCTTCCGTGGTTAACAAACTCCTCTTCGCCACTGCCCTGTTCGCCACCGGCCATGCCCTGGCCGCCGAAACCGCCCCCCGGGCCAGCGTGGTCGAAGCCGACCCGCAAGTTACCGAAGCACCACTGGCGCCCGAGGCCGATGGTTTCCTCGACCCGCTGCGCGAGCTGAAATTCAACCCGGGGCTGGACCAGCGCGAGTTCGAGCGCTCTACCCTGCAGGCACTGAACGTGTACGACCCGCTGGAGTCGATCAACCGGCGCGTCTATCACTTCAACTACCGCCTGGACCAATGGGTGCTGCTGCCCATGGTAAGCGGCTACCAGTACGTCACGCCGCGCTTCGTGCGCACCGGGGTGACCAACTTCTTCAACAACCTGGGCGACGTGCCGAACCTGTTCAACAGCGTGTTGCAGTTGAAGGCCAAGCGCTCGGCGGAGATCACCGCACGGCTGATGTTCAACACCATCATCGGCGTGGGTGGGCTGTGGGACCCGGCTACCAGCATGGGCCTGCCGCGGCAAAGTGAAGACTTCGGCCAGACCTTGGGCTTCTACGGCGTACCGGACGGGCCGTACCTGATGCTGCCAGTGCTGGGGCCGTCGAACCTGCGCGATACGACCGGGCTGGTGGTGGATTATGCGGGCGAACAGGCGATCAACTACCTGAATGTGGCCGAAGCCAGCAGCGACCACCCGGAAATCTCCGTCCTGCGTGTGGTGGACAAGCGCTACAGCACCAAATTCCGCTATGGCCAGCTCAACTCGCCGTTCGAGTACGAGAAGGTGCGGTATGTGTATACCCAGGCGCGCAAGCTGCAGATAGCCGAGTAGGCCGGCCAGGCCTCTTCGCGGGTAAACCCGCTCCCACAGGGACTGCACCACCCTCAGGTATTGTGCGATCCCTGTGGGAGCGGGTTTACCCGCGAAGAGGCCGGCACTGGCAACATCAAGTCCCCAGGAACTGGCAAAGCTCCCGCTTCTTGGCCAAGGCATCCTTTCGCCCCAGCTCTATCAGCTCGCTGCAGTAACTGGCCTCGAACAGCAAATAGCTCAACACCCCCGCCCCGCTGGTACGCGTCGCCCCTGGCCCGCGCAGGAACACGCGCAACGCCGCCGGCAACTCGCGCCGGTGCCGCGCGGCAATCTCGTCCAGCGGCTGACTGGGCGCCACCACCAGCACGTCGATAGGCGCCAGGCCCAGGCGCCGGGCATCCAGGTGCGCCGGCAACAGGTGGCTCAGGTGGTTCAGGCGCTGCAGCAGCTCGATATCATCTTCCAGGCTGTCAATGAACGTGCTGTTGAGCATGTGCCCGCCGATCTGCGCCAGGCTCGGCTGCTGCCCGCTGAACACGCGCTGGGTCGGCAACGGTGGCGCCGGCCGCTGCGGGTTGCCACTGACCCCGACGACCAGTACCCGGCTGGCGCCCAGGTGCAAGGCTGGGCTGATCGGCGCCGACTGGCGTACCGCACCATCACCGAAATATTCGTCGCCCAGCCGCACCGGGGCGAACAGCAGCGGGATGGCCGCACTGGCCAGCAGGTGGTCGATGGTCAACGGCGTGGGCATGCCGATGCGGCGGTGGCGCAACCAGGCTTCGATGGTGCCGCGGCCCTGGTAGAAAGTCACCGCCTGGCCGGATTCGTAGCCAAAGGCGGTCACTGCGACGGCGCGCAGTTGCTCGGCGGCCAGGGAGTGGGCGATGCCGTCCAGGTTCAGGTGCGCCTGCAGCAGGCCGCGCAATGGGCTGCTGTCCAGTAGCGCCACCGGCGCCGGGCCACCCAGGCCCAGCAGGTTGTGGCCGACGAAGCGGCTGGCCTGGCGGACCACGCCAGGCCAGTCGCTGCGGATCACCAGATGGCTGCGAAAGTTCTGCCAGAAGGCGGTGAGCCGTTGTACGGCTTCGCTGAAATGGGTGGCGCCGCTGGCCAGGGTGACGGCGTTGATGGCGCCGGCGGAGGTACCGACGATGACCGGGAACGGGTTGTGCGCGCCGGCGGGCAGCAACTCGGCAATGCCGGCCAGCACGCCGACCTGGTAGGCGGCGCGGGCGCCGCCGCCAGAAAGGATGAGACCGGTTACCGGGGGTGGCGCCATAGGAGTCCTTCCTGGGGTTGATGTGCTGTCAGTGCCGGCCCTTTCGCGGGTAAACCCGCTCCCACAGGTATTACAAAGCCTTCAGGGCCTGTGGAAAACCTGTGGGAGCGGGTTCACCCGCGAATAGGCCGGCACAGGCAAAACAAGATTCAACGCTTCTTCTTGTCATACAGCCGCGGCGCCCCTTCGGGCCGCGACTTGAACCGGCGATGCGCCCACAGGTACTGCTCGGGGCATTCGCGCAACACGCTTTCGACCCACTGGTTGATGCGCAGGCAGTCCGCCTCTTCGCTCTCCCCGGGGAAGTCCGCCAACGGCGGGTGGATCACCAGACGATAGCCGCTGCCATCTTCCAGGCGCTTCTGGGTGAACGGAATCACCTGCGCCTTGCCCAACCGGGCAAACTTGGTGGTGGCCGTCACCGTCGCCGCCGGGATGCCGAACAGCGGCACGAACAGGCTCTGCTTGGCGCCGTAGTCCTGGTCCGGTGCGTACCAGATCGCCCGGCCCGAACGCAGCAGCTTGAGCATGCCGCGCACATCCTCGCGCTCCACCGCCAGCGAGTCGAGGTTATGCCGCTCGCGGCCGCTGCGCTGGATGAAGTCGAACAGCGGGTTGCCGTGCTCGCGGTACATGCCGTCGATGGTGTGCTGCTGGCCGAGCAGCGCGGCGCCGATTTCCAGGGTGGTGAAGTGCACCGCCATCAGGATGGCACCCTGCCCCGCCTGCTGGGCGGCCTGCAGGTGCTCCAGCCCCTCGACATGGGCAAGGCGCGCCAGCCGGGCCTTGGGCCACCACCAGCTCATGGCCATTTCGAAGAAGGCGATACCGGTGGAGGCGAAGTTGGCCTTGAGCAGACGCTGCCGTTCGTCGACCGACAGCTCCGGGAAGCACAGTTCCAGGTTGCGCGCGGCAATGCGCCGCCGCTCACCGGCAAAGCGGTACATCACCGCACCCAGCGCGGCACCGACTTTCAACAGGACCCGGTACGGCAACTGGACCACCAGCCACAGCAGGCCCAGGCCCAACCACAGGCCCCAGAAACGTGGGTGAAGGAAATAGGGACGAAAACGCGGGCGTTCCATTGAAGCTTCCGGAAAGACAAAGGCCGCGCATTCTACAACGGATCAGCGCATGTTGCGGGCAACCGGTCTTATCGTTATAAGTCAGGGCACTTTTTTCGCAACAAGCCGTCTATGCAGACCATGAGCCCAAACCACACACCCGATACCGCCTCCGTGTTCCAGCTCAAGGGCAGCATGCTCGCCATTACAGTGCTGGAGCTGGCGCGCAATGACCTTGAGGCCCTCGACCGCCAACTGGCGGCCAAAGTCGCCCAGGCACCGAACTTCTTCAGCAACACGCCGCTGGTGCTGGCGCTGGACAAGCTGCCGGCCGGCGAAGGGGCAATCGACCTGCCCGGCTTGATGCGGATCTGCCGCCACCACGGCCTGCGCACCCTGGCCATCCGCGCCAGCCGTATCGAAGACATCGCCGCGGCCATCGCCATCGACCTGCCGGTGCTGCCGCCATCCGGCGCCCGCGAACGGCCGCTGGAGCCCGAGCCCGAGGTGAAGAAGCCCGAGCCGGCCCCGGTCCCGCCGCCGATCCTTGAACCCGAGGTGCGCCCGACCCGCATCATCACTTCGCCAGTACGTGGCGGCCAGCAGATCTACGCCCAGGGCGGCGACCTGGTGGTGACCGGTTCGGTCAGCCCGGGGGCGGAACTTCTGGCCGATGGCAACATCCATGTGTACGGCGCCATGCGCGGCCGCGCCCTGGCCGGCATCAAAGGCAATACCAAGGCACGTATCTTCTGCCAGCAGATGACCGCCGAAATGGTCTCCATCGCCGGCCAGTACAAGGTCTGCGAAGACCTGCGCCGCGACCCGCTGTGGGGCACCGGCGTGCAAGTCAGCCTGTCTGGCGACGTGTTGAACATCACCCGTCTTTAACGGATACTTGCCAGCATTTTTAGTGCAACTTTTCTTACCGTTGCCATTTTTTTGTATTTTTGCAGGGACTTGTGTCCCGATTATTTTAGGGGTGAAACACCTTGGCCAAGATTATCGTGGTTACTTCCGGCAAGGGGGGGGTGGGCAAGACCACTACCAGCGCCGCCATTGGTACCGGCCTCGCACTGCGTGGCCACAAGACCGTCATCGTCGACTTCGACGTGGGCCTGCGTAACCTCGACCTGATCATGGGCTGCGAACGCCGCGTGGTGTATGACTTCGTCAACGTGGTCAACGGCGAAGCCAACCTGCAACAGGCCCTGATCAAGGACAAGCGCCTCGAGAACCTGTACGTGCTGGCCGCCAGCCAGACCCGTGACAAGGACGCGCTAACCCAGGAAGGCGTGGAAAAGGTCCTGATGGAGCTGAAGAAAGACTTCGACTTTGTCATCTGCGACTCGCCAGCCGGTATCGAGAAAGGCGCACACCTGGCCATGTACTTTGCCGACGAAGCCGTCGTGGTCACCAACCCCGAGGTGTCCTCGGTACGTGACTCCGACCGCATGCTGGGCATCCTGTCGAGCAAGTCGCGCCGCTCCGAGAATGGCGAAGAGCCGATCAAGGAACACCTGCTGATCACCCGCTACCACCCGGAGCGCGTGGAAAAGGGCGAGATGCTGAGCATCGCCGACGTCGAAGAAATCCTGGCGATCAAGCTCAAGGGTGTGATCCCCGAGAGCCAGGCCGTGCTCAAGGCTTCCAACCAGGGTATCCCGGTCATCCTCGACGACCAGAGCGATGCCGGCCAGGCCTATAGCGATACCGTCGACCGTCTGCTGGGCAAAGAAAAGCCCCTGCGGTTCATCGAAGTGCCGAAGCAAGGATTCTTCGCGCGCCTGTTTGGAGGCAAGTAAACCATGAACCTTTTTGACTTCTTTCGTGGCAGACAGAAACAGACCAGCGCGTCGGTAGCGAAAGAGCGTCTACAGATCATCGTGGCGCACGAGCGCGGCCAACGCAGCGAACCGGACTACCTGCCAGCGCTGCAGAAAGAACTGCTGGAAGTGATCCGCAAATATGTAAACATCGGCAACGATGATGTGCATATCGAGCTGGAAAACCAGGGTAGCTGCTCGATTCTGGAGCTGAACATCACCTTGCCGGATCGCTGATTTCGCGACCAGGCCTGGATCATTGGGGCTGCTTTGCAGCCCATCGCCGGCAAGCCAGCTCCCACAGGGTTCGCGCTGTACCTGTGGGAGCTGGCTTGCCGGCGATGGGCCGCAAAGCGGCCCCAGTGTTTTCCCCGATATAACCGAGACCAAGCAATGCCGCTGTCCAACATCCAGATCCTGCACGAAGACGCCGCCATCCTGGTGATCAACAAACCGACCCTGCTGCTGTCGGTACCCGGCCGCGCCGAGGACAACAAGGACTGCCTGATCACCCGCCTGCAGGAAAACGGCTACCCCGACGCGCTGATCGTGCACCGCCTGGACTGGGAAACCTCTGGCATCATCCTGCTGGCCCGGGATGCCGACAGCCACCGTGAGCTGTCGCGCCAGTTCCACGACCGCGAAACCGAAAAGGCCTACACCGCGCTGTGCTGGGGCCAACCGGCGCTGGACAGCGGCAGCATCGACCTGCCGCTGCGCTACGACCCGCCGACCAAGCCACGGCATGTGGTGGACCACGAACAGGGCAAGCACGCGCTGACCTTCTGGCGCATCGTCGAGCGCTGCGGTGATTACTGCCGGGTAGAACTGACACCGATTACCGGGCGCTCGCACCAGTTGCGCGTGCACATGCTGTCGATCGGGCACCCGCTGCTGGGCGACCGGCTGTATGCCAACCCCGAGGCACTGGCGGCCCATGAGCGGTTGTGCCTGCATGCCTCGATGCTGAGCTTTACCCACCCGGTGTCCGGGGAGCGGCTGAAGTTCGAGTGCCCTGCGCCCTTCTGAATGTGTACAGCCTGTACTGGCCTCTTCGCGGCTAAAGCCGCTCCCACAGGGACCGCACCGCTTTCGAGGGTTGTGCAGTACCTGTGGGGCTGCAGCCGCGAAGAGGCAGACACAATTTGTCGACTTAATACGCTAAACTCGCGCCACTGCTGTCTGGAGTGAGCTATGCGCGACGCACTGAATTCTGGCCTTATCGACTTCCTCAAGGCCTCCCCCACGCCCTTCCACGCCACCGCCAGCCTGGCCCAGCGCCTGGAAGCTGCCGGCTACCAGCGCCTGGACGAGCGCGACAGCTGGGCCACAGTGCCTGGCGGTCGCTACTACGTCACCCGTAACGACTCGTCGATCATCGCCATCAAGCTGGGCAAGCAAGCCCCACTGCTGAACGGTATCCGCATGGTCGGTGCCCACACCGACAGCCCGTGCCTGCGCGTCAAGCCGCAGCCTGAACTGCAGCGCCAGGGCTTCCTGCAGCTGGGTGTAGAAGTGTATGGCGGCGCCTTGCTGGCGCCATGGTTCGACCGCGACCTGTCGCTGGCCGGCCGGGTCACCTATCGCCGTGACGGCAAGGTCGAAAGCCAGCTGATCGACTTCAAGCTGCCGATCGCGATCATCCCCAACCTGGCCATCCATCTCAACCGCACCGCCAACGAAGGCTGGGCGATCAACCCGCAGAACGAGCTGCCGCCCATCCTGGCCCAGGTGGCGGGTGACGAGCGCATCGATTTCCGCGCCCTGCTCACCGAGCAACTGGCCCGCGAGCACGAGCTGATCGCCGACGTGGTGCTGGATTACGAGCTGAGCTTCTACGACACCCAGGACGCCGCCCTGGTCGGCCTGAACGGCGACTTCATCGCCGGTGCGCGCCTGGACAACCTGTTGTCGTGCTACGCCGGCCTGCAGGCCCTGCTGGCCGCCGACAGCGACGAAACCTGCGTACTGGTGTGCAACGACCATGAAGAAGTCGGCAGCTGCTCGGCCTGTGGTGCCGACGGCCCGATGCTGGAGCAGACCCTGCAGCGCCTGCTGCCGGATGGCGACGCCTACGTGCGCACCATCCAGCGCTCGCTGATGGTGTCGGCCGACAACGCCCACGGCGTGCACCCCAACTACGCCGACAAGCACGACGGCAACCACGGGCCCAAGCTCAACGCCGGGCCGGTAATCAAGGTGAACAACAACCAGCGCTACGCCACCAACAGCGAGACCGCCGGGTTCTTCCGCCATCTGTGCATGGCCGAGGAAGTGCCGGTGCAGAGCTTTGTGGTGCGCAGCGACATGGGCTGTGGCTCGACCATCGGTCCGATTGCGGCCAGCCACCTGGGCGTGCGTACGGTGGATATCGGCTTGCCAACCTTTGCCATGCATTCGATTCGCGAGCTGTGCGGTAGCCATGACCTGGCGCACCTGGTGAAAGTGCTGAGCGCCTTCTACCGTAGCCGCGAGCTGCCTTGATGTAGTCAGGCCCGGCCTCTTCGCGGGTAAACCCGCTCCCACACGGACCGCACAACCTTCAGGAGCTGTGCGGTACCTGTGGGAGCGGTTTACCCGCGAAGAGGCCAGGCCTGCTCAAGGTCAATCCCGCTTCGCCTGTCACCCGCTATGCTTGTTACATGGCCCCACTGCAAAAGGATTGCTGTCCATGTCCCCGTTCCTTTCCCTGTTCGTGCCGGTGTTCCTGTTCCTGATGCTGCTGACCATCGGTTTCAGCCTGCGCGAGCGCAACATCGGCGTACTGATGATGTGGGTCGGCACGCTGGGTATCTTCGGCCTCACCTGCTGGAAAATCCTGGAGCAACTGCCGTCGTGAACCTCTACACTCGGTCAATCGTTTGACCTGAGGTAGTTTTGCCAGTGCCTGCCCTTCTGCGTTGCCTTTTCCTGCTGCTGTTCCTGTTTGTCACCCCGGTACAGGCCGCTGGCCTGCCCGGCCTGCTTGGTGGCAGTGCGCCCGCACAGCCGGAAGCGACCGAACCGTTGGGCAAGTCGCTGGACGAGGTGATCAAGAACCTGGAAAACGACCAGCAGCGGGCCAAGCTGCTGGCCGACCTGAAAAAACTGCGCGACGCCACCAGGCAATCGCAACCCACCGTCGAACAGGGCGTGCTCGGCCTGATCGGCGGCGCCCTGAATGACTTCGAAAAACAGTTCAGCGGCGATGCCAGCCCGTTCCATCGCTGGGCCGCAGAAATCGAACAGGCCCAGGCCGAACTGACCGAGTTGATGGTGCCGGTACACCAGTGGCCGGCCATCCTGTTCGGCTTTGCCGCCGTCATCGCCGTCTGGAGCGTGCTGGCCTACGCCTTCAACTGGGTCGGCCACCGGGTACGCCTGCGCTTTGGCCTGAGCGAGGAACTGCCGCAGCACCCGCGCACCTGGGACCTGGTGCGCTTTGCCCTGCGCAAGCTGGGCCCGTGGCTGGTGGCACTGGTGTTCACCGTGTACCTGAGCGTCGTGCTACCACCGTCACTGGGCAAATCGCTGGCCATGGTGCTGGCCTACGCGCTGGTGGTCGGCACCTGCTTCTCGGCCATCTGCGTGATCGCCTTCTCGCTGCTCGACGGCCCGCACCGCCACCGCGCCCTGCACATCCTGCGCCACCAGGCGTTCCGCCCGCTGTGGCTGATCGGCAGCTTCGCCGCGTTTGGCGAAGCGATGAGCGACCCGCGCCTGACTGTCGCCCTCGGCACCCACCTGGCCCACGCCCTGGCCACCCTGGCCAACGTGATTGCGGCGCTGTGCACCGGGCTGTTCATTCTGCGCTTCCGCCGCCCGATCGCCCACCTGATCCGCAACCAGCCGCTGTCACGGCGCCTGACCCGGCGCACCCTCAGCGACACCATCGAGATCCTCGGCAGCTTCTGGTTCGTGCCGGCATTGATCCTGGTGGCGATTTCGCTGTTCGCTACCTTCATCTCGGCCGGCGATACCAGCACCGCCCTGCGCCAGTCGCTGATGTGCACGGTGCTGGTGGTGGTGTGCATGGTGCTCAACGGCCTGGTGCGCCGCCACGCCGCCAACCCCAAGCGCGCCAGCAAGCGCCAGGCAGTGTACGCCGAACGCCTGCGCAACTTCGGCTACCTGCTGGTGCACCTGTTCATCTGGCTGGTGTTCATCGAGCTGGGCCTGCGCGTGTGGGGCCTGTCGATGATCGGCTTCGCCGAGGGCGACGGCCACGACATCAGCGTGCGCCTGCTGGGCCTGGCCGGCACGCTGATCGTCGCCTGGCTGGTGTGGATCCTGGCCGACACCGCCGTGCACCACGCCCTGGTGCGTTCGCGCCGGGGCCTGGCCAACGCCCGCGCGCAAACCATGATGCCGTTGATCCGCAACGTGATGTTCGTGGTCATTTTCATCATCGCGGTGATCGTCGCCCTGGCCAACATGGGCATGAACGTCACCCCGCTGCTGGCCGGTGCCGGTGTGATCGGCCTGGCCATCGGCTTTGGTGCGCAGTCGTTGGTGGCCGACCTGATCACCGGGTTGTTCATCATCATCGAGGACTCGCTGGCCATCGACGACTACGTGGATGTGGGCGGGCACCTGGGCACGGTGGAGGGACTGACCATCCGTACCGTGCGCCTGCGGGATATCGACGGCATCGTGCATACCATCCCGTTCAGCGAGATCAAGAGCATCAAGAACTACTCGCGCGAGTTCGGCTACGCGATCTTCCGCGTGGCGATCCCGCACAGCATGAACATCGACCAGGCGATCACGCTGATTCGCGAGGTGGGGCAGAAGCTGCGCAACGACCCGCTGATGCGCCGCAACATCTGGTCGCCGCTGGAGCTGCAGGGGGTGGAGAGCTTCGAGTCGGGTTCGGCGATCTTGAGGGCGCGGTTCAAGACCGCACCGATCAAGCAGTGGGAGGTTTCGCGGGCGTTCAACCTGGCGTTGAAGCGGCAGCTGGATGAGGCCGGGCTGGATTTGGCAACGCCAAGGTTGTCAGTGCAGGTAGTGACTGCCGGTTCCTCCAGTTAGGGCCTCTTCGCGGGTGAACCCGCTCCCACAAGTACTGCGCAAAGGCTGAAACCTGTGCGGTCCCTGTGGGAGCGGATTTACCCGCGAAGAGGCCAACATTTCATCCAGCCTGAGCGCGGATGCGGATGGCATCATGCCGCCAATACTCCAGGTCACAGTCGATCAGGTGCCCATGCTGGTCACTGTTGACCCGGGTGATATGCAACCCCGGGCTTCCCGCCGATACCTTCAAGGCACTGGCCGCCTCCACCGGCAACGCCGTCGGCAAGATCTCGAAGCACACCTGCCCATACTGGATGCCATACACCCGCCCATAAATCTCGGTCAGCGACTGCGCCAGGTCCTGTTCGAGAATCTCCGGAAAGTACCGGGGGTTGAGGTAGTGCTCGGCATACAGCACCGCCCGACCATCGATCCGCCGTAACCGGCAGATACGCACCACGCTGGACAACGCTGGCAGCTGCAAGCGCGCACAGATGGCCGCCGAGGCCGGCTGCAGTCGCGCCGACAACAGTTCGGTACTGGGCTCCCGCCCTTGGTCGCGGACCATGGCATGGAAGTGGCTGCGCTCGATCAGGTCGTAGGTCAGCCGCTCGGGCGCGACGAACCAGCCACGGCGCTCTTCGCGATAGATCAGCCCCTGGGCTTCCAGCTGCACCAGCGCCTCACGCAGGGTAATGCGCGTGGTATCGAATACCTCGCTGAGCCTGCGCTCGGCCGGCAGCTTGCCGCCCGGCGCCAGCAGGCCGTGCTCGATCTGCTCCTGCAAGGCATGGCAGATGGCTGTTACCGCACGCGGTGGCATCGACTGCATCGAAAGGTTACCTATCTGGACTAGTCCAGCCCCATCACAGGGCATGTGGAGAATAGTGCAAGCCTAGGCAGGGCTGATGAACATCCTGTGACAAAGGCTTTGGCCAGACACTACCAGAAACGCGCCAAGCCAGCAGAACCGGGTTGGTTGCGTGGTCTACGCTGTAGCTTCAGGGCCTTCACCGGCCCGTCCCTACATCAAACTGTCATGCAAGCGGCCTACCTTGGCTCAAGGTTTGCTGACCTAGACCAAAGGTGCCAGTCAACGGCTTGCAACGGTTTTACCCAGAACAACGATCGCAAAGGCACCCACCCAAAGGAGCTTCGGATGAAAAAGTTCTTCATGGCGTCACTGCTCGGTTCGGCCATCGCGTTGTGCACCACGGCCATGGCCGCCGGCACCGACCTCAAGGCCCTGGAAGACGCCGCCCGCAAGGAAGGCACTGTCAACAGCGTGGGCATGCCCGACGCCTGGGCCAACTGGAAAGGCACCTGGGAAGACCTGGCCAGCAAGTACGGCCTCAAGCACAGCGACACCGACATGAGCTCGGCCCAGGAAATCGCCAAGTTCGAAGCCGAGAAGGACAACGCCAGCGCCGACATCGGCGACGTGGGTGCCGCCTTCGGCCCGATCGCCGTGAGCAAGGGCGTGAGCCAGGCATACAAACCGAGCACCTGGGACCAGGTACCGACCTGGGCCAAGGACAAGGACGGCCATTGGGCGCTGGCCTATACCGGCACCATCGCCTTCATCATCAACAAGGACCTGGTCAAGGAAGGTGAGCGGCCAACCTCGTGGCATGACCTGGAAAAAGGCAAGTACAAGGTCGCCATCGGTGACGTCGGCACCGCCGCCCAGGCCGCCAACGGCGTGCTGGCTGCGGCGATCGCCTACAAGGGTGACGAAACCAACCTGGCGCCGGGCCTGCAACTGTTCACCAAGCTGGCCCAGCAGAAGCGCCTGTCGCTGGCCAACCCGACCATCCAGACCCTGGAAAAGGGCGAGGTGGAAGTGGGTGTGGTGTGGGACTTCAACGGCCTGAGCTACCGTGAACAGATCGACCCCAAGCGTTTCGACGTACTGATCCCGTCGGATGGCTCGGTGATCTCCGGCTATACCACCATCATCAACAAGTACGCCAAGCACCCGAATGCGGCCAAGCTGGCCCGTGAATACATCTTCAGCGACGCCGGGCAGATCAACCTGGCCAAGGGGCACGCGCGGCCGATCCGTGCCGAGCACCTGAAGCTGCCGGACGATGTGCAGGCCAAGTTGCTGCCCAACGAACAGTACAAGGCCGCGCAGCCGATCAAGAATGCCGAGGCCTGGGAAGCGAGCTCGAAGAAACTGCCGCAGATGTGGCAGGAGCAGGTGATCATCGAGATGGAGTAAGGGGCTAGCTTCTCTAGCGCCTGGACGGGCCCTTTCGCGGGTAAACCCGCTCCCACAGGTAAAGCACGCGTCTCATGGCTGGCGCATGACCCTGTGGGAGCGGGTTTACCCGCGAAGAAGCCAACGCGGTTTATGACTGGAGCCACCATGCAACACAACGTCATCCTGGTCCTGCTCGACGGCCTCAACTACCAGGTCGCCCACCACGCCATGGGCCACCTGCACGCCTACGTCGAGGCCGACCGTGCCGCGCTGTACCGCGTGGAATGCGAACTGCCGTCGCTGTCGCGGCCACTGTACGAGTGCATCCTCACCGGTGTACCACCAATCGACAGCGGCATCGTGCACAACAACGTCAACCGCTTGTCCAACCAGCGCAGCGTGTTCCATTACGCCCGCGAGGCCAACCTGGGCACTGCGGCGGCGGCCTATCACTGGATCAGCGAGCTGTACAACCGCTCGCCCTTCGACCCGCAGCGCGACCGCCATACCCACGCGCCGAAGCTGCCGATTCAGCACGGGCTGTTCTACTGGGACGACCGTTACCCCGATTCGCACCTGCTGGCCGATGGCGAATACCTGCGCCGCCGCCACGCCCCCAACTTCCTGCTGGTGCACCCGATGAGTATCGACGACATCGGCCACCGCCATGGTCTGGATAGCAGCCAGTACCGTAACGCCGCGCGCAGCGCCGACATCCTGCTGGCCGACTACCTGCCAGACTGGCTTGAGGAAGGCTACCAGGTACTGGTCACCGCCGACCACGGCATGAACAACGACCGCTCGCACAATGGCCTGCTGGCCGAGGAGCGCGAAGTGCCGCTGTTCGTCTTCGGCGATGCCTTCAGCCTGGACCCGGCAGCCAAACCGCTGCAGACCGAGCTGTGCGGGACCATCTGCGAGCTGCTCGGCGCGCCACATGACAAGAGCGTCTGCCGGGAGCTGCTGAAGTGACTACAGCCAAGAGCAGCAGCACCCGTGGCCGCTACCTGGCCTTGCTCTGCCTGCTACCGTTCGCCGTGTTCTTCGTCATCTTCCAGATCGCCCCGCTGGCCTGGGTGGCGATCAACAGCCTGCAATCGGAAGCGGGCTGGGGCGTGGACAACTTCAGCAAGGTGTTCGCCTCGAAGTTCTACCTGCAGGCCCTGCAACGCAGCCTGGAGATCAGCTTCTGGTCGAGCCTGTTCGGCATCGTCATCGCCACGGTCGGCGCCTACTCGCTGCGCCAGGTGGACTCGAAGCTGCGCGACTTCGTCAGCGCCTTCGCCAACATGACCAGCAACTTCGCCGGGGTGCCGCTGGCCTTCGCCTTCATCATCCTGCTCGGTTTCAACGGCGCACTGACCCTGCTGCTGAAGCAGGTCGGCCTGCTGGAAGACTTCAGCATCTATTCCAAGAGCGGGCTGATC
This sequence comes from Pseudomonas sp. 43(2021), assembly GCF_017490805.1. NCBI lineage: Bacteria > Pseudomonadati > Pseudomonadota > Gammaproteobacteria > Pseudomonadales > Pseudomonadaceae > Pseudomonas > Pseudomonas sp. 43(2021). Next base: position 83,376 of record NZ_JAFGYJ010000002.1, read on the forward strand.
CTGGTGTACACCTATTTCCAGATCCCGCTTGGCGTGTTGCTGCTGTACCCCGCGTTCGACGCCCTGCGTGAAGACTGGCGTGAGTCGGCTGCGCTGCTGGGTGCCAGCCACTGGCAGTTCTGGCGGCACATCGGCCTGCCGGTGCTGACCCCGGCACTGCTGGGCACCTTCGTCATCCTGCTGGCCAACGCCCTCGGTGCCTACGCCACCGTGTACGCGCTGACCACCGGCAACTTCAACGTACTGCCGATCCGCATCGCCGGCCTGGTAGCCGGTGACATCAGCCTCGACCCCAACCTGGCCAGCGCCCTGGCGATGGTCCTGGTGGGGCTGATGACACTGGTCACGGTGGTGCATCAATGGCTGCTGAAAAGGAGCTACCATGCGCGCTGACGCCCGTTCCGGCGGCTGGTACCACCGCGTCGTGGTCTACCTGCTGTTCCTCATCCTGCTGCTGCCGCTGGCTGGCACCCTGCTCTACTCGCTGGCCACCAGCTGGTCGGCCAGCCTGCTGCCCAGCGGTCTGACCTTCAAGTGGTACATCGCGCTGTGGAGCGAGCCGCGCTTCCTGGCTGCCTTCGGCCAGTCGCTGCTGGTGTGCGTGGGCGCGCTGCTGCTGTCAGTGGTGCTGATCCTGCCGCTGCTGTTCGTGGTGCACTACCACTTCCCCAGGCTCGATGCACTGATGAACATCCTCATCCTGCTGCCGTTCGCGGTGCCGCCGGTGGTGTCGTCGGTGGGGCTGCTGCAGCTGTATGGCAGCGGGCCCATGGCCATGGTCGGTACACCGTGGATCCTGATCGGCTGCTACTTCACCATCGCCCTGCCATTCATGTACCGGGCCATCACCAACAACCTGCAGGCGATCAACCTGCGCGACCTGATGGACGCCGCCCAGCTGCTGGGCGCCAACACCTGGCAGGCGGCGCTGCTGGTGGTCCTGCCGAACCTGCGCAAGGGCCTGATGGTGGCATTGCTGCTGTCGTTCTCGTTCCTGTTCGGCGAGTTCGTGTTCGCCAACCTGCTGGTCGGTACCCGCTACGAGACCCTGCAGGTGTACCTGAACAACATGCGCAACAGCAGCGGCCACTTCAACAGCGCGCTGGTGATCTCGTACTTCGCCTTCGTGCTGGTACTGACCTGGGTCGCCAACCGCCTGAACAAGGACAAGACCTGACATGAGCTTCGTCAGCGTACAGAAACTGCAAAAAAGCTACGCCGGCAGCCCGGTGTTCGAGAACATCGACTGCCATATCGAACGGGGCGAGTTCGTCACCCTGCTTGGCCCGTCCGGTTGCGGCAAGTCCACGCTGTTGCGCTGCATCGCCGGGCTAACCCCGGTGGACAGTGGGCAGATCCTGCTCGACGGCCATGACATCGTGCCGCTGAGCCCGCAAAAGCGCGGCATTGGCATGGTGTTCCAGAGCTACGCGCTGTTCCCCAACATGACCGTGGAGCAGAACGTCGCCTTCGGTCTGCGCATGCAGAAGGTCAAGGCCGATGAAAGCCAGGCCCGGGTGCGCGAGGCGCTGGAACTGGTGGAGCTGGGCAACTTCGCCGGGCGCTACCCGCACCAGTTGTCCGGCGGCCAGTGCCAGCGCGTGGCCCTGGCCCGCTCACTGGTCACCCGTCCGCGCCTGCTGCTGCTCGACGAGCCGCTGTCGGCACTGGATGCGCGCATCCGCAAGCACCTGCGCGAGCAGATCCGCGCCATCCAGCGTGAGCTGGGGCTGACCACCATCTTCGTCACCCACGACCAGGAAGAGGCGCTGACCCTGTCCGACCGCATCTTCCTGATGAACCAGGGGCGCATCGTCCAGAGCGGCGATGCCGAAACCCTCTACACCGCGCCGGTGGACCTGTTTGCCGCCGGCTTCATCGGCAACTACAACCTGCTCGACGCCGACAGCGCCAGCCGCCTGCTGCAACGCCCGGTGGCCAGCCGCCTGGCGATCCGCCCCGAGTCGATCACCCTGGGTATCAACGGCGAACTGGACGCCGAAGTGCGCAGCCACAGCCTGCTGGGCAACGTGATCCGCTACCGGGTGCAGGTGCGCGAGGTGGAACTGGTGGTCGACGTGCTCAACCGCTCACCGGCCGACCTGCATGCGGACGGGCAACGGGTAAGCTTGTCGATCGACCCCACGGCGCTACGGGAAGTGGCCTAAGGAGCATCAACACATGGCACTGGCAATTTTCGATCTGGATGAAACCCTGATCCATGGCGACTGCGCGTCGCTGTGGAGTGAGCAGATGGCCCGGCTGGGCTGGGTCGACGGCAAGGCGTTCCTGCGCCGCGACCATGAACTGATGGAAGCCTACGGCAGGGGCCACCTGAGCATGGAGGAGTACATGGCCTTCAGCCTGGAGCCGATTGCCGGGCGTACCCTGGAAGAGGTCGAGCACCTGGTGGAGCCATGGGTCGAAGAGGTGATCGAGCCGATCATCTACGGCGACGCCTGCCGCTGCATTGCCGAGCACCGCAAACGCGGGGATCGCATCCTGATCATTTCGGCTTCGGGTACGCACCTGGTCGGGCCGATTGCGGCGCGGCTGGGGGTGGACGAGTACCTGGCGATCGAGCTGGAGGCGGTGAACGGGGTGTATACCGGCAACACCCATGGGGTACTGACCTATCGCGAAGGGAAGATCACGCGGTTGCTGGAGTGGCTGGACCAGGAGCAGGAGAACCTGGAGGGGGCAAGTTTCTATTCCGATTCGCGGAATGATTTACCACTGTTGCTGAAGGTGGATCATCCGCATGTGGTGAACCCGGATGCGGTGTTGCGGGAGCATGCCGAGATCAACAAGTGGCCGATCCTGAGCTGGGCCTGAGGTAATCGCATCGCCTGCACCGGCCCTTTCGCGGGTAAACCCGCTCCCACAGGGACCACACAGTTTTCAAGCCTGTGGTAATCCCTGTGGGAGCGGGTTTACCCGCGAAGAGGCCGGGCCTGCCTACGCCAGGCCAGGGTCTATCACCATCACCAGCTTGCCCGACACCTGGTTGGTCTCAAGCTCGGCATACGCCGCCTGGGCAAACTCCACCGGGTAGGTATCCACCAGTTGCGGCGACAGGCGCCCTTCGGCAAACAGCGGCCACACCTGCTGCTGCAACTCGCGCAGCAGCTCGGCCTTGAAGCCGTCATCGCGGTTGCGCAACGTGGAACCGGTAATCTCCAGACGCTTGCCCAGTACCTGTGCCAGGTCCAGCTCGAACTTGCGCCCGCCCATCAGGCCGATGATCACCCAGCGGCCGTCACGGGCCAGCAGCTTGAGGTTGAGCTCGCCGTAGCTGGCACCCACCGGGTCGAGAATCACATCGAACGGGCCGAAACCTTCCAGCGCCTCCAGGTTCTCGTTACGTACCACGCCACCGGCAGCGCCCAGCGCCTCGCAGTAGGCCAGGCGGTCCTGCGAACCGACACTGACCCACACCGGGCTGCCGAACGCCTTGCACAGCTGGATCGCGGCCGAGCCAACGCCGCTGGCGCCAGCGTGCACCAGCACCTTCTCGCCAGCTTTCACGCCACCCAGCTGGAAGATGTTCAGCCAGGCAGTGGCATACACTTCCGGCAACGCCGCCGCTTCATGCAGGCTCAGGCCCTCGGGTACCGGCAGCACGTGGCGGGCATCGACCACCACTTCCTCGGCCATGGCGCCGCTGGCCAGCAGCGCGCAAACACGGTCACCCACGCGCCAGTCGGCACCGGCGCCCACTTCTTCGATCACGCCGGAACACTCCAGGCCCATGTACGGGCTGGCGCCTGGCGGTGGTGGGTACAAACCTTTCATCTGCAGCAGATCGGCGCGGTTCAGCCCCGCAGCAGCCACGCGAATGCGCACTTGGCCCGCGTCGCAGGTCGGGCGTTCGGCCTCGACCCAGGCCACATGTCCGTCAACGCCTTGCAATGCCTTCACAGTGCCTCCATAGTTGAATCATATGACCGAGCCTGGGAACGCCAAGTCCCCAGGCTTTTTGCAGTATGCATCCGGTTTTTTGCAACCGGTGAACAGAAAAGACGGCCTACTATGCGTGATCAATTGTCTCCACGTCGAATCAGCATGAAGCATTTCCTCCCAAGCACCGCCCTGGCGCTGATGATCGGCCTGGGCAGCCTCACGCTCGGCGGCAATGCGGCGGCCGCCAACAAGTGGGACAGCCTGCAGCCGGACCGCGACGAGATCGTCGCCAGCCTCAACGTGGTGGAATTGCTCAAGCGCCACCACTACAGCAAGCCGCCGCTGGACGACGCCCGCTCGGTCATCATCTATGACAGCTACATCAAGCTGCTGGACCCGGCGCGCAGCTACTTCACCGCTGCCGACATTGCCGAATTCGACAAATGGAAAACGCAATTCGACGATTTCCTCAAGAGCGGTAACCTCGACCCGGGCTTCACCATCTACAAACGCTACCTGGACCGCGTCAAGCAACGCCTGGACTTCGCCCTGGCCGAGCTGAACAAAGGCGTGGACAAGATCGACTTCAACGCCAAGGAAACCTTGCTGATCGACCGCAAGGATGCCCCGTGGATGAAGGACCAGGCCGAGCTCGACGACTTGTGGCGCAAACGCGTCAAGGACGAAGTGCTGCGCCAGAAGATCGCCGGCAAGGAACCCAAGCAGATCCAGGAAACCCTGACCAAGCGCTACAAGAACCAGCTGGCGCGCCTGGACCAGACCCGTGCCGAAGATATCTTCCAGGCCTACATCAACACCTTCGCCCAGTCCTACGACCCGCACACCAACTACCTGTCGCCGGACAACGCCGAGAACTTCGACATCAACATGAGCCTGTCGCTCGAAGGCATTGGTGCGGTGCTGCAAAGCGACAACGACCAGGTCAAGATCGTGCGCCTGGTGCCGGCAGGCCCGGCGGCCAAGACCAAGCAGGTGGCCCCGGCCGACAAGATCATCGGTGTGGCCCAGGGCAACAAGGAAATGGTCGACGTGGTCGGCTGGCGCCTGGACGAAGTGGTCAAGCTGATCCGTGGCCCGAAAGGCTCGGTGGTGCGCCTGGAAATCATCCCGGCCAGCAACGCGCCTAGCGACCAGACCAGCAAGATCGTGGCGATCACCCGCGAGGCGGTTAAGCTTGAAGAGCAGGCGGCGAAGAAGTCGGTGCTCAAGCTCAAGCAGGACGGGCGTGACTACAAGCTGGGCATCATCGAGATCCCGGCCTTCTACCTGGACTTCAAGGCCTACCGCGCCGGTGATCCGGAGTACAAGAGCACCACGCGTGACGTGAAGAAACTGCTCACCGAACTGCAGAAAGAGAAAGTCGACGGCGTGGTCATCGACCTGCGCAACAACGGCGGCGGCTCGCTGCAGGAAGCCACCGAACTGACCAGCCTGTTCATCGAAAAAGGCCCGACCGTACTGGTACGCAACAGCGACGGCCGCGTCGACGTGCTGGAAGACGAAAACCCCGGTGCCTTCTACAAGGGCCCGCTGGCGTTGCTGGTCAACCGCCTGTCGGCCTCGGCTTCGGAGATCTTCGCCGGTGCCATGCAGGACTACCACCGCGCGCTGATCATCGGCGGCCAGACCTTCGGCAAAGGCACCGTGCAGACCATCCAGCCACTCAACCATGGCGAGCTGAAGCTGACCCTGGCCAAGTTCTACCGGGTTTCCGGGCAGAGCACCCAGCACCAGGGCGTGCTGCCGGACATCGACTACCCATCGATCATCGACACCAAGGAAATCGGCGAGAGCGCCCTGCCCGAGGCCATGCCGTGGGACACCATCCGCCCGGTAGTCAAGCCGGCGGCCGATCCGTTCAAGCCGTTCCTGGCCCAGCTGAAAGCCCAGCATGAAGCCCGCAGCGACAAGGACGCGGAGTTCACCTACATCCGCGACCGCCTGGCCCTGACCCAGAAGCTGCTGAACGAGAAGACCGTCAGCCTCAACGAGCAGGACCGCCGCGCACGCCACGATGAGATCGAGGCCAAGCAGCTGGCGCTGGAAAACATCCGTCGCAAGGCCAAGGGTGAAGAGCCGCTGAAAGAGCTGAAGAAAGAGGACGAGGATGCGCTGCCGACCGAGGATGAGAACACCAAGCCGGAAGACGATGCCTACCTGTCGGAAACCGGTCGCATCCTGATCGACTACCTGAGTGCGAGCACCAAGGTGGCCAAGAAGTAAGGCGCAATGGCAATGATGGCAGAATAATGCGACCTGTCATCAAGCAGTCATCGCGCTGTCGTGAAATGGAGGGGCCGGGCGTGGAAACGCCCGGCCCTTTCATTTTCAGGAATACGTCATGACCGTTGCCGAGCAGCTCAGTGCCTTGAGTGCCATCCTGGCTCAACGCAGCATTCACAGTCTGTTCCAGCCGATCATGTGCCTGAGCGAACAACGGGTTTACGGCCATGAGGCGCTGAGCCGCGGGCCGTCCAACAGCCCACTGCACGCACCGCTGAACCTGTTTACCATCGCCCGCCAGGCCGGTCGCCTGACCGAGCTGGAGGCCGCCTGCCGGGAAAGCGCCTGCCGGCGTTTCAGCGAACAGCAGTTGCAGGGCAAGCTGTTTCTCAACGTCTCGCCGGAGACGCTGCTGGAGCCGCATTACCCATCCGGCCAGACCCTGAAACTGCTTGAGCAGGTCGGCCTGTCGCCCAGCCGGGTGGTGATCGAGCTGACCGAACATACCCCGACCGACGACTTCCAGCTGCTATCCAATGCCCTGCACCACTACCGTGACATGGGCTTCTCGATTGCAATCGACGATCTGGGGGCGGGTTATTCGAGCCTGCGCCTGTGGTCGGAGCTGCGCCCCGAATATGTGAAGATCGACCGGCATTTCATCGACGGCATCCACCGCGACCCGCTCAAGCGTGAGTTCGTCGGGTCGATATTGCAGATCGCCCGGGCGTCGAAGGCGCAGGTGATTGCCGAAGGCATCGAGTTGGCGGAGGAGCTGGCGGTGCTGATGGAGATGGGCGTGGACCTGGTGCAGGGTTACCTGCTGGGGCGGCCGCAGGAGCTGGGGGTGCGCGAAAGCCTGCCACTACCGGCGCTGATGAAGCTGCCGTTGGCCGAACAGCCGACGGTGCGGCTCAATGCCACGATTGGGCAGTTGCTGGAGCTGTTTGGCCGGCATCAGCACCTGGAGGCATTGGAGGTGGTGGATGCCGATGGCCGGGCTTGTGGATTGATTCACAGGCATGCACTGCCTGTTATGGCCTCTTCGCGGGCACGCCCGCTCCCACAGGTTCATCACGGATCTTGAGCCTTGTGCTGTACCTGTGGGAGCGGGCGTGCCCGCGAAGAGGCCGGAACAGGCAACGCTTCAGGCCGATTCGGGGTAGCTGTACTCGAACACCCTGACCACCTCGGAGGCATGCCATGAGGCCGCCTCCATGCCGTCGACCGGCCCGGAAAATCGGCCCAACCGTTCAACGCACTCGAAGAAGCCGGTACGCGGCAAACGGCTGGCACCCTGGCTGATCACCAGCGAGCTGCGCAATGGTTGCTCGGCGCGGGCGTCCAGCACCGCCAGGTACTCCAGCGCGGCGGTCAGCGTCTGCATGGCCGGGCTGGGTAATTGCAAGCGTTCGATCAACGCTCGGTATGTCAGCAAGTGACGTTGACGACGGGCCAGGTCAAGCTCGCCCAGCAGGTTATCCCAGTGCTGACGGCTGATCCTGACCTGGCTCATGATGGCTCGCTCCAGCCAGCCACCCCCAGATGCCAGGCCAGGGCGCGGCGGATGGCAGCATCAGGCTGGCGTTCGCCCGATTCGATCATGGCCAGGTAAGCCGGGCTCACGCCGACATTGCGCGCCAGTTGCTCAGGGGCTATGCCCTTGGCCTGGCGAATCTGTGCCACTTCGCTGAAGGCCGGCAATGGCGCACTGGCTGCATCGCCCTGCGCTTCAATGGCAACCACCTCGGCAGGCGCCTGCCCCGCAGCCTTGAGCAGTGCCTGGTACTGCTCCCAGGGAACGACGGCGTACTCGGGCTGACCGTCCCGGCTGATGACCTGAATACCCATTACAAACCCCTTTAAAAAGGATTACAGCATGTAATCCGTAGGCATAACCCTTATGCCAATTATATTACCAACTCCGGGGTCTGTGCAGTTGAGGAGTAGCTCGGGCCAGTTTCACTGCGTATTGCGCTCCAAACGCAGGGCTTCGGGAGTGGCCGGCAGGCGCTCGACCACACGCAGCCGCTCGGGCGCCTGGCTGTCGCGCCAGGCCTTGAAGCGCGCCAGTTCGTCGGCCACGGTCTTCAGTACCCAACCCAGCACCGCGATGTCGTCGAGGAAACCCACGCCCAGCAACCAGTCGGGGATGGCATCGATGGGGCTGACGAAATACAACAGGCCAGCGACGATGGTGACCAGGGCCCTGGGGCTGATGGCACGGTACTCGCCGCGCCACCAGGCCAGGCACAATGACTGCAGCAGCTTCACGTCTTCACGCAGCTGGCCGATGCGCGGGCCTTTGCGGGCGACTGCGAACAGCAAGGCCGGCAACCGGCCACGGCTGAGCAGGCGCTCGGCCAAGGGCAGGAAACGGGCGAAATTCCAGGGTGCGCTCATGGAGCCTCCAGGCGGAAAAGGTTATCCACATTTATTGTGGATAACCTTGTGAACAGGGCGACGTTTCTGACCCCGGGTGCCTGCCAGGCAAGGGCCCCGGTCAGATCGGGCGTTTTTTACACAGTCGTTTCACACCATGGGTGCCTACGTCGCAAACGATTTGCGTCAGAAGCATCTTGCTGCTTCACGCTGCATTTCCTCGGACAGTATCAGCAGTTGCAGGTTCGTCCAACCACCCTGCACAAACGAAAACGCCCCGTCAGGACGGGGCGTTTTGCGTGGGCCAGCCAGTGTTACTTGGCAGGCGCTTCGGCTGGAGCGTCAGCAGGGGCTTCAGCTTCCGGCTCGGCGCCTTGCAGCTGGGCCGGATCCTTGATGGCGATCAGTTCCAGGTCGAACACCAGTACCGAGTTGGCCGGGATCAGCGGGCTTGGGCTCTGCGCGCCGTAGGCCAGTTCAGCCGGGATGAACAGCTTGTACTTCTCGCCGACGTGCATCAGTTGCAGGCCTTCGACCCAACCCGGGATCACGCCGCTGACCGGCAGGTCGATCGGGCTGCCGCGCTCGACGGAGCTGTCGAACACCTTGCCATCGATCAGCTTGCCTTCGTAGTGGACAGTGACCACGTCGGTCGGCTTGGGCTGCGGGCCGTCGGCCTTCTTGACCACTTCGTACTGCAGGCCCGAGGCAGTGGTGACCACGCCTGGCTTCTTGGCGTTTTCCTCAAGGAATTTCTTGCCGGCGGAGGCGGCTTCTTCGCTGGCCTTGGCCAGGCGCTCTTCGGCACGCTTCTGCAGCGCGGTGAAGGCTTCTACCAGCTCTTCGTCCTTGATGCGCTGTTCTTTCTTGCCAACGGCGTCTTCGATGCCGAGGGCGACTGCTTTCGAATCAAGGTCTTCCATGCCTTCCTGAGCCAGGCTCTTGCCCATGTTCAGGCCGATACCGTAGGAGGCTTTCTGTGCCGGAGTCTTCAGCTCGGGGCTGCTGGTCTGTTGATCACAGCCAGCCAGTACCAGGCCTACCAGGGCAACCGCAGCCGCCAAACGATGCTGTTTCATGCTATTTCCTTGTTCATGCGCCATAAGGGCAATCAGGGTAAAGCCGCGAGCTTAGCAGGCGGCCATGACCAATGGCTACCGGCATAGGAGCGGGTTTTGGTAAGGAAGTTCAGTAGTTAAACGGTTATTCATCAAAGGATGTGCAGCCATTGGCCAGTATTGACCGGTTGTGCCGCCTTTGCCCGGTTTTGCGGGGGATTTATTTCGCTGAATGCCGAGAAGCCTGCATTGGCCCTCAGGGGTAATTGCCCTCACGGTACTGCCCCGCCACCTCGCGCAGCACTTCGCACACCCACTGCCCCGGCAGACTCTGCGGCAACGCAGCATTACGGCAGATGCCCACCGAGCCGCCCGGCTCGCGCACACCCAGGTCGAGCTCGACCAGCTCGCCCCGGCGCAGGTCGAGCAGCACCGCGTCGCGCGGCGCCACCCACACTGCATCGCTGCCCAGCAGGTAGCGCCGGCTCAGCGCCAGTGACAGGGTTTCCAGGCGCTGGGCCGGCATCTGGATGCCACATTGCACAAACAGGCTGTCGGCATGCTGGCGGATCGTGGTGCCTGCGGGCGGCAATACCAACGGGTAACGCCCCACCTGCGCCCGCTCCACCGGCGTGCCGGCCAGCAACGGGTGGCCAGGCCGCACCACCAGGCTCATCGACTCGCTGTACAGGTGCTCGAACGACAGGCCCTGGATCTGCGGGCTGTCGGTCATGCGCCCGACCACCAGCTCCAGTTCGCCCAGGCGCAACTGGCCGAGCAGTTGCGCGCTGACCCCGGTGACCACACTGATCACCAACGCGTCATGCCGCTGGTGCAGGCGGCACAGCACCTCGGGCATGAGCAGGCCTTCGACCGTGGACAGCACGCCGATACGCACCTGCGACGGCGCCCGCGCTTCACCACGCAGGCTGCTCACGCCATCGCGCAGGGCTTGCACGCTGGGTCCGGCGTAACGCATGAAACGCGTGCCGGCCGGGGTCAGCTCGACGCCCTGGCGGCTGCGCGCGAACAGGCGTGTTTCCAGCAGCTCTTCGAGTTCCTTGAGGGTCTTGGAGATGGCCGGCTGGCTGATTGCCAGGATGTCGGCAGCCCTGGCCAGGCTGCCCTGCCGGGCAATCTCCAGGAAGCACAGCAGGTGGCGGTACTTGATGCGGGTGTCGAGGTTCATGGGCTCAAGCTTACCGCATGCAGATAGCCTGTACCGGCCCTTTCGCGGGTAAACCCGCACCCACAGGGATCTGCACAGTTCTCCAGACCTGTGCAGATCCCTGTGGGTGCGGGTTTACCCGCGAAGAGGCCAGTGCAGGCGGCAGATGAATATCAGGCCACAGCCAACTCCACCGTCTCACCACTCAAACGCACCGGCCACACCCGCAAACGCTGCCCGGAATCTTCCAGGCACTCCCCGCTCCGCAGGCTGAAGTGCTGCTTGTACAACGGCGCCGCCACCACCAGTTCGCCCTGCACACTGCCCACCAGCCCGCGGCCGATGATGTTGGCGCCGGAGCGCGGGTCGCGGTTGTCCACCGCGTACAGCGGCTGCGCCTGCCCTGGCAGGTAGAACAGCGCCACCTGGGCACCGTCAAGCCACACCACCACCCCGGAATCCGCCACCAGGTCATCCGCCTGGCACACGGCCTGCCAGGTTTCTCGGGTTTTCACAGCAGCATTGGACAGGTTCATCAGACAGCCTCCTCGACAGTTGGGATCAGGTGCAGCGGCGCAGCAGGCCGGCGCTGTTCGCGTTCGCGCACGAAATGCACGTCCGGATCGGCACGGCGGTCGTTGACGAAGGTACGGAAGCGTTTGAGCTTCTCGGGGTCGTTGAGGGCGTTGGCCCACTCGCATTCGTACTGGTCCACCACATGCTGCATCTGCGCTTCCAGCTCGCTGGCCAGGCCCAGGCTGTCATCGATGACTACCTGTTTCAGGTAGTCCAGCCCGCCTTCCAGGTTCTCGCGCCACACCGAGGTGCGCTGCAGCTTGTCGGCGGTGCGGATGTAGAACATCAGCACGCGGTCGATCAGGCGTACCAGGGTCTCGTCATCAAGGTCGGTGGCGAACAGCTCGGCATGCCGCGGGCGCATGCCGCCGTTGCCACACACGTAAAGGTTCCAGCCCTTGTCGGTGGCGATCACGCCGATGTCCTTGCTCTGCGCCTCGGCACATTCACGGGTGCAGCCAGATACGGCGAACTTGAGCTTATGCGGGCTGCGCAGGCCTTTGTAGCGGTCTTCCAGGCGCAGGGCCATGCCAACACTGTCCTGCACGCCGTAACGGCACCAGGTGCTGCCGACGCACGATTTCACCGTGCGGGTCGACTTGCCATAGGCATGCCCGGTTTCAAAGCCGGCTTCGATCAGCTCGCCCCAGATCAGCGGCAGTTCGTGCAACTGGGCGCCGAACAGGTCGATGCGCTGGCCACCGGTGATCTTGGTGTACAGGTCGTACTTCTTGGCCACCTGGCCGATCACGATGAGCTTGTCGGGGGTGATTTCACCACCGGGGATACGCGGCACCACCGAGTAGGTACCGTTCTTCTGCATATTGGCCATGAAGGTGTCGTTGGTGTCCTGTAGCGGCACCAGCGCCGGGTCCATGATCGGCTGGTTCCAGCACGAGGCCAGGATGTTGCCCACCGCCGGCTTGCAGATATCGCACCCAACATGGCCTTTGCCGTGACGTTCGAGCAGCTCGCTGAAGGTGCGGATGCCCTCCACCCGTACCAGCCCGTACAGCTCCTGGCGGGTGTAGGCAAAGTGCTCGCACAGGCTCTTGTCCACCGCCACGCCACGGGCGGTCAGCTCGTGCTCGAATACCTGCTTGAGCAGGGCCGCGCATCCACCACAACCGGTGGCAGCTTTGGTGCAGCCCTTGACGGCGGCAAGGTCGCCGCAGCCGCTGTCGATGGCGGCGCAGACCGCGCCCTTGCTGACGTTGTGGCAGGAGCAGATGGTCGCGCTGTCGGGCAGCGCATCGGCGCCCAGCGCCGGTGCGCCGCCGCCTTGCGGCAGGATCAGTGCCGCCGGGTCGGCCGGCAGGGCAATGCCGTTCTGGGCGTACTGCAACAGGGTGTCGTAATAGCTGTTGTCGCCGACCAGCACCGCACCAAGTACGTGCTTGCCGCTGGCATCCACCACCAGCCGGCGGTAGGCGCTGTTGGCTTCGTCAATGAAGCGGTAGCTGCGTGCCCCCGGGGTGGCGCCATGGGCATCGCCGATGGAGCCGACATCCACGCCCAGCAACTTGAGCTTGGTGGACATGTCGGCACCGGTGAATTCGCCAGCGGCTTCCCCCATCAGCAGCGCCGCCAGGTTGCGCGCCATGCTGTAGCCCGGGGCAACCAGGCCGAACACGCTGCCGTTCCACGAGGCGCACTCACCGATGGCGAAAATGCGTGGGTCGCTGCTGCGGCAGTGGTTGTCGATCACCACCCCGCCACGCGCGGCGATATCCAGGCCACAGGCACGGCCCAGGGCATCCTGCGGGCGGATACCCGCGGAGAACACGATCAGGTCGGTTTCCAGGTGCTCGCCGCCATCGAAGTTCATGCGGTAGCGGTAGTCTTCCCCCGCACTGATCGACTGGGTGGCACGCGACAGATGCACACCCACGCCCAGCGCTTCGATCTGTGCCTTGAGCGCGGCGCCGCCCTCGCCGTCCAGCTGCACCGGCATCAGCCGTGGGGCGAACTCCACCACATGGGCTTCCAGGCCCAGCGACTTGAGGGCGTTGGCCGCTTCCAGGCCAAGCAGGCCACCGCCCACTACCACGCCACGGCGGGCGCTGGCTGCGGCAGCGCGGATGGCGTCGAGGTCGTCGAGGGTGCGGTAGACCAGCCGAGCATTGCCGCTGGAGCCTTCGATCGGTGGCACGAAGGGATAGGAGCCTGTGGCCAGCACCAGGTGGTCGTAACCGTAGCGGCCCTCAGCAGTGACCACTTCGCCGCACTCACGGTCAATTTCCAGTACCGCTTCGCCGAGGTGCAGGTGCACACCGTTGGCGCCGTAGAAGTCCTGCCCGCACAGGGCCAGGGTTTCGGCACAGCTGCCGCCGAAGTACTCGGACAAGTGCACGCGGTCGTAGGCGCGTTGGCGCTCTTCGCCGAACACATGCACCTCGAAGCGCTGCAGGGCGCCGCGGCTGACCAGTTGTTCGACGCAATGGTGGCCGACCATGCCGTTGCCGACGATGACCAGTCGCTCTCGTTGCCCGCTGCTCGCTGTTGCCTTCATAAGCCGATCCTCGATCAAAAAAAAAGCGCCTGGAGCCGAAGCTCCAGGCGCCTTTGCCTGTATTCATCGCGGTAGTGGGCCCGGGTTGATCGCCGTTGATCAGTGGGCTTTGTTGTAACTGGGATAAAGCAGGGACTGTGCCAACCCTGTTTCCTGTACTGGCCTCTTCGCGGTGTACGACCGCTCCCACAGGGTCCTCCACGTTTTTTCAGACCTTTGCAGTACCTGTGGGAGCGGGCGTGCCCGCGAAGAGGCCAGCACAGCAAGTGCACATTCCAAGTGCATCACTCCCCATCTTGGCGCACATCAATACACATCCCGCCGATACCGCCTGGCCTTGCCCAGCGCTTCGACATAAGCCCCCGCCGCCGCCGCATCCATGCCGCCATGCTCGGCCACGATGGCCCGCAACGCCGCATCCACATCCCTGGCCATGCGCTGCGCATCGCCACACACAAAGAAGTACGCCCCCGCCTCCAGCCACCGCCACAACTGCGCGCCCTGTTCGAGCATGCGCTGCTGCACGTAGACCTTCTCGGCCTGGTCGCGTGAAAACGCCGTGTCCAGCCGCAAGTGCCCTGCAGCCTGCCAAGCTTGTAGCTGCTCCTGGTAATAGAAATCGGTGGCCGCGTACTGCTCGCCGAAGAACAGCCAGTTAGCCCCTTTCGCCCCGCGTGCCTCTCGTTCTTCGAGGAAAGCCCTGAACGGCGCAATACCAGTGCCGGGGCCGACCATGATCACCGGCACGCAGTCATCCTCGGGCAGGCGGAAGTGCTTCGACACCTGCGGGAAGATGGCCACCTTGAGCGCCTGTGCACGGTCGGCAAGAAAGCTTGAACACACCCCTTTGCGCGCACCATAGCGCACCGTGGAAACGGTCAGGTGCACCTGCTCCGGGTGCGCCAGCAGGCTGGAGCTGATCGAATAGAGGCGCGGCTGCAACGGTTTGAGCAGGGCCAGCCAGCTGGCCAGCGGCAACTGCTGGGGGAAGGCGCGCAACACATCGACCAGTTGCCGGCCCCACAACCAGTCCTGCAGCTCGGCCTTGCACTCGGGCTGCAGCAGGCGCTGCAGGTCCGGGGCATTGCTGGCGAAGGCCTGCAACTGCTGCGCGGTGACCTTGGCAATCTCCAGGTGCGCTTGCAGGGCTTCAGTCAGCGGCATGGCGGGCTGGCCTTTGAGCTCGACCATGGTTTGGCCATCGAGCTGCATCAGCGCCAGCAGTTCGTCGACCAGCTGCGGGCAGTTGCGCGGCCACACGCCCAAGGCATCGCCCGCGGCATAGGTGAAGCCGCTGCCACTCAGGTCGAACACCAGTTGACGGGTTTCCTTGCTGGCACCCGGGCCGTTGAGCAGGCGGTTTTCCAGCAAGGTGGCAGCCCAGGGTTGCTGCTTGCTGTAAGCCGCCACGGGCGCAGGCTCGGTGACCGGTTGCGGTGCGGCGGCACTGCCCAGCGTAGGCAACAGCGCATCGAGCCAGGCGGCGAAGGCGTCGTCGAAGTCCGGCTCGCAGTCCACCCGTTGCAGCAGGCGCCGCCCACCCAGTTCGGCCAGACGTTGGTCAAGCTTGCGGCCAAAGCCGCAGAACTGGTCGTAACTGGAATCGCCCAGGGCCAGTACGGCATAGCGCAGTTCGGCGCAGTGGGCGCCCTGCTCCCCCTGCAAGGCGTGCCAGAACGCCGCCGCGCTGTCGGGCGCGTCGCCATCGCCAAAGGTGCTGGCGATCAGCACCACGCTGGCGGCGCCCTGCAACTGAAGCGGGCTGATCGCGTCCATGCAACTGAGCTGCACATCGAGGCCGGCACCACGCAGGCGCTCGGCACAGCGTTCGGCCAGCAACTCACCGTTGCCGGTCTGCGAGGCCCACAACACCTGGTGCCGTGGCGCCGCCAGCGCAGCATCGGGCAGTACCGGGGCTGGCAGGGTGTCCAGGCCAAGCAGACGGGACAGGGCGGCGGTCGGCGGAATGGCAGTGTTCAGATCAAGGGCTTCGATCCGCTCGCCTGCAACCCGCTCCAGGGTCACGGCACAGTGCTTGAACGCCGGCTGCAGCGACAGCGGGTCGACCGCATCGCAGGTCACGGCGTTGATCGCCAGCTGCTCGCCGATCAGGTCGTTCCAGTGAAATGGGGCAAAGCAGTTGCCCGGCATGACCCGGTCGCTGATTCGCGCGGGCAGCACGGCCTGCCCACGGCGCGAGCGGATGGCCACCTGGTCCTTTTCGGCGATGCCCAGACGGGCGGCATCGTCGCGGTGGATCTCCATGAAGGGGCCAGGCTCCAGCTTGTTCAGCGCCGGCACCTTGCCGGTCTTGGTCAGGGTGTGCCACTGATGCTGTACGCGGCCGGTATTGAGCACCATGGGGTAATCGGCATCCGGCAGCTCCGCTGCCGGCAACCAGGGCCGGGCGAAGAAACGGGCCTTGCCACTGGCGGTCGGGAAGGCCAACGCCGGGCATTCGCCCTGGGCGTCGTGCAACAGCGCCTGGCTGCTGCCGTCGTTGCGGTAGCGCAGCGGGCTGCGCGGGTTGTCGCGGCCCGGGGCGCAGGGCCACTGGCGCGGCTGCTCGCGCAGTTCGGCATAGCCGATACCACGCAGGTCGTAGCCGGAGGCCGGGTTATGGAAGCGGCGGATCTCCTCGTACACCGCTTCGGCATCGGGGTAGTCGAAGCCGTCGGCGTAGCCCATGGCGCAGGCGACCCGGGCGATGATCTGCCAGTCGGGCAGGCTCTGCCCGGGCGGCTCGACGGCGCGTGGCATCAGGGTGAGGTTGCGCTCGCTGTTGATCATCACGCCTTCCCCTTCAGCCCACAGTGCGGCCGGCAGGAGGATGTCGGCGTAACGGTTGGTTTCGGTGTCGAGGAAGGCATCCTGGGTAATCACCAATTCGGCCTGGCGCAGGCCGTCGATCACCTGCTGGCGGTTGGCGACGCTGGCCACCGGGTTGCTACAGATGACCCAGCAGGCTTTCACCGCGCCGCTTTTCATCTGTTCGAACAGCGCCACCGTGCCCTCGCCGCCCTCACTGCGCAGGCTGCCCGGTGCCAGTTGCCACTGCTGCTCGACGAAGGCGCGGTCTTGCGCTACCAGCGCCGAGCGCTGGCCTGGCAAGCCCGGGCCCATATAGCCCATCTCGCGGCCGCCCATGGCATTGGGCTGGCCGGTCAGCGAGAACGGCCCGCTGCCGGGGCGGCAGATGGCGCCCGTGGCCAGATGCAGGTTGCAGATCGCATTGGTGTGCCAGGTGCCATGGATGCTCTGGTTCAGGCCCATGGTCCAGCAGCTCATCCAGTTGCTGGCGCCGCCGATCCATTCGGCGGCCCTGATGATGTCGGCCTCGGCCAGCCCGGTGATGGCGGCCACGCGTTCAGGGGTGTAGTCGTCGAGGAAAGCCGGCAGTTCGTCCCAGCCTTCTGTGTGGCGGGCGATGAAGTCGGGGTTGGTGTGGCCGTTGCGCTGCAACAGATACAACAGGCCATTGAGCAAGGCCATGTCGCTACCGGGACGCACTTGCAGGAACAGGTCGGCCTTATCGGCGGTGGCGCTGCGCCGCGGGTCGATGACGATAAGCTTGGCGCCCGCCCTCACCCGGTCGAGCAGGCGCAGGAACAGGATCGGGTGACAGTCGGCCATGTTGGCGCCGATCACCAGGAATACGTCGGCGTGCTCGAAGTCCTGGTAGCTGCCGGGCGGGCCATCGGCGCCAAGCGACAACTTGTAGCCGCTGCCAGCGCTGGCCATGCACAGGCGCGAGTTGGACTCGATGTGGCGAGTGCGGATAAAGCCCTTGGCCAGCTTGTTGGCCAGGTACTGGGCCTCCAGCGACATTTGCCCGGAAACGTACAGCGCCACGGCGTCCGGGCCGTGCTGGTCGATGATGCCGAGCAGGCGGCTAGCGGCAGTGGCGATGGCCTGGTCGATGCCGGTACGCGCTGGCTGCTGGCTGCGCTGCTGGCGCACATAGGCATCTTCCATACGGCCGGCAGCGGTCAGCGGCAGGTGTGCGGTGAGGCCTTTGGTGCACAGGCGGCCGAAGTTACTGGGGTGCAGCTTGTCGCCGCTGATCTTGCCGACCTTGCCATCGGCAACGCTCATGACGATGCCGCAACCGACGCCGCAGTAAGGGCAGACGCTGCGCACTTCGCTGTTGGCCATGGGCGGGCTCCTGTGAGAAACGCAAAAAGGCGCCGGCTGCCCCTGCTTGCTGGGCAAGCGGGGCAACACGGCGCCTTTGTCGTGAAGGTTTGTGGGCTGTCGACGTTGATAGCCCTGGGTAGCGGTAGATCAGCAATTAATGGGCCAGCTGTGCCTGCCCTTTCGCGGGTAAACCCGCTCCCACAGGATCACCACAGGTTTGCAGACTGTGCAGTCCCTGTGGGAGCGGGTTCACCCGCGAAGAGGCCGGCACAGGAGCGCACCATGCGGTGGCAACCCCGCACCCCGTGGCGCTATGCTGGGGCACATTCCAGCATGAGCCACTGCCCTCCCCCATGTCCCAGGTGATTCTCAAGACCCCCGCCCAACTCGACCTGATGCGCCGCGCCGGCCAGTTGCTGGCCCAGGTGTTCGCCGACCTCGACAGCTTCATCCGCCCCGGCGTGACCACGATGCAGATCAACGACCGTGCCGATGCGTTCATCGTCGGCACGCTCAAGGCCCGCCCGGCAAGCAAGGGCCAGTACGGTTTCCCCTACTCGCTCAACACCTCGGTGGACCATGTGGTGTGCCATGGCATGCCCAAGGTCGATGAAGTGCTGAAGGAAGGCTCGATCATCAACGTCGACATCACCCTGGAGCAAGGCGGCTATATCGCCGACTCGTCGAAGATGTACAGCATCGGGCCGATCAGCGATGAGGCGCAGCGCCTGGTCGACACCACCTATGACGCGCTATGGAAAGGCATCGAACAGGTACGCCCCGGGGCGACGCTGGGTGATATCGGCCATGCCATCCAGACCCATGCCGAAGCGGCGGGTTACAGCGTTGTACGTGAGTATTGCGGACATGGCATTGGCCAGCAGATGCATGAAGGGCCTGAGGTGCTGCACGTTGGCCAGCGCGGGATGGGCATGAAGTTGAAGCCGGGGATGGTGTTTACCATCGAACCGATGATCAACCAGGGTGGGCGCGGGACGCGCACGCTGAAGGATGGCTGGACGGTGATTACCCGTGACCACAGCCTGTCGGCGCAGTGGGAGCATACGGTGGCGGTGACCGAGGATGGGTTTGAAGTGCTGACGTTGCGAGAAGAAGAACGTCGTAGCTGAAATTGCTACAGATCCTCTGTGGGAGCGGGTAAACCCGCGCCCACAGGGGCCAGGCATCGCCTGTTGGTTTTTTGCTCAATGCAGAAACAAAAAAAGCGACCCTAAGGTCGCTTTCTTTGTTACTTCCGGGTGTTCAGTAGGCCCTGGAAGTGAAATATGGCGCAGCGGACGGGACTCGAACCCGCGACCCCCGGCGTGACAGGCCGGTATTCTAACCGACTGAACTACCGCTGCGCTAAACATCGAGTGGTGGGTGATGACGGGATCGAACCGCCGACCCTCTGCTTGTAAGGCAGATGCTCTCCCGGCTGAGCTAATCACCCATGTCTCTCGGTGTGGCGCGCATTCTACGGGCGACTTTACGCTCTGGCAAGCACTTATCGAACTTTTTGCAAATTTCGGCGAAACACCAAATCACAGGCACAAAAAAAGCGACCCTAAGGTCGCTTTCTCTGTTACTTCCGGGTGTTCAGTAGGCCCTGGAAGTGAAATATGGCGCAGCGGACGGGACTCGAACCCGCGACCCCCGGCGTGACAGGCCGGTATTCTAACCGACTGAACTACCGCTGCGCTAAACATC
>NZ_JAFGYJ010000002.1:103164-305466 GCF_017490805.1 Pseudomonas sp. 43(2021)
CGAGTGGTGGGTGATGACGGGATCGAACCGCCGACCCTCTGCTTGTAAGGCAGATGCTCTCCCGGCTGAGCTAATCACCCTTCGTCTCGGTGTGGCGCGCATTCTACGGACGGCCCTGTACCCTGGCAAGCACTTTTTTAACTTTTTTCAAAAAAAACCTCAGGCCTTTCAAAGACCTAGCGTTGCTACGCGCATCTTTACCTCCAGCAACCGCTACTGGCACTCCGACAGGGTTGGCCTGAGAGCACCGCTCGGAGAATAATGCCCGCCTTATGCATTAAGGAGAGATTGCCCCTCATGTGGTTCAAGAACCTGCTGACCTACCGCCTGACCCAGGATGTCCCATTCGAGCCTGAAGCGCTGGAAGCGGCCCTGGCCAGCAAGCCAGCCCGCCCCTGCGCCAGCCAGGAGCTGACCACCTATGGTTTCGTCGCGCCGTTCGGCAAAGGCGAAGACGCTCCCCTGGTGCATGTCAGCGGCGAGTACCTGCTGATTGCCGCACGCAAGGAAGAGCGCATCCTGCCCAGCAGCGTGGTCAACGACGCGGTGAAGGAGAAGGTCGAAGAGATCGAGACCGAGCAGATGCGCAAGGTCTATAAAAAGGAACGCGACCAGATCAAGGACGAGATCATCCAGGCCTTCCTGCCGCGCGCGTTCATTCGCCGCTCGATGATCTTCGCCGCCATCGCCCCGCGCCTGGGCATGGTCCTGGTCAACTCGGCCAGCGCCAAGCGTGCCGAAGACCTGCTGTCGACCCTGCGTGAAGTGATGGGTTCGCTGCCGGTGCGCCCGGCCACCGTGAAAATCGCACCGGTTGCCACCATGACCGATTGGGTCAAGTCGCAGGAAGCTGCCGAAGGCTTCTATGTGCTGGACGAATGCGAACTGCGCGACACCGCCGAAGACGGCGGCATCGTGCGCTGCAAGCGCCAGGACCTGACCGGCGAGGAAATCCAGCTGCACCTGAGCACTGGCAAGGTGGTCACCCAGTTGGCCCTGGCCTGGCAGGACAAGCTGTCGTTCATCCTGGATGACAAGATGGTGATCAAGCGCCTGAAGTTCGAAGAGCTGCTGCAGGAACAGGCCGAGCAGGATGGTGGCGACGAAGCTGCCCAGCAGTTCGATGCCAGCTTCCAGTTGATGATGATGACCTTTGCCGAATTCCTGCCGGTGCTGTTCGAGGCGCTGGGTGGGGAAGAGATTCCGCAAGGGGTCTGATGTGTTTTGAAATGCCGGTGCTGGCCTGGGAGATATCCTCAGACAGTACTGGCCTCTTCGCGGGCTTGCCCGCTCCCACAGGTACACCACCGTTTCTGAAGACTGTGGCGTACCTGTGGGAGCGGGCAAGCCCGCGAAGAGGCCAGTGAAATTCTTGAAGCTGTAAAATGGAAAAGGACTTGCCCCATGCGTGCCCTCGCCGCCCTCAGCCGCTTCGTCGGCAACACCTTCGCCCTGTGGGTGCTGGTGTTCGCCGTGCTGGCCTTCCTGCAACCGCAATGGTTCATCGCCCTGAAGGTGGCCATCGTGCCGCTGCTGGGGCTGGTGATGTTCGGCATGGGCCTCACCCTCAAGCTCGATGACTTTGCCGCCCTCGCCCGCCAGCCCTGGCGGGTGATGCTGGGGGTGGTCGCGCACTTCGTGATCATGCCGGGCGTGGCCTGGCTGCTGTGCCAGCTATTCCACCTGCCGGCGGAAATCGCAGTAGGCGTGATTCTGGTCGGTTGCTGCCCGAGCGGCACGGCGTCGAACGTGATGGTCTGGCTGTCCAAGGGCGACCTGGCGCTGGCGGTGGCGATCGCTGCGGTGACCACCCTGCTCGCCCCGCTGTTGACCCCGGCACTGATCTGGTTCCTCGCCTCCGCCTGGCTGCCGGTGTCCTTCATGGACATGTTCTGGTCGATCCTGCAGTTGGTGATGCTGCCGATCGTGCTCGGCGTGCTGGCCCAACGGCTGCTTGGCGCCCGGGTGCAGGCGGCGGTGCAGGTGCTGCCGCTGGTGTCGGTGGTGAGCATCGTGATGATCGTGTGCGCGGTGGTGGCGGCCAGCCAGGCCAAGATCGCCGAGTCGGGGCTGCTGATCATGGCGGTGGTGGTATTGCACAACAGCTTCGGCTACTTGCTGGGGTACTTGACCGGCAGGCTGTGCAAGCTGCCACTGGCCCAGCGCAAGTCGCTGGCACTGGAGGTGGGCATGCAGAACTCCGGGCTGGGCGCAGCACTGGCGGCGGCGCATTTTTCGCCGCTGGCTGCGGTGCCGAGTGCGTTGTTCAGCGTTTGGCACAATATTTCCGGGGCGCTGCTGTCGACCTGGTTCCGGCGCATGGGGGAGCCTGTGGCCGAAGCTGAAGGTGGGGAGCCGGCCAGGCATTGATGGTGTCTGCACTGGCCCTTTCGCGGGTAAACCCGCTCCCACAGGTACTGCGCAGGTATGAAAATTGTGGAGATTCCTGTGGGAGCGGGTTTACCCGCGAAGAGGCCCGCACAGGCTTGCCCAGAGGGCTGCATATGTGCACCATGGTACCCACTGCGAGGACGACCTCGCGACGCACCGCGTGACCACTCCGGGGACGGCCCCATCATTTACAACGATGGAGACGCTCCATGTCCTGGATCATCCTGTTCTTCGCCGGCCTGTTCGAGGTCGGCTGGGCCGTCGGCCTGAAATACACCGACGGCTTCAGCAAACCACTGCCCACCGTCCTCACCGTCGCCGCCATGGCCATCAGCCTGGGCCTGCTGGGCCTGGCCATGAAAGAGCTGCCGCTGGGCACCGCCTATGCCATCTGGACCGGCGTCGGCGCCGTTGGCACGGTGATCGCCGGCATCATCCTGTTCGGCGAGTCCATGGCCCTGGTACGCCTGGCCAGCGTGGCGCTGATCGTTACCGGCCTGGTCGGCCTGAAAGTCAGCGCCAGCTAACGCCCCCCTAGCGGAGGTCGCCGCGCAGGCGGCTGACCTGCTCACGCAACGCTTCTGGCTGCGCCGCTTCCACCGGGATGGCGGCGCCTGCCACGATGGTCACCCGCGACCACAGGCGCTTGAAAAAACCTTTGGCCGGGTCCCGGCTGAAGAAGCTGCCCCACAGCCCCTGCAACGCCAACGGAATGACCGGCACCGGAGTTTCTTCGAGGATGCGGTTGACGCCGCCCTTGAACACATCGATTTCGCCGTCCCCGGTCAGCTTGCCCTCCGGGAAGATGCACACCAGCTCGCCATCGGCCAGATACTCGGCAATGCGCGCGAAAGCACGCTCGTAGATAGCCTGGTCTTCGTTGCGCCCGGCAATCGGGATGGCGCCTGCGGTGCGGAACACGAAGTTGAGCACTGGCAGGCTGTAGATCTTGTAGTACATGACAAAGCGTATCGGGCGGCGGATCGCCCCGCCCAGCAGCAGTGCATCGACGAACGACACATGGTTGCACACCAGCAACGCCGCACCTTCGTCAGGGATGCGCTCAAGGTCGCGGTGCTGCACGCGGTACATCGAATGGCTGAGCAGCCAGATCAGGAAGCGCATGGTGAACTCGGGCACGATCCTGAAGATATAGGCGTTGACCGCGATGTTGAGCAGCGACACCACCAGGAACAGCTGCGGGATGGTCAACTCGGCCAGGCCCAGCAGGATGATGGTGAGTACTGCCGAGACCACCATGAACAGGGCATTGAGGATGTTGTTGGCTGCAATCACCCGAGCGCGCTGGTCTTCGGCGGTGCGGGCCTGGATCAGTGCATACAGCGGCACGATGTAGAAGCCGCCGAACACCCCGAGGCCAACGATCGACAGCAGGATCCACCAGGCCTGGCCCATGCCCAACAGCGTCAGCCAGTCGTGCGGTACTGCCGCAGCAGGTACATCGCCGGAGTGCCACCACCACAGCAGGCCAAACAGGCTCAGGCCGAACGAGCCGAACGGTACCAGGCCGATTTCCACCTTGCGCCCGCTCAGCCGCTCGCACAGCAGCGAACCCAGGGCGATCCCCACCGAGAACAAGGTCAGCACCAGGGTCACCACCGTGCCGTCACCGTGCAGCCAGTCCTTGGCGTAGGCCGGGATCTGCGTGAGGTAGATGGCACCGACGAACCAGAACCACGAGTTGCCGACGATCGAACGCGACACCGCCGGCGGCTGCCCCAGGCCCATGCGCAGGATCGCCCACGACTGCTTGAAGATGTTCCAGTCCAGCGGCATTTGCGGTGAGGCGGCAGCGGCCCGCGGGATCCAGCGGCTGGCCAGGTAGCCGAGCACGGCGGTGCCGACCACGCCACCGGCCACCACGGTGGCATAGCTGTCGGCCGACATCATCACCCCGGCGCCGATGGTGCCGGCGAGGATGGCCAGGAAGGTACCGGTTTCGACCAGGCCGTTGCCGCCGACCAGTTCTTCCTCGCGCAGGGCCTGCGGCAAGATGGAGTACTTCACCGGCCCGAACAGTGCCGAGTGGGTCCCCATGCCGAACAATGCCACCAGCATCAGCCCCAGGTGATTGGTGATGAAACCGAGTGCGCCGACCGACATGATCGCGATCTCGGCCAGCTTGATCGCCCGGATCAGCGCGTCCTTGGCGAACTTCTCGCCAAACTGCCCGCCCAGCGCCGAAAACAGGAAGAACGGCAGGATGAACAGCAGGGCGCACAGGTTGACCCAGATCGAACGGTCACCGTCGCCCAGGCTGAGCTTGAACAGGATCGCCAGGATCAGCGACTGCTTGAACAGGTTGTCGTTGAAGGCACCCAGCGACTGAGTGATGAAAAACGGCAGGAAACGCCGCTTGCCGAGCAAGGTGAATTGCGAGGAGTGACTCATCGTCCTTGGTCCTGAGGGCTTTTCAATTGGAGGCGCGCCGGGCGCGACAAGCCACAAATCTGCATGGGAAATACGCTGGCTGGCAAGCGCTCGAGGATTTTGGAGGACTGTACCGGCCCTTTCGCGGGCACGCCCGCTCCCACAGGAATATCACATGCCTTGAGGGCAGCGCCGTACCTGTGGGAGCGGGCGTGCCCGCGAAAGGCCTGCGCAGCAGGCCTCTGTTGGCATATGCTGCCCCTCCGGCAAAACAGAACAACAAGGATGTGGTCATGCTCGCCGCCATAAAACGCTACCCGCACACCGTTCGCCTGCTGCTTACCACCACCTTCACCCTCACTGTCGCCCGCGCCCTTACCCTGCCCTACCTGGTGGTGTACCTGGCCGACAACTTCCAGCTGCCGATCAGCCAGATCGGCCTGCTGATCGGTGGCGCGCTGATCATCGCCTCGCTGCTGAGCCTGTATGGCGGTCACCTGGTGGATACCTTGCGCAACCACACACTGGTCAGCGCCAGCACCCTGCTGTTTGCCCTGGCCTTCGTCGGCGCGGTCGTCAGCAACTCGGCGCTGCTGTTCTTTCTCTGCCTGGTCCTGATCAACCTGGCCCTGGCAGTGGTCGACATCGCCGCCAAGGCGGGCTTCTGCGCGTTGCTGCCGGTGGAGGAACGGGCCGAAGTGTTCGCCATCAAGTACACCCTCAGCAACGTCGGCTACGCGGCCGGCCCGCTGCTGGGCGTGGCCATGCTGGAGTTGAACGACCATATGCCGTTCATCGCCTCTGCCCTGCTAGGCCTGAGTATGTGCCTGGCCTACTGGCGCCTGGGTGATCGCAGCCTGCAGGCCAGTGCGCCGGACAAGCCCGGGGTCGGCTTTGCCCAGGTGGCGCTGGGGCTGGCCCGTGACCGGCGGCTGGTATGCTTCACCCTGGGCGGGGTGCTTAGCGCAGTGGTGTTCGGCCAGTTCACCGCCTACCTGTCGCAGTACCTGGTGGTGACCAGCAGCCCGGCCGAGGCAGCGCGCCTGGTCGGTTACCTGGTGACCACCAACGCGGTGACGGTGATTGCCCTGCAGTACCTGATTGGCCGACGCATCAGCCGTCAGCGCCTGATGCCCTGGCTGCTGGCCGGCATGGGCCTGTTCATCGCCGGGCTGCTGGGCTTTGCCCTGGCCGGCTCGGCGCTGGCGTGGTGCCTGGCGATGCTGGTGTTCACCCTGGGCGAGATCATCGTGATCCCGGCCGAGTACATGTTCATCGACCTGATCGCGCCGGAGCACCTGCGTGGGGTGTATTACGGTGCGCAGAACCTGTCCAACCTCGGCGCGGCGCTGGGGCCGGTGATGGTGGGGTTTGCCCTGGTGCACCTGTGGCCGGGGGCGATCTTCTACCTGCTGGTGTTGTCGGTGATACTGGCAGGGGTGTTTTATTGGCTGGGTACCCGTAAAGGATGATGTTTGCTCTGCTGGCCTCTTCGCGGGTGAACCCGCTCCCACAGGGACAGCGCCGCTTTCGAAGCCTGTGCCGTACCTGTGGGAGCGGGTTCACCCGCGAAAGGGCCGGCACAGGTTAAAGAGAACCCTGCGACCACCTGCCACTGCGACCATCGTCTGCGCTGACGAAGCGGCACCTGCGTGCCAGACTGATTGATCGGGACCGCGTTATCTTTTTGCTTCGGAGTCTTCATGTCGTTGTCCAGCGGGCTGATCGCCGTGGTCGCCCTGGCCTATATGGCCATCATGTTCGCCATCGCCTTCTACGGCGACCGCCGCAGCACGCCGTTGCCGCCGAAGCTGCGTGCCTGGGTGTACAGCCTGTCGCTGGCCGTGTACTGCACCAGCTGGACCTTCTTCGGCGCGGTCGGCCAGGCCGCCGAACAGCTCTGGGCATTCCTGCCGATCTACCTGGGCCCGGTGCTGCTGCTGATCTTCGCGCCCTGGGTGCTGCAGAAGATGGTGCTGATCAGCAAGCAACAGAACATCACCTCGATCGCCGACTTCATCGCCGCGCGCTACGGCAAGTCGCAGTCCCTGGCGGTAGTCGTGGCGCTGATCTGCCTGGTCGGCGTGCTGCCGTACATCGCCTTGCAGCTCAAGGGCATCGTGCTCGGCGTCAACTTGCTGATCGGCGCCAATGCCGACGCCACAGGCACCCGCGTGCAGGACACCGCGCTGGTGGTATCGCTGGTACTGGCACTGTTCGCCATCGTCTTCGGTACCCGCAGCCTGGACGTGACCGAACACCACCGTGGCATGGTCCTGGCAATTGCCTTCGAATCGCTGATCAAGCTGCTGGCCTTCCTCGCCGTCGGCATCTTCGTCGTCTTCAACCTGTATGACGGCTTCGACGACCTGTTCAACCAGGCCCGCCAGTCGATCCACCTGCAGGACTATTGGCAGGAGACCATCAACTGGCCGTCGATGGTGGTGCAGACCGCCGTGGCGATGATGGCGATCATTTGCCTGCCACGGCAGTTCCACGTCACCGTGGTGGAAAACATCGAACCCCAGGACATGCGCCTGGCGCGCTGGGTGTTCCCGATGTACCTGGCGCTGGCCGCTTTGTTCGTGGTGCCTATCGCCCTGGCCGGGCAGATGTTGCTGCCGGGCACGGTGATCTCGGATTCGTTCGTCATCAGCCTGCCGCTGGCCGAAGCACACCCGAGCCTGGCCCTGCTGGCATTCATCGGTGGCGCCTCGGCGGCAACCGGCATGGTCATCGTCGAGGCCGTGGCGCTGTCGACCATGGTCTCCAACGACATGCTGCTGCCCTGGTTGCTGCGCCGTACCAACGCCGAGCGGCCATTCGAGGCGTTCCGCCACTGGATGCTCTCGGTTCGCCGGGTGACCATCGTGGTGATCCTGCTGCTGGCCTATGTCAGCTACCGCCTGCTGGGCTCCACCGCCAGCCTGGCGACTATCGGCCAGATCGCCTTTGCCGCCGTGACCCAGCTGACCCCGGCCATGCTCGGTGCGCTGTACTGGAAGCAGGCCAACCGCCGTGGCGTGTTCGCCGGCCTGGCCGCAGGTATTTTCCTGTGGTTCTACACCCTGGTGCTGCCAATTGCCGCGCACAGCGTGGGCTGGTCGCTGCAGCTGTTCCCAGGGTTGGCGTGGCTGCACGGCAACCCGCTGAATCTGCCGATCAGCCCGCTGACCCAGGGCGTGGTGCTGTCACTGGCGGGCAACTTCACCCTGTTCGCCTGGGTCTCGGTGCTGTCGCGCACACGGGTTTCCGAGCATTGGCAGGCCGGCCGCTTCATCGGCCAGCAGACCAGCGCCAGACCCAGCAGCAAGCCGCTGCTGGCGGTGCAGATCGACGACCTGCTGACCCTGGCCTCACGCTTTGTCGGCGAGGAGCGCGCCCGGCAGAGCTTCATCCGCTTCGCCTACCGCCAGGGCAAGGGCTTCAACCCCAACCAGAACGCCGATGGCGACTGGATCGAACACACCGAACGCCTGCTGGCCGGTGTACTCGGCACCTCATCGACCCGCGCCGTGGTCAAGGCCGCCATCGAAGGCCGCGACATGCAGCTGGAAGACGTGGTGCGTATCGCCGACGAGGCCAGCGAGGTGCTGCAGTTCAACCGCGCCCTGCTGCAAGGCGCCATCGAAAACATCAACCAGGGTATCAGCGTGGTCGACCAGAACCTGCACCTGGTGGCCTGGAACCGCCGCTACCTGGAACTGTTCAACTATCCCGACGGGCTGATCAGCGTGGGCCGGCCGATTGCCGACATCATTCGCTACAACGCCGAGCGTGGCCTGTGCGGCCCCGGCGAGGCGCAGGTGCATGTGGCGCGGCGCCTGCACTGGATGCGCCAGGGCCGTGCGCACTCCTCCGAGCGCTTGTTCCCCAATGGCCGGGTGATCGAACTGATCGGCAACCCGATGCCGGGCGGTGGCTTCGTCATGAGCTTCACCGACATCACCCCGTTCCGCGAGGCCGAGCAGGCCCTGCGCGACGCCAACGAAGGCCTGGAGCAACGGGTGGCGGAGCGTACCCACGAGCTGTCGCAACTGAACCAGGCGTTGTCCGAAGCCAAGAGCCGTGCCGAAGCGGTGAGCCAGTCCAAGACCCGCTTCCTGGCCGCGGTCAGCCACGACCTGATGCAGCCGCTGAACGCTGCCCGGCTGTTCTCCGCCGCCTTGTCGCAGCAGGCCGAGGGCATGAATGAAGAAGCCCGGCAACTGGTACAGCACATGGACAGCTCGCTGCGCTCGGCCGAAGAGCTGATCAGCGACCTGCTGGACATCTCGCGCCTGGAAAACGGCAAGATCACCCCGGATGCCAAGCCCTTCGCCCTCAACGAACTGTTCGACACCCTGGGCGCCGAATTCAAGGTGCTGGCCGCCGAGAAGGGCCTGGAATTCCGCCTGCGCGGCAGCCGCCTGCGGGTGGACAGCGACATGAAGCTGCTGCGCCGGGTACTGCAGAACTTCCTGACCAACGCCCTGCGTTATGGCAAGAGCCCGATCCTGCTGGGCGCACGGCGCCAGGGTGAACAGTTGTGGCTTGAGGTGTGGGACCGCGGCCCGGGCATCGCCGACGACAAACTGCAGGTGATCTTCCAGGAGTTCAAGCGCCTGGACAGCCACCAGACCCGCGCCGAGAAGGGCCTGGGCCTGGGACTGGCGATCGCTGATGGCCTGTGCCGGGTACTTGGACACAAGCTGGAAGTGCGCTCGTGGCCGGGCAAGGGCACGGTGTTCCGCGTCAGCGTACCGATTGCCCGCCAGGCCGCGCCGGTGCCCAGCGCCCCAGTGGAACAGGGCGGCCAGCCGCTGGCCGGGCTGCAGGTACTGTGCGTGGACAACGAAGACAGCATCCTGATCGGCATGAACAGCCTGCTCAGCCGCTGGGGGTGCCAGGTGTGGACCGCGCGCAACCGCGCCGAATGCGAAGCCCTGCTGGCCAAGGGCATGCGCCCGCACCTGGCGCTGGTGGACTACCACCTGGACGACGGCGAGACCGGTACCGGGCTGATGGGCTGGCTACGCGCGCGCCTGGGTGAACCGGTGCCGGGCGTGGTGATCAGCGCCGACGGCAGCAAGGAAACCATCGCCATGGTGCATGCCTCGGGCCTGGACTACCTGGCCAAGCCGGTCAAGCCGGCGGCCCTGCGCGCCCTGCTCAATCGCCATCTGAGCCTGGTTCAGTAAGCGCTTCGTCCGGCAACGCCTCGTCGGACAGCGCCCGCTCCAGCAGGTCGGCCGGCAGGCTCTTGCTGGCACGGGCGCCCAGCAGCTTCAGCTGTTCGCTGCGGCTGACCAGGTTGCCGCGCCCTTCGCACAGCTTGTTGCGCGCGGCGGCATAGGCCTTGTCCACCTGCTGCAAGCGGTTGCCCAGTTCGTCCAGGTCCTGGATGAACAGTACGAACTTGTCGTACAGCCAGCCGGCACGCTCGGCGATCTCGCGGGCGTTCTGGCCCTGGCGTTCCTGCTTCCACAGGCTGTCGATCACCCGCAGGGTAGCGAGCAAGGTGGTCGGGCTGACGATCACGATCTGCCGGTCGAAGGCTTCCTGGAACAGGTTCGGCTCGGCTTGCAGGGCCGCCGAGAAAGCTGCCTCGATCGGCACGAACAGCAGCACGAAATCCAGGCTATGCAGGCCTTCGAGGCGATTGTAGTCCTTGCTCGACAGGCCTTTGACGTGGCTGCGCAGCGACTGCACGTGCTGCTTGAGCGCAGCCTCGTCGTTGCCGGCGACGAACTGCTGGTAGGCGGTGAGGCTGACCTTGGCATCCACCACCACCTGCTTGTCACCGGGCAGCATGATCAGCACATCGGGCTGGAAGCGCTCGCCGTCTGCGCTCTTCAGGCTGACCTGGGTCTGGTATTCGCGGCCCTTTTCCAGGCCGGCATGCTCCAACACCCGTTCGAGGATCAGTTCCCCCCAATTACCCTGGGTTTTCTGCCCTTTCAGGGCCTGGGTCAGGTTGGTGGCTTCATCGGACAGGCGCAGGTTGAGTTGCTGCAGACGCTCCAGCTCCTTGCCCAGCGAGAAGCGTTCGCGGGCTTCCTGCTGGTAGCTTTCCTCCACGCGTTTTTCGAAGGCCTGGATACGCTCCTTGAGCGGGTCGAGCAACTGGCCGAGATGCTGCTGGCTGGTCTGGGCAAAGCGCTGCTCGCGCTCGTCGAAGATTTTGGTGGCCATGTCGGCGAACTGGGCGCGCAGGGTATCGCGGGCTTCCTGCAGGTCCTCCAGACGCTGCTGGTGGCTTTCCTGCTGCTCGCGCAGTTCGGCGTCCAGGCGTGCAGTCTGGGCCTCCAGGCGGCGCAGTTCGGCTTCGCGGTTGGCGCGCTCGAGGTTCCAGGCGTGGGCGGCGTCCCGGGCATTGTCGCGTTCGATCTGCAGCAGTTCCAGCTCACGGCCCTGGGCGGCCAGCTGGGTCTGCTTGACGGTGTTGGCTTCGCTGAGGTCGCTGACCTCGTCGCGGCAAGCGTCCAGTTGCGCCTGCAGGCCGGCCTGGGCCAGCTGGGCAGCATTGAGGCGCTCTTCGAGCAAGGCCTGCTCGCCTTGTCGCGCGCCCTGTCGGCGCTGCACCTGCATGACCCAACCCAGGCAGGGCAATGCACCTGCCACCAAGCCCAGCAGAATGCTGGCCAGATCCACTGTCATGCTTACCCCGAATGATCCTGGATGAATGCAGCGCAGCTTATCAGCCTGAGCGATGTGTTGCCTGTTCCGGCCTCTTCGCGGGTAAACCAGCTCCCACAGGGATTGCACAGTATCCGAGGTATAGCTATTCCGGTGGGAGCGGGTTTACTCGCGAAGAGGCCAGAACAGGCAACCCACCTCAGGCATGGAACCACTGCCTCAAAAGCCGCCGCGCTTCCTGCGACCCCTGCCCCGCCGCCAGCTCCAGCCAGTACCGCGCCTGCTCCGGCTCGCTGTGCTGGCACAGCCGCGCATACTCCAGTTGCGCCCGCCGATCACCGGCGCGGGCGGCCTGACGCAGCAGTTCATGGCCAATACGCCGGTCACGGGCATTGCCGCAATCACGACACAACATCTGCCCCAGGCGGCTTTGCGCCACTACCACACCCTGGCGCGCCGGCTGCTTCAACAGGCGCCCGGCCAGGTGCTTGACCTGCGGCTTGTCACCCAGGCGCGGGTTGTCGAGCAGCCACAAGGCCACTTTGAGGGAGAAACGTTTGGGGGGAGGCGCAGGCGTCGATGCAGCAGGGCTGGCGAGGTGTTTACCGCGAAACTTCATGAGCAACAGGTTTGGCAACTCGAAAGGCGCGCCACTCTACCCTTTTTTCTGCGCCCTGGCCTTTCGATTTCCGGAGAATTGAAAAAAATTTCAACGATCTTTTCTTGACGTTTTCAAGTGGATGACCAACTGGTCTCTCCGAGCATGTCGATTGTCGGACAGTTCGCTGTATTGCTGGCACGCCCGTCCTAGAGCAAGCGCGTGGGACAATCCACAGTTCCTGTGGATAACTCGGTGGACAACCCCCTCCCATACCCCGCAAACCCCCGTAAATTGGGGCTTTCGGTCAAACTGACGATTTTTTCACCAGCTAAAAATAGTGTTTTTTTTCATTGACTTAACCGCCCAGTCAAGGCATTGGCGAGGCTGTCGCGGCGTGTTGCCGGGCAGTTACAAGCGCTGCCCGGAATGTGAACAAGTGCACCATAAACCTTCACTTGAGTGCACAAAATCGGTACATCAGGCCGGTTGCGGGCCTTTTACCCCCTCTTCCCAGCAGTGCAAATACACGCCATACTGCTCGGCTCACCTGAACAAACATGAAAGGCTTGCCAAGCGCCTGTATTTTCGGTAAGGTGCCCCTCGTTAGTACCAAGCTGAAAGTCAATTCTGGCCTCAAGTGTCCTTGCAGACCCGCTCCCCCCAAGAGTGACGCTGCTGAAACCAGGACCGGCCTTTTCGATGATTCACTCGCCAGCCCTGCGCTGTTCAAGCACGAATCACGTGACAATTGATCAGGATCCCACACCGACGGCCTAGAACCTTGGCCACGGCGTGCTGCCTGCCCTCTGAAGTACCTACCAGTCAGCCCATGCGCCCACTTTTGATTGCGCTCCCTCTGGCTGCCCTGTTCCAGTCAGGTTCGTTCGTCCCTTAATAAAGGCGTCACTGGAACGTTTCTATCATGCACGGATCATAACCCCGTGTTTAAAGCAGGAACCTCCAACAATATGCAAACTCATCATCAGATTCAGGCTGCCATTGGCACCCTCTCCCAGGCCTTCTCGCCGTTGAAGTGCCTTATCGTTGCCCCTCGCAAAGGCAGCTTCAGCTTCACCCTGGTAGACGAACACGGCGTCGCCTGCCACACCGAGCGCCTGTACCCCGAACAGTACAGCCGCAGTGAACCGCTGCAGGCGGTCATCGCCCGAACCCGCCAGTCGCTCACCGCGTGAGCGGCGAATACTGCGGTATTCAAGCGCTGAATCATTCCATCGCAAGCCTGCCTGAATGTTCCAGGCATAATTGCCTTAAGGCATATAGCCCGGTACGTCAGGCAGCAATTGATTTAAAAACAGCCCTTTACACCACGATTATCACACTAGACTTCAACTCGAGCGGTGCTTACCGCTTCCGGCGGGCCTGATCACTCACCAGCTGCCAAGCTCCAGCGCCCGTCCGGCCCTTACCTGCTCGAGGGCATCATGGGTATCGCGGCGAATGAATTGTGTCAGTATGTGATACGACCCACTCTGGTCTACCTGAACCGTCACTGCGCCAGCGCCGAAGCCTTGTTGCTGGGCATCGCCGCCAGCCAGTCGGCCCTGGGGTCGGCCTTGCACGACCGACGTGGGCATGGCCTGTACCGCATCGGCGAACACCGCCACCAGGCAATCTGGGACGACTACCTTGCCCGTGACCCCGACCTGGCCAGCCTGGTCCGCGGCCTGGCCAGCCAGCACGCCTTCCTCGGCGGCCCGCACCTGGAACTCACCGTCAACCTGCGCTATTCCACAGCCATTGCCTGGATGCTCGTCGAAGAGCAGGCCACGCCACTGCCTGCCGCCGACGACCTTCTCGCGCTGGCACGGATCTGGCGACAGATTTTCAACCCCCAAGGTCGCCTGCGCGACTTCACCCACGCCTGGCATACCTGCATAGACCAGAGATTGCCGCAGGCATCTTAAGACGTGTCCTACAAAGTACCCGGAAAAAAGGGAATTTTGGTCGGATTGTCCTACAAAACCGCTCTATCTCCTGCGATTGAGGCTATAGCGCGGCGCGTGAATTGTTGGTAGCTTTTCGCCCCGGAGATCCCAAGGAGTTCTAATAATGAAAAAAGTAATGCTCAAAGCCTCCCTCGGCGTTGCCGTTGCACTTGCTTCCAGCCAACTGCTCGCCGCAGGCTTCGCGCTGAACGAACAAAGCATCAGCGGCATGGGAACCGGTTTTGCGGGACGTTCGTCTTCTGCCGAAGATGCCAGTACGGTGTATGGCAACCCTGCAGGCATGTCGCGCCTGAAGCGCGAACAGGTCACCGTGGGTGGCGCAGCCGTCATTGCCAAGTCTGATATTTCGGGTCGTGGTAGCAATTTCGGGGGGGAAACCGATGGCGACATGGTCCCGGTCGTGGGCGTGCCCATGGGTTACTACGTCAAGCCGATCGATGATCATTGGAGCGTTGGTTTCGGTGTTTACGTGCCATACGGCCTGATCACCGACTACGGTAGCGGTGACGCAGCCCGCTACTGGGGCAAGAAGAGCAAGGTCGAGGTTGTCACCTTCCAACCAACCATCAGCTACGCCTTCAATGACAAGGTGTCGATCGGTTTTGGCCCGACCATCAACCGCATCAAGGGTGAGCTGGGCTCGAACCTGGCCAGCAAGGCGCTGCTGGGCCCCACCGGCCCTGATGGCGAAATCAAGATCAAGGGCGACGACACCGCGATCGGTTACAACATCGGCGTTCTCGTACAAGCTACAGACCGTACCCGTCTGGGTCTGACCTATCACTCGATGGTCGACTACAAGCTTGAAGGCGATACCCGTGTTTCCTACCCGATTCCCCAGCTTGGTCTGAACGGCAAGTTCGACGCCAGCCTGAAAATCAAGACGCCGGAGTCGGTGGACTTCTCGGTCACCCATGAACTGGATGACCACTGGACGCTCTATGCCGGTAGCACCTGGACACGCTGGAGCCGCCTGGAGAGCATCGTTGTCAAGAACGAAGCACCAGCGGGTTACCCACTGCAGACCATCACCGAAGAGCAGAACTGGCATGACACCTGGGCACACGCCATTGGTGCGGCCTACAAGGTGAACAAGGAATGGACCCTGCGTGCAGGCTTCTCCGTCGACCAATCGCCGACCAACAACCACGATCGTTCGCCGCGCATTCCTACCGGCGATCGTAAGGCAGTCAGCTTTGGTGCCGGTTGGAGCCCGAACGATGACATGACCATCGATGTTGCCTACTCGTACCTGTGGGAAGAGGATACCAAGGTCAACAATGTGTCCGGTTCGCCGACACAACAGGCGTTGAAAGGCACCTATCAGGCCAAGTATGAGAACAGTGCTCACGGTATCGGTGCATCCCTTACCTACCGCTTCTGATTCGTACGCGTTACATGAAAAACCGCCCTCGTGGCGGTTTTTTCATGCCTGCATCTGCCAACTGTCGCCCAGGCATTCGCGCAGGTAGTCCATGAACACACGCACTTTAGTGGTCATGGCGAAGCGGTCGGCCAGGCACAGGTAGATATCCATCGGTTCGGTCTGGGCATAGGCCTGGCCGCTATCGCTGTATTCGAACAACGGTACCAGCGCCCCAGCGGCCAGATACGGCCGCACGATGAACTCGGCCAAGCGGGTGATGCCGCCATCGTGCAGTGCCATCTGGGTCAGGGCATCGATGTCGTCGCTGATCAGGACACTGCCGAACTCTGCCTCGAACCGCAGCCCGTCGCGCATGAACCCCCAACGCAGGAAGCGCCCATCCACCGGGTAGCGGAACACCAGGCAGCGGTGGTCACGCAAGGCCTCGGGCGTGGCCGGCACGCCGGCGTCTTGCAGGTAACCGGGCGAGGCACAGCAAATGAACGGGATACGGGCGATGTGCCGGGCCAGCAACTGGTCTTCCAGTTGTGGGGCAATGCGCAGGCTCACATCCACATCTTCCCGCGCATGGTTGACTCGGCGATCAGTCGTTACCAACTCTATCGAAAGCAGGGGGTAGCGGGCACTGAATGCGGGTATCAAGGGTGCCAGGACGTGACGACCGAAGGCGGACGTCGAGGCAATGCACAGCCGCCCCTGGGGTTCGCTGTCGGGGGTGGTGACGGCCTGTTCGGCCAGGGCCAGGTCGCGCTCGATGTGCCTGACGCGTTGGTAGTACTGGGTACCGGCGGGCGTCAGCGCCATACTGCGTGTGGTGCGGCTGAGGAGGCGAACCTGCAAGTGGCCTTCCAGGCGTGCCAGGTTCTGGCTGACCGCGGCCGGGCTCAGGCCCAGGTTGCGGGCGCCGGCGGCGATACTGCCGGCTTCGACCACCTTGATGAAGCAGCGAATGGCATTGAGCAGGTCCATGCTGAGCCCCTGGATTCGTAAGAATCTCTTTATAAAGAACTCAATACGACTGGTCTACAGGTGCTGCCCGGTGCGTTGCTAACCTGCGCCTCTACTTATCTTTCAGGAGTTCGCATGAGCAACCTGCCCCAGGCACGCAGCCGACGCAAATTGCACCCGGGCGCCACGCCCTACGTTTTTGCCTTCTACATGTCGTCGATCATGGCACTGTTGATGTGTTTCGTGATCACTGCAGCGAATGCGGGGGTCAACCCCGAATACCTCGGCAACGTGCTGAAGGCGTACCAGTTGGCAATGCCTGTGGCGTTCGTTTGTGTGTTGATGGTCAGGCCGGTGGTGGTGCGGTTGGTGGCGATTACGGTGCATGCAAAGTGAAATAACCCGAAACCCGGCCACGTTACCTGCTTTTGACTTTGATCTTGATCTTGATCTTGATCTTGATCTTGATCTTGATCTTGATCTTGATCTTGATCTTGATCTTCGCGACTTCAGGAGGCCGAACGCAGGCCTTGCGGAGGGAGGTGACGGGCATGGATGCCCGTCAAGCGCTGGGCCCCAGGATGGGGCCTGCAGCGCGGTCCTCCCGGGAGCAAGGCCGGAGTGAGGGAACCCCGGAGCGCAGCGCAGGGGCCGGATGATGGGAGCGCAGCGTTTTTTGGTTACTTTTTGTCGCGTTTGACAAAAAGTGACTCGCCGTAAGGGCGAAAAGGTGAGTAAGCGTCGCCATCGTAAATGGACTATGCGCGAGATCAAAACCAGCACTTTTCCGCTCTTCGCTCTTCGCTCTTCGCTCTTCGCTCTTCGCTTTCAAGCGTGGGCATCAACAACGGGGTCAACATTCATTTTCGAAGGTGGCGCTTATTCACCTTTCCGCCCTTACGGCGGGTCACTTTTTGTCAAACGCGACAAAAAGTAACCAAAAAACGCTGGCTCCTATCATCCGGCCCCTCCGCTGCGCTACGGGGTCCCCTCGCTACGGGCTTGCTCCCGGGAGTACGCGCTGCAGGCCCCATCCATGGGGCCTCAGCGCTTGACGGGCATCCATGCCCGTCACCTCCCTCCGCAAGCCCTTCGCTCGGCCTCCTGAAGTCGCAATCGGCGGCGCCTGAACTATCGCGCGCTTAGAAGCAAGAGCAAGAGCAAGAGCAAGAGCAAGAGCAAGAGCAAGTGCAGCCAGTTATGGCTGCGAGGCAATAGCCTTTTCGATAGCAGCCCGGAACGCAGGATCATCCGGCTTGGTCAGGCTGGAGAAGTTGCCGATCACCTTGCCCTTGCGGTCCACCACGTACTTGTAGAAGTTCCATTTCGGTGCACTGCTCTGGCTGGCCAGTTCAGCGAACAGCGGTA
This sequence comes from Pseudomonas sp. 43(2021), assembly GCF_017490805.1. Classification (NCBI taxonomy): domain Bacteria; kingdom Pseudomonadati; phylum Pseudomonadota; class Gammaproteobacteria; order Pseudomonadales; family Pseudomonadaceae; genus Pseudomonas; species Pseudomonas sp. 43(2021). The sequence goes on from NZ_JAFGYJ010000002.1 coordinate 120,836, forward strand.
TCGCATCCGTGCCCCGCACCGGCTGCGTCTTGGTCATGGTGAACGTGACACCGTAGTTGGCATAGCAGACCTTGGCGGTCTTCTCGCTGTCCGCATCTTCCTGCTTGAAGTCGTTGGATGGCACGCCAAGCATTTCCAGGCCTTGTTGGTGATATTCCTTGTACGTCGCCTCCAACCCCTCGAACTGCGGCGCAAAACCGCAATAGCTGGCCGTGTTCACCACCACCAGCGGCTTGCCGGCAAAGCGCTCGCACAGGTCAACCTGCCCCTTGCCACGCAGCTCCGGCAGGCTGCCCTGCAACAACGCCGGGCAATCAGCTGCCCAGCTCGATGCGCTGGCAAGCAGGGCCAGCACCGGCACCGTCAACCAATGTGCACGCATGACTCGTTTCTCCCGCAAGACAATCCTCGAACTTGCAGGGTAGCGCCTAACAAACACTCATGCCCAGCTGCATCAACGCCATCCCGCCCTTGTGCCAGCCCCACCACACCAGCGCCAGCAGTAACAAGGCGGCGCCGGCCAGTAGCCCCCTAGCCAGGTAGCGGTTCATGCGGCCTGGGCCTGCAGGCGGGCGACCGGGCGTTCGCGCACGGGCCAGCTAAGGGCGGCGGCCAGCAGGCTGAGCAAGATGGAAATCTGCCAGACCAGGTCGTAGCTGCCGGTGCGGTCGTACACCACCCCACCCAACCAGCCACCCAGGAAGGCGCCCAGTTGGTGGAACAGGAAGACGATGCCGCCAAGCATGGACAGGTTGCGCACGCCGAACACAGTGGCCACGGTGCCGTTGGTCAGCGGCACCGTGGACAGCCACAGCAGACCCATGGCAATGCCGAACAGGTAAGCACTGAATTCAGTCACCGGCGCCCAGAGGAACAGCACGATCACTACCGCACGCAGCAGGTACAGCCCGGTCAGCAGGCGCGGCTTGGACATGCGCCCACCCAGCCAGCCGGCGGTGAAAGTACCGACGATATTGAACAGGCCCACCAGCGCCAGCACCGTGGTACCGGTGGTCGCGGCCAGGTGCTGGTCGACCAGGTAGGCCGGCAGGTGCACGCCAATGAACACCACCTGGAAGCCACAAACGAAGAAGCCCAGCGCCAGCAACCAGAAGCCGGAGTGCGAGCACGCCTCGCGCAGGGCCTGGCCCAAGGTCTGTTCGGCGCCATGACTGGGCAACGGGCGATCGCGCAACAGGCCGACGAAAGGCACGATCAGCGCCACCAACAGGCCCAGCACCAGCAACGCAGCGGACCAGCCCAGCCACTGGATCAGGCCGAGGGTGCCCGGCAACATGGCGAACTGGCCGAAAGAACCGGCAGCGCTGGCAATGCCCATGGCCATGCTGCGCTTCTCCGCCGGTACGGCGCGCCCGACCACGCCAAGGATGACCGAGAACGAGGTACCGGACAGGCCGATGCCGATCAGCAAGCCGGCGCTCAGCGACAACGACCAGGCCGAGTCGGCCATGCCCATCAGCACCAACCCGGCCGCATAGAGAATACCCCCAATGATCACCACCCGCGCCGCGCCCAGGCGGTCGGCCAGGGCGCCAGCGAACGGTTGCGCCAGCCCCCAGATCAGGTTCTGCAAGGCAATGGCGAAGGCGAACACCTCACGCCCCCAGCCAAAATCGGCGCTCATTGGCGCCAGGAACAGGCCGAAGCCGTGCCGCACACCCAAGGATAGCGCCAGGATCAACGCTGCTCCCACCAATACCCACCCGCTGGTTCGCCACACCGAAGTCATTGTTATCTCCAGCACATCGCAAGGTTTTTACGGGTACATACCCGCTTATAGTCGTATCAATTCAAGCCAGTTGATCCAGCAAGCGCACCAGTTCATCCCGCTGCCCTGCCCCCAGCCGTTCCACCAGATCGGCCTGGGCCTGTTCCCAGGCCGGATGGGCAGCGCGCAGCAGTTGCGTACCGGCCTCGGTCAGCAGCACCACGCGGTTGCGCTGGTCGTCGCCATCGGCCAAGGCCACCAGCCCTTCAGCCTCCAGCACCCGCAGGTTGCGGCCCAGGGTACTGCGCTCCAGGCCCATGGCCTCTGCCAAGGTGGTGATACTGGGGCGGTCGAGCCGCTGCAGATGACGCAACAGGGAAAACTGGGCGACATTGACCCCAAAGCCGGCAAGGGCTTCGTCGTAATGCCGGCTCACCCCACGGGCGGCACGACGCAGATGGGTACAGATGCATTCACTGGTCAGCATGGATACGTGTATATACCCGCATCATGTGTGTTGCAAGAGATTTCATGATTACCGACGCCCCTCAGCCCTAAAGTCTGTCAGATTGCGTTGACGGGACTCTGTGGGAGCTGGCTTGCCGGCGATGTGCCGCAAAGCGGCCCCCAATGACTTAGCTGGCAGGCACTACCCTCTGCCTGGGTTCAAGCGCCTGAGAATCGGCTCGAACTCCACCGTAGCCTTGCGCGCCAGCGGGTCTGGAGCGCCCTGCTCGATGGCCTGCCAATAGCGCCACGGCACCTTGGCCGAGCCCAGCTCGTAGTCCATACCGTCCCAGTTATCTTCACGGAAGCTGTAAAAGGCCCAATGCAACCGGTGGCGATCCAGCACGCTGAGCACGTCTTCCAGGTATTGCCGGCAGCCCGGCAACCTGCGCATGCAACCGAACTCACCCACCACCAGGCGCGAGCGGGGCACCTTCATGGCCTCGGCCCAGTCCAGCGGTTGGTGCAGGTACTGCGCCACACGCTGGCCATCCCACTGCTGCGTTTGCCCCGCGAACGGTGCCGGGCCGGGATAGGCGATGGGTTGCTTGCGCGTCATGTTCGGTGCACTGGTCACCAGATAGGGCTCGTACATGTGCACGCTGTACAGCACCCGCTGGTCCTCCACCGGTGCCGGCCAGTAACCGAAGGCGTCGGCGGCGGCGAACCAGCCGGCATCGAGCATGACCGGCGTGTCCGCATCCTCCTCGCGAATGGCCACTATCAACTGCCGATACAGGGCGGGCAGGTCACGCGCAGTGCCCTGCTGCCGTGCATACCACTGCTGCATTTGCCCGGGGTCGGCATGCTCGGCCAGGCCACCTTGCTTCTCCGGCGCGGGCTCGTTGACCAGGTTGTAGGCGGCGATGGCCGGGTGACCTTTCAGCTCACGGGCCAGATCCCGCCAGAAGGCCGCAGCCTGCAACCAGTAGCGTTTGTCTTGCCAGAGGCGGTCGTCGAACTGGCCCTGGTTGTTTTGCGACCAGCGCATGCCGGGTAGCGAAAGCGGTGCTATGACCACCTTGAGGCCGGCCTGATGGGCACGGTCGAGGGTGGCTCGCAGCGTGGCCAGGTCGGCGGCAGGCAGGCCTTGGTAGGCATCGGCATCGCCGAGGAGGAAGTCGCGTTCTGCCGGCTGCCATTTGTCGTAGGACAGCCGCACCCAGGTCGCGCCATAGCCGCTCAGGGCGTCGAAATAGGCTTGCTCGGGTGGCAGCCGGTTGAAGCTGTTGCCGCCGTGGCGTGGGGTGTTCCAGAAATCCATGAGATCGGCTGCCAGGGCTGCAGGCCCCATGGCCACCAACAACGCGGCGAGAATGACATGACGCATGGTGCGAACACTCCTCGACAGTTAGCGAAGGGGCAAGCATACGCCAGTGACAAAATGCCGGCTCTTGCTGAGTTTTTTCAGGAATTTGCCAGCACGTTAGGCTCAGAAACCCCCTACAGGAACATCCTGCTTGCGTTCCTACAGGGCCAGCGTCCTGAGCAAGGGCTCAGAGGCCCAACGCCAACCCCAGCATCACGGTCAGTTCGAGCAACTCCAGCATTGCACCAGCGGTATCGCCGGTAGTCCCGCCCAGGCGCCGGCACATCAATTGTCGCAACCAGGCAAACACCGCCAATGCCAGCACCACGATCCATCCACCCAGGACCAGGCAGAAGAGCGCACAGCCCAGCAGCACCCACCCGGCCGCAGGCCGAGGCAGGTGCTCGGCCAGCGCCTGCCCCAAACCGCCCTGTCGCACATAAGGCGTGCTCAGGAACAGCCCGAGCATCGCCGCCCGCCCGATCAGCGGTGCCAGCAGCAACTGCATGCCAATGCCCTGCTCGACCAGCACCCACAAGGCGCAGAACTTCAGCAACAGCACCAGCACCAGGGTGACCACGGCAATCGGCCCGCTACGCGGGTCTTTCATGATCTGCAAAGTGCGTTCGCGGTCACCAAAACCGCCCAGCCAGGCGTCAGCACTGTCCGCCAGGCCATCCAGGTGCAAGGCGCCACTGAGCAACACCCACAACGTCAGCAGCAGGGCCGCGTGCAGCGGCGCCGACGTGCCCTGCAGGAAATGGCTGGCCAGCCACAGCAGCAAGCCGAACAACAACCCGACCAACGGGTACCAGAGCAGCGAACGCCCCACCTCACGTGGCGCCGGCATGCCCGGCAGGCTCACCGGCAGGCTGCTGAGAAACTGCAAGGCAATCCACAACGGCAACATCTCAGCGCCCCTCCACCCACTGGCCGTCATCACCCGGCACCAGTCGCATCAGCGCAGCGTGGCCAACTTCGACCTGCAGCAACTGCGCCCTCGGCAGGCCACGAGCACGGGCCAGCAACAGCCGCATCACGCCGCCATGGGTGACCAGCAGCACACGCTTGCCAGCATGCTGACGGCTCAGGCGCTCGACAGCCGCCAGCACACGTTCGGCGAACGCCTCGACCGGCTCGCCATTGGGCGGCGTAAACGCATAAGGGTCCGCCCAGAAGCGCCCCAGCGCGTCCGCCTGGTCTTCCATGATCTGCGCCGCACTACGGCCCTCCCAGTCGCCAAAATGCAGCTCCTGCAACGCCGCTTCGCGCTGTACGGGCAGGTTAAGGCGCTCGCCCAGTTCCTCGGCAAAACGTGCACAGCGCTGCAACGGCGAACTGACCAGCACCTCCCACGGGCCGGCCTCGGCCACGGCGTCACGCATCTGCGCCCAGCCTTTGTCGGTCAGGGCATCATCAAGGCTGCCACGCAGGCCGCCCTGCTCCGTTTCACCATGGCGCAGCAGGTCGAGGATCATGCCGGGCGGTCCGCCACCGCCGCCTCGGCGAAGGTCGCCATCTGCCCGTGCAGCGCACAGGCCAGGCGCAACAGCGGCACGGCCAGGGCAGCCCCACTGCCCTCGCCCAGGCGCAGGCCCAGGGCCAGCAACGGCTCGGCCTGCAACGTGTCGAGCACGGCTTTGTGCCCAGGCTCTGCGCCTTGGTGGGCGAACAGCAGCCAGGCCCGGCACTGCGGGTTGAGGCGCACCGCCAGCAGCGCGGCGACGCTGCAGATGAAGCCGTCCACCAGCACTGCGATACCCGCCTGCGCGCAGCCCATGTAGGCACCGGCCAAGGCCGCGATCTCGAAACCACCGACACAGCCCAGCGCCTGCAAGGGATCGTTGGCGCTGAGGCCATGCAGGCTCAGCGCGCGCTCGATAACCTCGGCCTTGTGCCGCACCCCGGCGTGGTCCAGGCCGGTACCCGGGCCACTCGATTCAGCCGGCGGGCAGCCCAGCAGGACACTGGCCAGGGCGGCGGCTGCCGTGGTGTTGCCAATCCCCATCTCGCCACCGATGAACAGCTGCGCGCCCTGTTCGGCGGCGCGCAGGGCACTATCGCGACCGGCCTGCAGGGCGGCCTGCAGCTGGCCTTCGGTCATCGCAGGCTGGCGGGCAAAGTTGGCGGTACCGGCGCCCAGGCGCAGATGACGCACGCCAGGCAGCTCCAGGTGCGGGTCGATGGTGCCCAGGTCGACGACCTCCAGGCTGGCCTGCAGCTGGCGCGCCAGCACGCTGATCGCCGCGCCACCGCCGACGAAGTTGCGCAGCATCTGCCCGGTCACCGCTTGCGGGTAGGCCGAGATGCCTTCCTCGACCACACCGTGGTCACCGGCAAAAATGCTGATTGCAGCGTGATCCAGCGTTGGCCGCTCACGCCCCTGCAGGCCGGCCAGCTGAATGGCCAGGCCTTCCAGCTGGCCGAGCGAACCGGCAGGTTTGGTCAGCTGCTGCTGACGGGCGCGGGCCTGGTCCATGGCGGCGTTGTCGAGAGGTTGGCAGGGGCTTTGCCACCAGGGTTGGGTCATGGTCATGGGCCTGTCTGGGTTGGGTAATGGGAGTTATCAGGGCGTGTTGGGGCTGGCAGTTGCTTGGCAGGAGACCTTCTGCGCGCTTGAGACCGAGCGCCGCCCGCGCGGCGCTTCGCGGGGCAAGCCCGCTCCCACATCTGTTTCGGGCCAATTACTCCTGTACCAGATGGATTGCAGCCTTGGTGCATGGCTAAGGATTGATGAAGAGCAGTCGCGCCTCGCCCTCGATATCGAATGGAACAAACAAGGCAGACAGAGGTAGCTTCACAGGAGAGACTGGCCCGAAACAGATGTGGGAGCGGGCTTGCCCCGCGAAGCGCCGCGCGGGCGGCGCTCGATCTTCCAGGCACCACATAACCCAAGGCAGACACCTGCACGCCCCAATACAATCTTGAACTAGCCCCCACCCTCACAACGCAGGCCCTTTCAACATCAAGGGCAACCCTGCCACGGTCAGCACCACACGCTGACAGCGCTCGGCCACGGCCTGGTGCAGCCAGCCGGCCAGGTCGACATAGCGCCGGGTCAACTCGCCCATGGGCACGACGCCCAGGCCGGTTTCGTTACTGACCAGGATGACCGTGCCCGGCAACTGTTCCAGGCAGGCCAGCAGCGCATCACGCTCCTCGGCCAGGCGCTGGTCGTCTTCGAGCATCAGCAGGTTGGTCAGCCACAGGGTCAGGCAATCCACCAGCAGGCAGCGCCCTTCGGCCGCTTCGGCGCGCAATACCGCGGCCAGTGCCAGGGGTTCTTCGATCAATCCCCAGTCATCGGGGCGACGCTGGCGGTGCAGCAGCACCCGTTCGTTCATTTCACCATCCAGCGGCTGGCTGGTGGCGATGTAGGTCACCGGCAGGCCACTGGCGCTGGCCAGCTGTTCGGCCAGCCGGCTCTTGCCCGAGCGGGCGCCGCCGAGGATCAGGTTGCGCATGTCAGGCCACCCCACAGAGCTGGCGCAGGCGCGCGGTGTCCAGGTGCTTTTCCACCAGGTCGGCCAGGCGCTCGATGTCGCGTTCGCGCAGGGCCTCGTAATCAATGACCTGCACCTCCTCCAGGCCAGCCCAGCGCAGCAACGCCGCGCACGACTGGCTGCCTTCGAACAGGCCGTGCAGGTAGGTGGCAAGTATCTGGCCATCGGCACTGACAGCACCATCGCAACGGCCATCGGCAAGTTGCACGGCAGGCTGCTCCAGGGCTGGCCCCGTGGTGACGCCGGCATGAATTTCGTAACCGGCAATCGGTACTGCTTCGAGGTTCAGGGTGCCGGCAACGTTGCGCAGTTGCTTCTCGGCTTCGAGCACCGTGGCGTAATCGAACAGGCCAAGCCCCGGGCTGGAGCCTGCGGCCCCTTCAAGACCAAGCGGGTCATGCACTTCGCGGCCCAGCATCTGCAGGCCACCGCAGATGCCGATCAGCTTGCCGCCATAACGCAGGTGCCGGTCAATGGCCTGGTCCCAACCGCGCTCACGCAGTTGTGCCAGGTCGCCGCGCACACTCTTGGAGCCCGGCAGGATGATCAGGTCGGCAGCCGGAATCGCCTGGCCCGGGCCGATGAACTGCAGGTCCACCTGCGGGTGCAGGCGCAGTGGGTCGAAGTCGGTGTGGTTGCTGATGCGCGGCAGCACCGGGACGATCACCTTGAGCACGCGCTCGGCCTTTGCCCCTTGGCGCGCGTCGATGCCGTCTTCGGCTTCCAGATGCAGATCGGTGACATATGGCAGCACGCCCAGCACCGGCTTGCCGGTGCGCTGCTCCAGCCAGTCCAGCCCCGGCTGCAGCAAGGCGATGTCGCCGCGAAAGCGGTTGATGACAAAGCCCTTTACCCGCGCCTGCTCACTGGGTGACAGCAGCTCCAGCGTGCCCACGAGGTGGGCGAACACGCCACCGCGATTGATGTCGGCGACCAGAATCACCGGGCAGTCCACCGCTTCGGCAAAGCCCATGTTGGCGATGTCACCGGCACGCAGGTTGATCTCCGCCGGAGACCCCGCGCCTTCGACCATGACCACCGGCCAGGCAGCGCTCAGGCGCTGATGCGAAGCCAGCACCGCCTGCATGGCGATAGCCTTGTAGTCGTGGTAGGCCACTGCGTTCATGCTGGTGACAGCACGGCCATGGATGATCACCTGGGCGCCGGTGTCGCTGTTGGGCTTGAGCAGCACCGGGTTCATGTCGGTGTGTGGCTCCAGCCGGCAGGCCTGGGCCTGCACCGCCTGGGCCCGGCCGATTTCACCGCCGTCAGCGGTCACCGCGCTGTTCAGCGCCATGTTCTGCGGCTTGAACGGGACCACGCCGACACCCTGGCGCAACAGCCAGCGGCACAGCGCGGTCACCAGTGTGCTCTTGCCCGCATCGGAGGTGGTGCCTTGCACCATGAGGGTGGTCATGCCGTTTCCTTTTGATAGGCCGCCAGAGCCTGGGCCAGGCGCTGTTCGTCCGCCGCACAGGCCGGCAGCCCAAGGCGTAGCGCCGGCGGCTGCTCGAACAGGCGCACCAGGATGCCGCGGCGAGCGAGAAAGTCATGCAGTTGCGCAGCATGCTCGCTGCGCACGTACTGGAACAGGTCGCAACCGCCGCTGGGCGCCAGGCCGGCGCCGCGCAACAGCATAGCCAGCCGCTGGCTGGCGGCAGCACAGCGTTCGACCTGCACACGCTGGGCGACGTGGTCGGCCAGGCTGGCCTGGGCCAGCACCCGGGTCGGGCCATTGACGGTCCAAGGGCCAAGCAACTCGGCCAGGCGCAGCAGCAGGCTGCGTTCGGCGGCAACGAACCCCAGACGCACGCCGGCCAGGCCGAAGAACTTGCCGAACGAGCGCAGCACGATCAGCCCCGGGCGCTCGGCACAATCAACCACGCCATCCGCCGGGGTGTTGTCCATGAACGCTTCGTCGACCAGCAGCCAGCCACCACGGGCGGCCAGGCGTGCGTGCCAATCCAGCAGGCGTTCTCGCGGCACCCGGCGGCCGGTGGGGTTGTTGGGGTTGACCAGCACCAGCACGTCGAGGCTGTCGAGCGTCGCCTCGACCTGCGCTTCGTCCAGCTCCAGCAACTGGTGCCCCGCCCGTTGCCAGGCGTATGGGTGCTCGGCATAGCACGGCGTCAGCACCCCAACCCGGCCGGCTGCGCGCAACAGCGGCAAAGCCTGGATCGCAGCCTGGGAACCGGCCACCGGCAGCAATTGGCGGGCGCCGTAATACGCGCGCGCGGCGTCCTCCAGGCCATCCTCCGTCTCCGGCAGGCGAGCCCAGGCCTCCATGGGAATCGGTGGGATCGGGAAAGGCCATGGCGCAATGCCGCTGGACAGATCGAGCCACTGCTCACGGGCGATGCCGTATTGCCGTACCGCCCGCAGCAGGCGGCCTCCGTGTTCAAGCATTGATATAGGCCCCCAGGCAGATCACCAGCAGCCACAGCCACACGCCGCGCTGCACCAGGCTCCAGCCACGCTCGATGGCGTCGGCGTCGGCCATGGGCCCGTCACCCAGGCGTGGCCGCTCATGCAGTTCGCCGTGGTACACCGCCGGGCCACCGAGCTCCACCCCCAACGCGCCAGCACCGGCGGCCATCACCGGCCCGGCATTGGGGCTGTCCCACAGTGGGCCCTGCTTGCGCCAGCAGGCCAGGGCCAGGCGGGTCTTGCCCAGCAGCGCGTAGGTCAATGCCACCAGCCTGGCGGGAATATAGTTGAGCACATCGTCGACGCGCGCCGCGCACCAGCCGAAGCGTTCGAAGCGTTCGTTGCGGTAGCCCCACATGGCATCCAGGGTATTGCTCAGGCGGTACAGCACCACGCCCGGCGCACCGGCCAGCACGAACCAGAACAGCGCGGCGAACACCGCGTCGCTGCCGTTCTCCAGCACCGATTCGGTGGCCGCCCGGGCCACGGCGGGCTCGTCCAGTTCGCGGGTTTCGCGGCTGACCAGGTAGCCCACACGGCGCCGCGCTTCCTGCAGGTCGCCCTGGCGCAAGGCACTGGCCACCGGTAACACGTGTTCGCCCAGGCTGCGCAGCCCGACGGCGCAGTACAGTGCCAGCACGTCGACCAGCCAGCCGATGTACGGCAGCCAGGACAGGATCAGCACCACCAAAGTAAGCGGCACCACGGCCAGGAACCACGCGCTCACCCCGTGGCTGCGCCAGCCGCGCCCACCGGCATTCAGGCGGCGCTCGAGGTTACTGGCCATGTTGCCGAAGGCCACCAGCGGGTGGCGCCGCTGCGGTTCGCCCAGCAAGGCATCCAGGGCCACGCCGGCCACGGTCAGCAAGGCCACGCTCATTGGCGTTCTCCCCATTGGTTCTCAAAGAGCATTTCACTCAAGGGCCGTTCCTCGGCCCAGTTTTCCAGCACCAGCATCGGTGCCGGGTAGAACTCGGTCACCGGCCCCAGGCACAGCACCGCGACCGGCTTGGCCCCGGCCGGCATGCCCAGCAGAGCCGCCAGCGCCTGCGGGTCGAACAGCGACACCCAGCCCATGCCTAGGCCTTCGCCACGGGCTGCCAGCCACAGGTTCTGGATGGCGCAGGCCAGCGAGGCCAGGTCCATTTCCGGCAGGGTGCGGCGGCCGAAGATATGCGGCTCGCGGTTGTCCATCAGGGCGGCCACCAGCAGTTCGGCGCAGTCGTTGATACCCTCCACCTTCAGTTTCATGAAGGCGTCGGAGCGCTCGCCCAAGGCTTCGGCGGTACGCACCCGTTCTGCTTCCACCAGGGCCTGGATACGGGCGCGCAGGTCGCGTTGGGTGATGCGGATGAAGCGCCAGGGCTGCATCAGCCCGACACTTGGCGCCTGGTGCGCGGCGGCCAGCAGGCGGCCCAGCAGTTCCGGGGCCACCTCGCCACCGGCGAAATGGCGCATGTCACGGCGTTCGCCGATGGCCCGGTAGATCGCGGCGCGCTCGGCGTCGCTGTAGGCGTGTTCACTCATGGTCGCAACAGCGCCGCCGCCGCATCCGGGTTGGAGGGGAAGTAGAAGTGCACGTAGGAAGCCGTCAACCGCCCCAGGCGGTACACCGCTTCGTTGCCGCGACCACCGTTGGGGCTCAGGCCACGGGCGATCGGTTCCAGTGCGGTACTGGTCAGAGAATGGTGATAGGTGTGACCGCGCAGGATGCCTTCCGGCATTTCCACCGCCTGCAGCGCCAGGGCCGCCAGGCGCTTCTGCATGGTCGCTTCACCCGGCAGCAGGCCGAGCAGCTCGGCACGCTCGCCGGCTACGTCAGTCAGGGCATCGAGCAGGTACAGCATGCCGCCGCATTCGGCCAGCAACGGTTTGCCTTGGGCGTGATGGGCGCGGATCGCTTCGCTCATCGGCGCGTTGGCGGCCAGGGCGTGGTGGTGCAGCTCGGGATAACCGCCCGGCAGGTACAGGCTGTCCACTGCCGGCAATTCGTGGTCATGCAGCGGCGAGAAGAACTCAAGCTGTGCGCCCAGGTTGCGCAGCAGGTCGAGGTTGGCGCCATAGGTGAAGGCAAACGCCTCGTCCCGCGCCACGCCGATGCGCACACCGGTCAACGACGCAGCACTGGCTTGCGGATCGGGTTCGGCAAAGGTCACTGGCGGCGGCAAGGCAGCATCGCAACTGGCACCCAGCGCCTCGGCAGCGGCGTCCAGACGGGCGTCCAGGTCGTTCAGCTCGCTGGCCTGGACCAGCCCCAGGTGGCGGCTGGGCAACTCGATACCGCGCTCACGGGACAAACCGCCATACCAGCGCAGGCCTTCGGTCAGGCTGCCTTCCAGCAGTTGTGCGTGGCGCAGGCTGCCTACCCGGTTGGCCAGCACACCGGCAAACGGCAGGTCCGCCTGGTAGCGTGCCAGGCCCAAGGCCAGGGCGCCGAAAGTCTGAGCCATGGCCGTGCCGTCGATTACCGCCAGCACCGGCACGCCGAAGTGACGCGCCAGGTCGGCGCTGGACGGCGTGCCGTCGAACAGCCCCATCACCCCTTCGATCAGGATCAGGTCGGCCTCACCGGCTGCTTCCCACAGCAGGCGGCGGCTTTCCTCGGCGCCGATCATCCACAGGTCGAGCTGGTACACCGGCGCGCCGCTGGCCCGCTCAAGAATCATCGGGTCGAGAAAGTCTGGCCCGCACTTGAACACTCGCACCTTGCGCCCGAGGTTGCGATGCAGCCGGGCCAGGGCGGCGGTGACGGTGGTCTTGCCCTGGCCAGAGGCCGGTGCCGCAATCAGCACGGCGGGGCAGTGGCGCGGCTGGCTCACAGTTCGACGCCCTTCTGGGCACGGATGCCGGCCTGGAAGGCGTGCTTGAGCATGCCCATCTCGGTCACGGTGTCGGCCAGTTCGATCATCTCGGGTTTCGCGGCACGGCCAGTGACGATCACATGCTGCATCGGTGGGCGGGCCTGGATGTCGGAGAGCACCTGGTCAAGGTCGAGGTAGCCATGCTTGAGGGCGATGTTCAGTTCGTCGAGCACCACGAACTGCACGCTCGGGTCTTGCAGCAACTGGCGCGACACAGCCCAGGCCGCTTCGGCGGCGGCGATGTCACGCTGGCGGTCCTGGGTTTCCCAGGTAAAGCCCTCGCCCATCACGTGGTAGCGCACCTGCTCGGGGAAGCGGCGGAAGAACAGCTCTTCGCCGGTGCTGTTGCGGCCTTTGATGAACTGCACCACACCGCACTGCATGCCATGGCCCAGTGCGCGCGCGAGCATACCGAAGGCCGAGCTGCTCTTGCCCTTGCCATTGCCGGTCAGCACCAGCAGCAGGCCGCACTCGTTGGGGGAATTGGCGATGCGTTCGTCGATGATCGCCTTCTTGCGCTGCATGCGCGCCAGGTGGCGTTCGTCGCGTTCGGTGGATTCGCTCATCAGGGTTCTCCGCTGGCTGGCGCCACGGCAACGCGAGGCGACAGGTAATAGGCGGGCAGACGGAGAACGCGCAGGGGCCGTGGCCGTAGGCCACGGTGCACCGCGCATCACCCTCCGTGATGCCGTTGGCAGTATCAGGCCGGTCTCCGGGCTTGTGAGCGGGCCTGGGCCCAGGCCTGCGCGCCTTCCCGGGTGCTGGCACCCAGTGGCCCTGCGCGGCCGCGACTCACCTACCGTTGCGGGGGCAGCGCCGGAATCGCGCCATGCTGGCACCCACCGGCTTCCCAGTTTCACCCTGCCCAGACGGGGCTGGCAGGACACCTGAAACACGCGCGAAGGTTAGAGGGTTGCACCGGGAGCGTCAATCGAAGCGGGCCGCTTTGCAGCCGAACAGTCACCGCCCGGGTAATGGCCAATTCACCCGGTTGTGCCACACTGGATACAGTGATATCACATAGCCATCACTTTCAGCTGAACGCGATCACAACGACAACAGGAGAGCGCAGCATGCGAGGCCAGATCATCAACAACCCGCGCCTGGAGTTTCTTGCCCCGGTGCTGGAGCGCTGGGGCGACTGCATCGACCGCTTCAACCAGTTTGCCGGCGATGCCGAAGCACCGTACTGGCATGGGGCAGCCGCCAATACCGGGTTGCTTGCCGCGGCGGCCTGGCAGGCCGAGCTGGCGGCACTGCAGCAGTTTGCCGGCAAGAAGCAGCGCGATGAAGGTGAATACGAAGGGCGCTGCGACCTGTTGCTCAGCAGTGCCGGTGAAGCGCTATACCTCAGTGCCAGCCAGCGCTGGCCGAAAATCGCCCGGCTGGACATGGCCGACGCCCTGCAGCAGACTGCTGCCCTCGCCCGCCAGGTGGCCTACCCCAGCCAGTTGAAGGCCGGAGCGCTGTTCATCAGCCCGTGGAAGGCCGGCCAGCACGCCAGTCCCGAGGAACTGCAGGACCTGGTCGACGATCTGCAGAAACATACCGCCTGTGCCATCGCCTGGTACTTCCCGTATGCCTACCGCAAGTTGCACAACGAGCTGGGGCAGTATTTCCCGGGGGTGGCGTTGTTGCTCAAGCAGGCTTGAAGCAACTTCGGCTCGGGCCGGGGCCGGAACGCGTTAGCAAGGGCGACGTGGCCTCTGTGGGAGCGGGCATGCCCGCGAAGAATCCAACGCGGTGGCTGGCACCGCGTTGGATTCTTCGCGGCTAAAGCCGCTCCCACAGGGTACGCGGATTGCTTGCAATTTCAGTTATCTACGCAACAGCGCAGCCCCAAGGGTTGGGCCATCTCCCACAGAACGCCTGCTAAATCTTGCTCTTGATCTTGCTCTTGATCTTGATCTTCGCGACTTCAGGAGGCCGAGCAGAGGTCTTGCGGAGGGAGGTGACGGGCATGGATGCCCGTCAAGCGCTGAGGCCCCATGGATGGGGCCTGCAGCGCGTACTCCCGGGAGCAAGACCGGCGCGAGGGAACCCCGGAGCGCAGCGTAGGGGCCGGATGATGGGAGCGCAGCGTTTTTTGGTTACTTTTTGTCGCGTTTGACAAAAAGTGACTCGCCGTAAGGGCGAAAAGGTGAGTAAGCGTCGCCATCGTAAATGGACTATGCGCGAGATCAAAACCAGCACTTTTCCGCTCTTCGCTCTTCGCTCTTCGCTCTTCGCTCTTCGCTCTTCGCTCTTCGCTTTCAAGCGTGGGCATCAACAACAGGGTCAACATTCATTTTCGAAGGTGGCGCTTATTCACCTTTCCGCCCTTACGGCGGGTCACTTTTTGTCAAACGCGACAAAAAGTAACCAAAAAACGCTGGCTCCTATCATCCGGCCCCTCCGCTGCGCTACGGGGTCCCCTCGCTACGGGCTCGCTCCCGGGAGTACGCGCCGCAGGCCCCATCCATGGGGCCTCAGCGCTTGACGGGCATCCATGCCCGTCACCTCCCTCCGCAAGCCCTTCGCTCGGCCTCCTGAAGTCGCAATCGGCGGCGCCAGAACTATCGCGCGCTTAGAAACAAAAGCAAAAGCAAAAGCTACGACAGTTGGATGGCTGCCGGGAACCTGGCGAATATTGCCGACCTCTCAGTTCCATAGGCCCTGTTAGGAGGACACCGCCCATGAAACACCTGATGCCTTGGTTATTGGCCGCCAGCCTGACTGCCTGCGGCGAAACCGCGCGGCTGGATGTACTCGATGGCAGTGGCCCAACCCCCCAGTTGCCTGCTCCGGTCAAGACTACCCTCCCCACCGTGAATATCGCTCCAGCAGTGGGCTGGCCCAAGGACGTCAAGCCCGAAGCAGCACCAGGCACCCAGGTGAAAGCGTTCGCCAGCGGGCTCGACCACCCTCGCTGGCTATACCTGCTGCCCAACGGCGACGTGCTGGTAGCCGAAACCAATGCCCCGCCCAAGCCCGAAGATGGCAAGGGCCTGCGCGGTTGGGTGATGAAGAAGGTGATGAAGCGGGCAGGTGCAGGCGTGCCCAGCGCCAACCGGATCACCCTGCTGCGTGACGCCGACCACGACGGCGTGGCTGAAATCCGCACGACCTTCATCGAAGAGCTCAACTCACCGTTCGGCATGGCCCTCGTCGGCAAGGACCTCTTTGTCGCCAACACAGACAGGCTGCTGCGCTTTCACTACGAGCCCGGAGCCTTGCAAATTCGCAATGAAGGCCAGCCGGTGGTCGAGTTGCCCGGCGGACCGCTCAACCACCACTGGACCAAGAACGTGATCGCCAGCCCCGATGGCAAGAAGCTTTTCGTGACGGTCGGCTCCAACAGCAACGTCGGCGAAAACGGCCTGGACAAGGAACAGGGGCGCGCCGCGATCTGGGAAGTGGACCCCACCAGCGGCCAGCACCGCCTGTTCGCCACAGGCCTGCGCAACCCTAACGGCCTGGCCTGGGAGCCAAACAGCGGTGCGTTGTGGACCGCAGTCAACGAGCGTGACGAGATCGGCAGCGATCTGGTACCCGACTACATCACCTCCGTGAAGGACGGCGGTTTCTATGGCTGGCCCTACAGCTACTATGGCAGTCACGTGGATGAGCGCGTGCAACCACCAGCGCCTGAAAAAGTGGCCCAGGCGCTGGTGCCCGACTATGCCGTGGGCCCACACACGGCATCGCTGGGGTTGGCATTCGCCGAACCGAATGGACTACCAGCGCCCTTCGACCAAGGGGCATTCGTGGGCCAGCACGGGTCGTGGAACCGCAAGCCACACAGTGGCTACAAGGTTATTTTCGTGCCGTTCGACCCGTCAGGAAAACCCTCGGGCAAGCCTGTGGACCTGCTTACCGGGTTTCTGGATGAGCATGGCAAGGCCAAGGGTCGCCCGGTCGGCGTAATCAACGATGGACGTGGTGGCGTGCTGGTGGCCGATGATGTCGGTAATGTGGTCTGGCGAGTGAGCAAGGCGCCATGAGCCCGGCCAGCGCGCGCCCTGTGGGAGCGGGTTTACCCGCGAAGCGGACACCGCGGTGCATGGCACCGGCATTGCCGATGTTCGCGGCTGAAGCCGCTCCCACAGGAATATCCGTCAGGGGTTCTGCGCCAGATGCCCTTGCGGAATCACGCGCTTGGCCTGCAGGTAAGCCTTGGCCCAGTAGCTGTTGGACAGGTAGTCCAGGCGCACCGTGCCACCGCTGGAAGGGGCATGCACGAAGCGCCCTTCCCCGACATAAATGCCGGCGTGGCTGACCTGCGAGCCGCCACTGGTGGCGAAGAACACCAGGTCACCGGACTGCAGCGACTTGGCATCCACGGTCGGCGCGCGCATGACGATCATCTCCCGCGTCGAACGCGGCAGGCTTATGCCGGCAGCATCACGGTAGACGTACTTGATCAGGCCACTGCAATCGAAACCGGAGTCCGGGGTGTTGCCGCCCCAGCGATAAGGCGTGCCCACCAGGCCGATGGCTCGCATCAACACGTCATCGGCAATCGGTGAAGGGCTGGGCTGGCTATAGGTAACCTGCGGCTGTACCACAGGGGCCGGCGCAGGAGCACGGCTGGAACAGGCAGCCAGCAAGGCTGCCAAGGAGATAAATGCGAAGCGCGCCATCTTTACCATGGCCAGAACATCCTGTCTGAGACCGCTGGGCCGCAGCCGAAAAGAGTTGAGAAATTAGATTAGACGCTTTCTATAAATGCGCACGGCGGCGAGCTTTTTTCAAAGCATCGCCGCCGCGGCAGGATATATCATTTTGCTATCAGTTGCGCGCGATATTGGTGGTCGGCGCCATGGCCAAGGCGCGCTTGGCTTCGATGAAGGTCTTGCTCCAGTAACGGTCACCGAGGCTGTCGATGCGCACGCCACCGCTGCGGCGGCTGCTGGAGTGGATGAACTGGTTGTCACCCAGGTAGATGCCGGCATGGCTGACGCGGCCGCGGCCGTTGGTGCTGAAGAACAGCAGGTCACCTGGCTTGAGCTTGTTGCGGGCCACTTTCGGGGCATCGACGTTGATCATTTCACGCGTGGAGCGCGGCAGGGTCACACCCGCCTCTTCGCGGAACAGGTAGCCGATGAAGCCACTGCAGTCAAAGCCGGACTGCTCCGAGGTACCACCGAAGCGGTAGCGGGTGCCGATCAGCGACATGCCGCGCTCGAGAACGCTGTCAGCCAGAGCTGGCAGCTGGTAAGGCTTGCTGCTGGAGAAGGCCTCCAGGTCATCTTCGGTGGCCAGTTCTTCCGGCTCGCCGAATACCGACGAGGACGAGGCTTTGGCCTTGAACGCCGATTGTGCGGCGATGGGGTTGTGATCCTGAGGCTGCTGCTCTGAATGAGAAGCCGGGCCTTGGGCCGCGCAGCCAAAAAGCAGGGTCACGAGTGCGAGTGGCACGAGGGGTGCGAAGCGCTTCAGCATGGGCACGACCGTGTCTGTAATCCTTTAGAAGGGTGAAACTATGCCCTCTATCATGGCCATTTGCAAATTTTATCGAAAAAGATGTGACTTTTTTGTTTTGCCGCTCTGGCCCCGCGTTTTCGGGGTTACCAGCCCAGGGTTTCCTTGAGGAAAGGAATGGTGAGCTTGCGTTGTGCCTGCAGCGAGGCCTGGTCGAGGCGTTCGAGCAGGTCGAACAACGCACTCATGCTGCGTGCACCGCGGGTAAGAATGAAGTGGCCAACTTCGTCGGTGAGGTGCAGGCCACGACGCGAAGCACGCAGTTGCAAGGCACGCAGCTTGTCTTCGTCGGACAGGCCGCGCATCTGGAACACCAGGGCGAGGGTCAGCCGCGACTTCAGGTCCGGCAGCTTGATTGGCAGCTCGCGCGGCGATGCCGAGGCAGCCAGCAGCAGGCGCCGGCCGCTGTCACGCAGGCGGTTGAACAGGTGGAACATGGCCTCTTCCCAGTCCGCCTTGCCGGCGATCACATGCAGGTCGTCAATGCACACCAGTTCGTACTGGGCCAGGTAGTCGAGCAGCTCTACGCCACGATCGAGCAACTGCGCCAGTGGCAGGTAGACGGCTGGCTCGCCGCGTTGCTGGAAGCGGTGGGTGGCGGCCTGCAGCAGATGGCTACGGCCAACACCTTGCTTGCCCCACAGGTAGATAAGGCTCTCGGTCCAGCCGGCGTCGGCTTCGCATAGCCGCTCGACGTAGCCCAATGCCGCAGCATTGGCGCCCGGATAGTAGTTGATGAAGGTGGCGTCATCGCGCAGGCGCACACCCAGGGGCAACTGGATCGGTGGTTTCATGCTCGCGGGCGGTCGACAGGACCGCAGGGGGCCTTTGGTGAACAATCTGCAAAGTCTATACCCGCAACGCGGGGTGCACAATCACGGCAGCGGATAGCACAAGTAAAATCAACGAGTTGCGCTTTTTTTGCGCTGTTTTGGGGCTGCTTTGCAGCCCTTCCATCACAACTCCGGGTCGATATCCCCGGCATACATGTCCGATTCCTTGTACAGGTCATGCACATGCCGCAGCAGCACCATGATCACAGCCGCCACCGGCAGCGCCAGCAGCACCCCGGTAAAGCCGAACAGCTCACCGCCGGCCAGGATGGCGAAAATCACCGCCACCGGGTGCAGACCGATGCGGTCTCCCACCAGCAGAGGGGTCAGTACCATGCCCTCCAGTGCCTGCCCGACCATGAACACCGCGATGATGCCCAGCATCGGGTACAGGTCGCCGCCAAACTGGAACAGGCCAGCCACCAAGGCTGCGCCAATGCCGATGATGAAGCCCATGTACGGCACGATGGCAGCCAGCCCGGCGAGCATGCCGATCAGCAGCCCCAGTTCCAGCCCCACCAGCATAAGCCCGGCCGAATAGATGATGCCCAGGGCCACCATCACCATCAGTTGCCCGCGCACGAACGCCCCCAGCACTTCATGGCATTCGCCCGCCAGGCCCATCACCTGCGGCTCACGCTGGCGCGGCAGCAGGCCGCGCAGCTTGGCCATCATCAGGTCCCAGTCACGCAGCAGATAGAAACCCACCACCGGGATCAGCACCATGTTGGCCAGCCAGGCCATCAGCGCCAGGCCCGAAGCGGTGGCATGGGACAGCAGCACACCGACGATATCGGTGGTCTGCCCCATGTGCGTGCCGATGGCGGCCTTGATCTTGTCGAATTTCCAGAAGCCGTCAGCCAGGCCCAGGCGGCTCTGCACCCAGGGCAAAGCCACGTGTTCGAGCCAGTCGAGCATCTGCGGCGCCAGCTCGTACAGGCGCACCAGCTGCTTGGCCAGCAGCGGAACGAGCACCAGCAGCAAGGCCAGCAACAGCAAGGTGAACAGGCCGAACACCACCACCACGCCCCAGGTGCGCGAAAGCCCCAGGCGTTCCAGGCGATCCACCAGCGGGTCGGCCAGGTAGGCCAGCAGGATGCCGACCAGGAACGGGGTAAGAATGTTGTGCAGGCTATAAAGAAGCACAGCGACCAGCAGGGCAACACCCAGCCAGATCCAGCGACGTACGTCGGTCACGGTGTGCTCCCCTTACCAGCGAAAACGCAAGCCGTCGAACGGCTTGGGTGCAGGCTGGGCCGGCACTGGTTGCCCGCCCCCGGCAGCGTCTGCCGGAGCTGGCGTGGCCGGCACCGCAGCCACCTGCTCTACCGGTACTTCCTGCAGCTTGGCCAGGCCGAGCTGGGCGCGCAGCTGATCGCGGTTGGCGGTGACACCGTAGGTCAGGGTGCCGCCTTCAGCCATTTGCAGGCGCGGGCCAAAGGGTTCGAGCACGCGGGCAAGCTCGGCGTAGCGCTGCAGGTTCATCCCCTGCACTTGCACCTGCAACTGGCTGCTGGCACCCGGGCGGGTGACGTAGCGCGGCGCCAAGCGGCTGCTGAGCGCCAGCATCACGGCGTCAGCCAGCGCTGCCGGATCGGCGCCTTCGGCAGTGCCTTGCTCACGCTGGTCGCCCAGCCACAGCTGCCAATTGCCCTGCCACTTGCCATCGGCTTCCCGGGCATGCACCGCCAGCAAGGCATCGGCCCCGTAGCGTTCGGAGGCTTCCCGTAACGGGGCCGGGTCGCTGCCGTCGATGTGCTCGGCATTGGCCACCAGTTGCTCCTGCAGGTCGGCCAGCGGCAGGCGCAACGGCAGGCCACGGTGCTGGGCGGCACGGCGCAGGGGTTGGGCGCTGGCCTGGCCGTCACCGACAAGGTTACTGCCCTCGGCACTGTCGTTCAGCCACCAGCCGAGGATCGAGGGGCGGTTGCTGCCCCACAAGGCCAGGCCGGCCTTGCGCAAGGCCCGCTCGGTACTGCCAGGGTCGAACTCGACCAGCACCGACTCGGGTGGCCCGGCTTCGCTGCCAACCTGGTTGATGATTTGCTGCGGGTCCTTGCGCAACCCGGCCAATGCCGGGCTTTGCGCCGCCCTGGGGTCGCCGGTCAGGCGCGTTACCAGGGTATCGAGGGCCTTGGCGGTGGCCTCGGCACGGGCTTCGGCGCCCTGCCCGGTGACCGGCTCGCGCACCTGGTAAAGGCCGGAGACACTTTCAGCCTGGGCAGTGGCCGAGATCAGGGCCAGGCAACCGACCGCCAGAATATTGAAGAGACGCATGGAGGATTCCTGTCCACTTACCGCAATGCCTATACCTTATACACGGGGGCGCAAGGTAACCAGTCGCGAGGATGAAAGATTGGTTGCGGAGATTGCCGGGAAGTTGTGATGGATCTGGCAGGTGTCGCCTGCATGACGCAGCCCTTGTAGCGAGCACTCCCAACTTTTTACCCATTTTCATGCCCTGCCCGTCGGCCTGAGGATGGCCGCTGCCCGGCAACCCTGATAAAATCGCGCGCCTTCACAGACCACTGACGTTTCAGGCAGCCGCCGCTTACCAGCCGGCCTTGGCCGTCATGGTCGTTTTTTAAGAATCCCTCCCTCCTAAAGGCCTGGATCAATGAGCAAGCAACCCTCCCTGAGCTACAAGGACGCCGGTGTAGACATCGACGCCGGCGAAGCACTGGTCGAACGCATCAAGGGCGTGGCAAAACGCACCGCACGCCCTGAAGTCATGGGTGGCCTGGGCGGCTTCGGCGCCCTCTGCGAGATCCCGGCCGGCTACAAGCAGCCGGTGCTGGTCTCCGGCACCGACGGCGTCGGCACCAAGCTGCGCCTGGCACTGAACCTGAACAAGCACGACAGCATCGGCCAGGACCTGGTCGCCATGTGCGTCAACGACCTGGTCGTGTGCGGCGCCGAGCCGCTGTTCTTCCTCGACTACTATGCCACCGGCAAACTGAACGTCGACGTGGCCGCCACCGTGGTCACCGGTATCGGTGCCGGTTGCGAACTGGCCGGCTGCTCGCTGGTCGGTGGTGAAACCGCCGAAATGCCAGGCATGTACGAAGGCGAAGACTACGACCTGGCCGGCTTCTGCGTCGGCGTGGTGGAAAAGGCCGAGATCATCGATGGCTCCAAGGTTGCCACCGGTGACGCACTGATCGCCCTGCCGTCCTCGGGCCCGCACTCCAACGGCTACTCGTTGATCCGCAAGATCCTCGAAGTGTCCGCCACCGACATCGAGAACACCCAGCTGGACGGCAAGCCACTGACCGACCTGCTGATGGCGCCGACCCGCATCTACGTCAAGCCGCTGCTGCAGCTGATCAAGAACACCGGCGCGGTCAAGGCCATGGCCCACATCACCGGTGGCGGCCTGCTGGACAACATCCCGCGCGTACTGCCGGCCAACGCCCAGGCGGTCATCGACGTGGCCAGCTGGCAGCGCCCGGCGGTGTTCGACTTCCTGCAGGAAAAAGGCAACGTCGACGAGCATGAAATGCACCGCGTGCTGAACTGCGGCGTCGGCATGGTCATCTGCGTGGCCCAGGATCAGGTAGAAGCCGCCCTGAACGAACTGCGCGCCGCTGGCGAGCAGCCATGGGTGATCGGCCACATCGCCGAAGCCGCCGAGGGCGCTGCCCAGGTCGAGCTGCAGAACCTCAAGGCACACTGATGCCAAGCAAGACCTGCAATGTAGTGGTACTGCTGTCGGGCTCCGGCAGCAACCTGCAAGCGCTGATCGACAGCTGCCAAGGCCAGGACAGCCAGGTGCGCATCCGTGCGGTGGTTTCCAACCGTGCCGATGCCTACGGCCTGCAACGCGCCGCAGCGGCCGGCATCGACAGCGTCGTGCTCGAGCACACCCAGTTCGACGGCCGTGAAGCCTTCGATGCCGCGCTGATGGCGCGCATCGACGGTTTTGCCCCGGACCTGGTGGTGCTGGCCGGTTTCATGCGCATCCTCAGTGGCGACTTCGTGCGCCACTACCAGGGCCGCCTGCTCAACATCCACCCGTCGCTGCTGCCCAAATACAAGGGCCTGCATACCCACCGCCGGGCACTGGAGGCAGGCGACGCCGAGCATGGCTGCAGCGTACACTTCGTGACTGAGGAACTCGATGGCGGCCCACTGGTCGTACAGGCTGTGGTACCGGTGGCGTCTGACGACACCATCGAAAGCCTGGCACAGCGGGTACACCGCCAGGAGCACCTGATTTACCCGCTGGCGGTGCGCTGGTTCGCTGAAGGGCGCTTGCGTCTTGGCGAACAGGGTGCATTACTGGATGGCCAACCCCTGGCGGCCAGCGGTCACTTGATTCGATCCTAGGAGAATTTATGCGTCGCGCCCTGCTCTTGGCTCTCGCCGTGCTCGCCCTGCCCCTCCAGGCAGCTGATCTGAAGCCTTTCTCGGCCAGCTATACCGCCGACTGGAAGCAGCTGCCCATGAGCGGCACCGCCGAACGCAGCCTGGTCAAGAATGCCAACGGTACCTGGGACCTTAACTTCAAGGCCTCCATGATGATCGCCAGCCTGACCGAGCAAAGCTCCCTGCGCATGGACAACGACACCCTGCTGCCGCAGAAGTACCACTTCGAGCGTGGCGGCCTGGGCAAGGCCAAGAAGGTCGATCTGACCTTCGACTGGAACAGCAAGAAGGTCACCGGCAGCGACCGTGGCGACGCCGTCAGCCTGCCGCTGAACCGCGGCGTGCTGGACAAGTCGTCCTACCAGCTGGCCCTGCAGCATGACGTGGCCGCCGGCAAGAAGAGCATGACCTACCAGGTGGTCGACGGTGACGAGATCGACACCTACGACTTCCGCGTGCTGGGCACGGAGAAAGTCACCACCAAGACCGGCCAGGTCGATGCGGTGAAGGTCGAGCGCGTGCGTGACCCAAGCCAGAGCAAGCGCATTACCGAGCTGTGGTTCGCCAAGAACTGGGACTACCTGCTGGTGCAACTGCGCCAGGTCGAGACCGATGGCAAGGAGTACGTGATCGTGCTGCAGGATGGCACGGTCGATGGCAAGCCGGTGAAGGGCAACTGAGCCAGCGCTGCCAGCAGTACCCGAAGCCCCGCCTGGTGCGGGGCTTTTTTCTGCACTGGAGAAGGCGCACTCCCACATTTGACTGCGCTCCGGCTTCCATGAAACTTGTTTCATGCCCGTTTTATTTACTTAGCCTGCTAACAAACTCTATAAAGAGGTTGTGCGACACAGTGTCGCAGCCAACTGAAGCAGTGGAGTTTAGCGATGACAGTCCAAGTAACCGAACGCGACGAATCGAAAATGTCCCACGAAGGCCTGGCCGCTGGCGTGCGGATCTGGGATGTGCATCAACAAGGCCAGCTGGTAGGGATGTTCCACAACGAACACGAAGCGCACCAGTACCGTATAGAGCTGGAAAACCTGGAAAACCAGCGCGCCACGCAATGACTCGATCTTCAAATGAAAAACCCCGCCAAAGCGGGGTTTTTCATGTTTACCACATCAGATCATCAGGGATCTTGTAGGCCGCGTACGGGTCGTCCTCGTCCGCTTCCTCGACATGGGTATTCAGCAGCAGGATACGGTTGGGGTCGCGCTCCTGGATCTTCAGCGCCGCCTCACGAGGGATCACCTCGTAGCCACCGGCAAACGACACCACGGCCAGCGCGCCATTGCTCAGCTTGGTGCGCATCAGGGCATTGACGGCAATGCGCTTGACCTTCTTGTCGTCGACGAAGTTGTAGTAGTCCTCGGTGCTCAGCTTCGGCAGGCGAGTCGCTTCGATCAGTTGCTTGATCTGCGCGGCCCGCGCCTTCTGTTCGGCTTTTTCCTGCTGTTGGCGGTTCAGTTCCTGGTCACGCTTGGCTTTCTCGGCCATGGCTTCCTTGGCCATGCGCTGCTGGCTGTCGTCCACCTCGACCTGGCCTTTGTGTTCCAGGCGTTTCTGTTTCTTCTCGGCCTTGTTGGCCTGGGAAACCTGTTTCTGGTTGACCAGACCGGCTTTGAGCAATTGGTCGCGAAGGGAAAGGCTCATGAATGTTCACTCACTTATGCAACAGCTCAGCCGCAGCTGGGCAGGTTCTTTTCCTGACGTTTGGCTTCCCCCCAAAGGGCATCCAGTTCGTCAAGGTTACAATCTTCGATGGGTCGGCCACTGTCGCGCAATGCCTGTTCGATGAAGCGGAAACGCCGCTCGAACTTGCGATTGGCACGGCGCAGGGCATGTTCCGGATCATGCTTGAGGTGGCGGGCCAGGTTGACGGTGGCGAACAACAGGTCGCCGATTTCATCCTCGAGCGCATCGGCATCGCCGTCGGCCATGGCCTGCAGCACTTCATCCAGCTCTTCGCGGACCTTGTCCAGCACCGGCAATGCCGCAGGCCAGTCGAAACCGACCGTGGCCGCGCGCTTTTGCAGTTTGGCTGCCCGCGACAACGCCGGCAATGCTGCCGGCACGTCGTCGAGCAGCGACAGCTGTTCGGGCTGGCTCTTTTCCGCGCGCTCTTCGGCCTTGATCTCTTCCCAGCGTGACTTGACCTGGGCCTCGCTCAGGCTGGGGGTGTCTACCGGCGCGTACAGCTCGCCGGTGGGGAACACGTGCGGGTGACGGCGAATGAGCTTGCGGGTGATGCTGTCGACCACGCCATCGAACTCGAAACGCCCCTCCTCGCGGGCCAGCTGGCTGTAGTAGACCACCTGGAACAGCAGGTCGCCCAGTTCACCTTGCAAGTGCTCGAAATCGCCGCGCTCGATGGTGTCGGCAACCTCGTAGGCCTCTTCGATGGTGTGCGGGACGATGCTCGCGTAGTTCTGCTTCAGGTCCCACGGGCATCCATACTGCGGGTCGCGCAGGCGGGCCATGAGGTGCAGCAGGTCTTCGAGGGTGTAGATCATGTAAGCAGGTCCTTCGGCGGTTGCTTCTTCGCGGGTGAACCCGCTCCCACAGATAAAGTGCACATATGAAGATTTGCACCATCCCTGTGGGAGCGGGTTTACCCGCGAAGCAGGCACCGCGATCTCAAGGGGTACGATTACGCCGCGTCTCGATGATGTTCGGCAACTGCGAGATCCGCCCCAGTAGGCGCCCCAGCGCGTCCAGGCCCGGAATCTCGATGGTCAGCGACATCAGCGCGGTGTTGTCTTCCTTGTTCGAGCGGGTGTTCACCGCCAGCACGTTGATCTTCTCGTTCAGCAATACCTGCGACACGTCGCGCAGCAGCCCCGGGCGGTCGTAGGCACGGATGACGATGTCGACCGGGTAGGTCTGCACCGGGATCGGCCCCCAGCTCACCTGGATCATGCGCTCCGGCTCCTTGCCCGCCAACTGCAGCACCGAGGCGCAGTCCTGGCGGTGGATGCTCACGCCGCGGCCCTGGGTGATGTAGCCGACGATGGCGTCGCCCGGCAGCGGCTGGCAGCAGCCGGCCATCTGCGTCAGCAGGTTACCGACCCCCTGGATCTGGATGTCACCACGCTTGCCGGTACGCGGCCCGGTAGGTTTGCGCGGTACCAGTTCGATCTGCTCGATGCGCTCGGGCTCCAGCAACTGCTGGGCGGCGTTGACCAGATGCGCCAGGCGCAGGTCGCCGGCACCGAGCGAGGCGAACATGTCCTCGGCGGTCTTGACATTGGTCTTCTCGGCCAGGCGCTCGAAATCCACCTGCGGCAAGCCCAGGCGGCTGAGCTCGCGTTCGAGCAAGGTCTTGCCGGCGGCGACGTTCTGGTCGCGTGCCTGCAGCTTGAACCAGTGCACGATCTTGGCCCGCGCCCGCGAGGTGGTGACGTAGCCCAGGTTGGAGTTCAACCAGTCACGGCTGGGGTTACCGTGCTTGCTGGTGATGATCTCGACCTGCTCGCCGGTCTGCAGGCTGTAGTTGAGCGGCACGATGCGCCCGTTGATCTTGGCGCCGCGGCAGTTGTGGCCGATTTCGGTATGCACGCGGTAGGCGAAGTCCAGCGGCGTGGCCCCCTTGGGCAAGTCGATGGCGTGGCCGTCCGGGGTGAATACGTAGACCCGATCCGGCTCGATGTCGACCCGCAGCTGCTCGGCCAGGCCACCAATGTCGCCCAGCTCTTCGTGCCATTCCAGCACCTGGCGCAGCCAGGAGATCTTCTCTTCGTAATGGTTGGAGCTGGACTTGACGTCGGTGCCCTTGTAGCGCCAGTGGGCGCAAACCCCAAGCTCGGCTTCCTCGTGCATGCCGTGGGTACGGATCTGCACCTCCAGCACCTTGCCCTCGGGGCCGATCACCGCGGTGTGCAGCGAGCGATAGCCGTTCTCCTTGGGGTTGGCGATGTAGTCGTCGAACTCCTTGGGGATGTGCCGCCAAAGGGTGTGCACGATGCCCAGTGCGGTGTAGCAGTCGCGGATTTCCGGCACCAGCACGCGTACCGCACGCACGTCGTAGATCTGGCTGAATTCCAGGCCTTTGCGCTGCATCTTGCGCCAGATCGAATAGATGTGTTTCGCCCGGCCGCTGATGTCGGCCTTGACGCCAGTGGCCAGCAGCTCATTCTGCAGCTGGTTCATCACCTCGCTGATGAAGCGCTCGCGGTCCAGCCGGCGCTCGTGCAGCAGCTTGGCGATCTGTTTGTACTGGTCAGGCTCCAGGTAGCGGAAGGACAGGTCCTCCAGCTCCCACTTGATGTGGCCGATACCCAGGCGGTGCGCCAGCGGCGCATAGATGTCGAACACCTCGCGCGCAACACGCAGGCGTTTTTCGTCGTCGGCGGCCTTGACCGCACGGATCGCACAGGTGCGTTCGGCCAGCTTGATCAGCGCCACGCGCACGTCGTCGACCATGGCCACGAGCATCTTGCGCAGGTTCTCGACCTGCGCCTGCGAGCCCAGCACCAGCGACTGCCGTGGACTGAGGCTGGCACTGATGGCGGCCATGCGCAGCACGCCGTCGATCAGCTTGGACACCACCGGACCAAAGTGCTGGCTGACCTCGGCCAGGGTGACCTTGCCCTCGCGCACCGAGCGGTAGATGACCGCCGCCACCAGGGAGTCCTGGTCGAGCTTGAGGTCGGCGAGGATTTCGGCGATCTCCAGGCCCGCCTGGAAACTGGATGTACCGTCCGCCCAGGAATGCTTGGCCGGGTTGCCCTTTTTCTCGACCTCATGGGCAAACTCGCAGGCCTCTTTCAGCGCTGCGCGATCCAGTGCCGAATCGACGCTTACCACATGGTCCAACCATGCTTCGAGATTGATACTGCCGTCGGTGTTGACCGGCTGGTGCACTCTCACCTGTACCATCTTTGTTTTACCTTTCCATACAGCACACCACGCGGGTGCGCTGGCAATCACCGTGCGGCCACCATTCCGTGCAAGCCGCACCAAGGGGCCAGTCAGCTAGCCCGCTTCGAATAACGCCATGGCCTCGACATGCGCCGTCTGAGGAAACATGTCGAGAATCCCGGCCCTTTTTAACCGGTACCCCTGGCCGACCAGCACTTGGGCGTCTCGCGCCAGCGTGGCCGGGTTGCACGATACATAGACCAGCCTTCTGGCCTTGAGGCGGGCGATGCCTTGCACCACCTCGAAAGCACCGTCGCGCGGTGGATCCAAGAGTACCGCAGAAAAGCCCTCGGCGGCCCATCCGGCGCCTGCCAAAGGCTGCGATAAATCGGCCTGAAAAAACCGTGCGTTATGCACATTGTTGTTCCGGGCATTGGCCGCAGCCCGATCGACCATGGCCTGCACACCTTCCACTGCAACCACTTCACGCGCCTGGCGAGCCAGTGGCAGGGCAAAGTTGCCCAGGCCGCAGAACAGGTCCAGCACGCGCTCGTCGGCCTGCGGTGCGAGCCAGGCCAGGGCCTGCTCGATCATCGCCGTGTTGACCTGGGCATTCACCTGCACGAAATCACCTGGGCGCCAGGCCAGTTCCAGCTGCCACGGTGCCAGGGCAAAGCCCAGTTGCGCAGCCGGGTCCACTGGCGCCGGCTCACCTTCGCCCTGCAGCCACAACTGGGCATTGGCCTGCTCGCAGAACGCCTGCAGCCTGGCCAGGTCTTCGGCCGGCAGCGGTGCGACATGGCGCACCAACAGCGCCTCGGCGGTGCCGCTGAACAGTTCTACATGGCCCAGCGCCTGCGGCTTGCTCAGCGAGCGCAGCACAGTCGGCAGGTGGCGCAGAATCGACTGCAAGGGCTGTACCAGCACCGCGCAATCGTCGATGGCAATGATGTCCTGACTGGCTTCGGCGCGGAAGCCGACCTCCAGCTGGCGCGCCTTGACGTCCCAGCGCACGGCCACGCGGGCGCGGCGCCGGTAACCGAATTCCGGCCCGCTCAGCGGTGCAGCCCACTCGTCGGGCTGCACACCGGCCACCCGCTGCAGCTGTTCGGCCAGGGTGCGCTGCTTGAGCGCCAGCTGCGCCTGGTGCGGCAGGTGCTGCAGGTTGCAGCCACCGCAGCGCTCGTAATAACGGCACGGTGCCTGACGGCGCTCGGGGCTGGCCTGCAACAGGCGCTCCAGGCGGGCCTCGACCACTTTGCCACGGGCATTGAGCACCCGCGCCTCCACGGCCTCGCCGGCCAGGGCGCCACTGACGAACCAGGTGCGCCCCTCGTGGAAGGCTATACCCCGGCCATCACCGGCCAGGCGCTCGATTTCCAGGCGCTGCTTCTTGCCCACGGGGACCTGGGGGCTGCGGTTGCCGCCGGCCGGCTGAAAGCGCAGGCCGCTGTTGCTTTTCTTCTTGGACATTTAGCTCGGGTCGAACAGGCCGGTGGACAGGTAACGGTCGCCGCGGTCGCAGATGATCGCGACCATCGTGGCATTTTCCACCTCGCGAGACAGGCGCAGCATGGCCGCGACTGCACCACCGGAAGACACGCCGCAGAAAATGCCCTCTTCACGGGCAAGGCGGCGGGTGGTTTCCTCGGCTTCCTGCTGCGACATGTCGACCACGCGGTCGACGCGGCTGGCGTCGAAGATTTTCGGCAGGTATTCCTCGGGCCAGCGGCGGATGCCTGGAATGGCAGAACCTTCCATTGGTTGCAGGCCAATGATCTGCACCGCCGGGTTCTGTTCCTTGAGGTACTGCGAGCAGCCCATGATGGTACCGGTGGTACCCATGGAACTGATGAAATGGGTGATGGTGCCCTGGGTCTGCTGCCAGATCTCGGGGCCGGTGCTGTTGTAGTGGGCGATCGGATTATCGCCGTTGGCGAACTGGTCCAGTACCAGGCCACGGCCTTCGGCTTGCAGCTTCTCGGCCAGGTCACGGGCGCCTTCCATGCCCTCTTCCTTGGTCACCAGGATCAGCTCGGCGCCGTAGGCGGTCATGGCGGCCTTGCGCTCGGCGGTGGAGTTGTCGGGCATGATCAGGATCATCTTGTAGCCCTTGATCGCCGCCGCCATCGCCAGGGCGATGCCGGTGTTGCCGGAAGTGGCTTCGATCAAGGTGTCGCCGGGCTTGATCTGGCCGCGCAGTTCGGCGCGGGTGATCATCGACAATGCCGGGCGATCCTTCACCGAGCCGGCGGGATTGTTACCTTCGAGCTTGAGCAGAAGGGTGTTGCTGGTTTCGCCAGCGATACGCTGCAGGCGAACCAGGGGCGTATTGCCGACGCAATCGGCGATGGTTGGGTACTGCAAGGTCATGGCGTATTTCACAATCCGGACGGCAGGGGTGCCTATCATACCGGCAAACCCTTCGTCGCCATATCACGCAATCTGTGGTGGATATAGCTACAAGCTATATCGATAGCTTGTACCGGCCCTTTCGCGGGTGAACCCGCTCCCACAGGGACTCCACTGGCCTCAAGAGTAGTGATGAACCTGTGGGAGCGGGTTCACCCGCGAAGGGGCCGGCACATGTAATGGCAAGCGCATCCACAGTCGCAGCCCGCGCTTGCCATTCTGCGCCCACAAGGTGCCACCCTGGCGCTGGATGGCACTGCGGGCGATGCTCAGCCCCAGACCGAAACCGCCATCCCCTGGGCGCGAACCGTCCAGCCGCGAGAACGGTGCAAAAATCCGCTCCAGGTCTTCTTCGGCCACACCTCCGCCCTCATCCTCCAGCCACAGCCACCAATAACTGCCCTCACGCTGCCCACCAAGGCGCACCACACCCTCGGCCGGCGAGTGACGAATGGCATTGCGCAACATGTTCTCCAGCGCCTGGGCCAGGTGGTTGAGGTTGCCCTGCACCCAGCAGTCGGCCGGCACTTCGCAGCGCAGCCGCGCCGGTGCCCAGCCGCTTTCGTAGCTGGCATTCTCGGCCAGCAGCTCCCACAGCGCCTGCACCTCGATCGGCTCCAGGTTCATCGGCGCACGTTCGGCATCCTGCCAGGCCAGTTGCAGGGTATCCTCGACCAGTTGCTGCATGCAGTCCACCTCCCGTGTCAGGCGTTCGCGCAGGCGCTGCAGGTCGGTTTCGCCATCGCAGGCCACCCGCAGCCGACTGAGTGGCGTCCGCATTTCGTGAGACAGGTCACGCAGCAACTGCTGCTGCATGGCTACCGTGCCCTGCAGCCGCTCGGCCATCTGGTCGAAGGCACGGGCCAGTTCGCCCAGCTCGTCATGCCGGGCGATGGTGCGTGGGTCGAGGCGAGCGGACAACTGGTCGGCGCGCCAGGCATTGGCCTGCTCGCGCAACTGGTTCAACGGCACGATCAGCATGCGGTACAGCCCCACGCACAACAGCAGGGTGAACAGACCGGGGATGATGCCGTTGGTGACGATACGCCACAGCACCCGGTACTGGCCGGGGTTGAAGCGCTGCGGCAGCTCGATCACCAGCATGCCCTGCTCCGGTGCCCCCGGGAACGGTATGCGCAGCCACGGCTGCTCGACGCTGCGCCGGCTCATCGGCCAGTCGACACCGCGCAGGCGGGTCAGCCGCTGCATGGTCTGTGGGCCGACGCTGGCGCTGTCGAGCGGCCGCAGGTTGAGGTCGAACACACCAATCCAGCCGCGTTCGCGCTGGTGCATCGCCGCCACCCAGCGGTCCAGCCCTGCCCGCCCACCACTGCGCCAGGCCTGCTCGGCCTCGGCGGCATAGCCACGCAAGGCCTGCCGCGCAGGCTCCGAGAGGAAGGCATTCTGGGTCTCCATGTGCCGGCCCCAGGTGTAACTGAGGCCGATCATCAGCAGGCAAAAGCCCACCAGCAGGATCGCCAGCTTCCAGAACAGCGAGTGGCGGTCGAGCATGGGTTACTCCGCCTCGCTGGCGCTGAGCACGTAACCCTTGCCCCACACGGTACGAATCTGCCGCTCGTGATAGCCGATACCCTTGAGCTTGCGGCGTATCTGGCTGACGTGCATGTCCAGGCTGCGGTCATGCCGCGAATAGCCTCGCTGCAGCACTTGCTGGTAAAGGAACGGCTTGCTCAGCACTTCGTCGAGGTTGCGGTTGAGGATATCGAGCAGGCGGTATTCGCTGGGGGTCAGGCCGGCCAGGCGGCCATCCAGGCGCACGTCGCACAGCGCCTCGTCATATTGCAACTCACCATTGGCGGCCTGCACCTGCGGGGCTTGATGGCGCCGCTCGAGGGCCACGCGGCGCAGGATAGCCTCGATGCGCACCTGCAGCTCGGCCATGCTGAACGGCTTGGGCAGGTAGTCGTCGGCACCGCGCTGGAAACCGCTGATGCGGTCGGCCTCGGCGCCCAGCGCCGACATCAGGATCACCGGCGTGGCGCTGCGCTTGCGCAACTGTGCCAAGGCATCCAGACCGTTGAGCCCGGGCAGCAGGATGTCCAGGAGCACTACATCGAAAGCCTGGCGCCCTGCCGTTTCCAGGCCCTCCAGGCCATTGCGGCACCAGGTCACCCGGAAACCGCCGCGCTGCAACTCTTCGTGCAGGTAGGCACCCAGGACCGGGTCATCCTCGATGGCAAGAATATTGGAGCTGTGAATAGATACAGGATTCATTGGCAACTGCCATACATTCTCAATTACGCAATTATTGAGCATGCAGCGCCTGCCAGGCAACCGCCCTGCGACCAATGCCCCTGCAAGGGCGCAAAACACGTACTTAAAAGGTGCAATAGCACGGCAGGCGGAGTAACTTCCCGGCTTGGCCGTCATCGCTTGACGGCGTCCAGGCACATGACAGGAGGCGAGTGTGCTCGATCGCTTGGGAATTCGCAGCCGGGTCCTGCTGCTGGCCCTGCTGCCGGCCGGCCTGATGGCCGTGGTGCTGGGTAGTTACTTCACCTGGCTGCAACAGAACGACCTGCGCACCCAGCTGCTACAACGCGGCAAGATGATCGCCGAGCAACTGGCGCCGCTGGCCGCGCCCGCCATGGCCAAACTGGCACCGGCGCAGCTGGAGCGCATTGCCGCGCAAACCCTGGAGCAGGCCGATGTGCGCGCCGTCGCCTTCCTGGGCCCGGACCGCACGCGCCTGGCCCACGCTGGCCCGAGCATGCTCAACGAGCCGCCCAGCGGCGGCACCGGCACCCAGCTGTTGCAACGCAGCGGCAATGACGCCACCCGCTACCTGATGCCGGTATTCGGCCACCACCGCGACCTGGCCACCGATGCCGTGCCGGCCGAAGCCGAACGCCTGCTGGGCTGGGTCGAGATCGAGCTGTCCCACGACGGCACACTGCTGCGCGGCTACCGCAACCTGTTCACCAGCCTGCTGCTGATCCTTGCCTGCCTGGTGCTCAGCGGCCTGCTGGCACTGCGCATGAGCCGCACCATCAACGACCCTATCAAGCGCATCAAGCACGCGGTCAACCAGCTGAAGGACGGCCACCTCGAAGAACGCTTACCGGCCATGGGCAGCCATGAGCTGGACGAACTGGCGCGCGGTATCAACCGCATGGCCGAAACCCTGCACAACGCCCACGAAGAGCTGCAGCACAGCATCGACCAGGCCACCGAGGATGTGCGCCAGAACCTGGAAACCATCGAGATCCAGAACATCGAGCTGGATATGGCGCGCAAGGAGGCCCTGGAGGCCAGCCGCATCAAGTCGGAATTCCTGGCCAACATGAGCCACGAAATCCGCACCCCGCTCAACGGCATCCTCGGTTTTACCCACCTGCTGCAGAAAAGCGAGCTGACCCCGCGCCAGCTGGACTACCTGAGCACCATCGAGAAGTCCGCCGACAACCTGCTGGGGATCATCAACGAGATCCTCGACTTCTCCAAGATCGAGGCCGGCAAGCTGGTGCTCGACAGCATCCCGTTCAACCTGCGCGACCTGATCCAGGACACCCTGACCATCCTCGCCCCGGCCGCCCACGCCAAGCAGCTGGAGCTGCTCAGCCTGATCTACCGCGATACCCCGTCGTCGCTGATCGGCGACCCGTTGCGGCTCAAGCAGATCCTTACCAACCTGGTCAGCAACGCCATCAAGTTCACCCGCGAAGGCACCATCGTCGTGCGCGCCATGCTCGACGACGAGCACGAAGACAGCGCGCAGCTGCGCATCAGCGTGCAGGACACCGGCATCGGCCTGTCGCCGCAAGATGTGCGTACGCTGTTCCAGGCCTTCAGCCAGGCCGACAACTCGCTGGCCCGCCAACCTGGCGGCACTGGCCTGGGGCTGGTGATTTCCAAGCGCCTGATCGAGCAGATGGGCGGCGAAATCGGCGTCGACAGCACCCCGGGCGAGGGTTCGCAGTTCTGGATCAGCCTCAACCTGCCCAAAGCCCACGACGGTGTCGAGGAGATGCCGCTGCAACCGCTGCTGGGCCGACGCGCGGCCATCGTCGATGGCCACGAACTGGCGCGCCAGGCACTGGAACACCAACTGGAAGACTGCGGCCTCAGCGTCAGCCTGTTCGCCTCCTACGACCAGTTGCTGCAGGGCGTGCAGGCCGCCAGCCAGGCCGGCCAGCCGTTCGAGTTCGCCGTGCTCGGGGCCAACCTGGGCAACCTGTCACCCGAGCAACTGGGCCATTACCACCAGCAGCTCGAACGCTACCATTGCCAGTGTGTGGTGCTGTGCCCGACCACCGAGCAGGCGCTGTACCACCCTTACCTGCCCAACGGCCATGGCCAATTGCTGTCCAAGCCGACCTGCACACGCAAACTGCGCCGCCTGTTGCTGGAACTGGTGCAACCGCGCCGCCCGCATGGCGAGGCGAACAGCGTCAACGGCCAGCGCCAGCCGAAAATCCTCTGCGTCGACGACAACGCCGCCAACCTGCTGCTGGTGCAGACCCTGCTCGAAGACCTGGGCGCCGAGGTGCTGGCGGTCGATAACGGCTATGCGGCGGTGCAGGCGGTGCAGAGCGAGCCGTTCGACCTGGTGCTGATGGATGTGCAGATGCCCGGCATGGACGGCCGCGCCTGCACCGAGCAGATCCGCCTGTGGGAAAACACCCAAAGCGGCAACCCGCTGCCGATCGTCGCCCTCACCGCCCACGCCATGGCCAACGAGAAACGCGCATTGCTGCACGGTGGCATGGACGACTACCTGACCAAGCCGATCAGCGAGCGGCAGTTGGCCCAGGTGGTGATGAAATGGACCGGCCTGAGCCTGGGAGCACCGCAGCAGGAGCGGCTGGGCGAACAACTGGCCAACGGCGAAGAACTGAAGGTGCTTGACCCTGAGGAAGGGCTGCGCCTGGCCGCTGGCAAGGCGGACCTGGCGGCCGACATGCTGAGCATGCTGCTGACCTCGCTGGAGGCCGACCGCCAAGCCATACGCGCCGCCCGCGAGGCTGACGACCGCAGCAGCCTGATCGAGCAGGTGCACCGCCTGAACGGCGCCTCGCGTTATTGCGGCGTACCGCAGTTGCGGGCCGCCTGCCAACGCAGCGAAACCTTGCTCAAGCAGGAGAACCCGCAGGCACAGCAGGCGCTGGATGAACTGGATGCGGCAATCAATCGCTTGGCGGCGCAGGCCAGATTGAGCGCCTGACACAGGTTCCTGTGGGAGCGGGCGTGCCCGCGAACACGGGCGAAGCCCGTGCCATCCACCGCGAAGTCTTCTTCGCGGGCACGCCCGCTCCCACAGTGGCCCGCGCCATATTCAAGGTATGCTGTACCTCCTGCAGTGGAAAAAGGAACCCACCATGCGCGCCCTGTTGTTCAGCAGCCAGCACTACGACCAGGAAAGCTTCACCCGAGCCGCCAGCGGCACCAGCCTGGACCTGCACTTCCAGCCCGCCCGCCTGACCCTCGATACCGCTGCCCTGGCCGATGGCTACGAGGTGGTCTGCGCCTTCATCAATGACGAACTCGACGCCCAGGTGCTGCAACGCCTGGCCGCAGGCGGTACGCGCCTGGTCGCCCTGCGCTCGGCAGGCTACAACCATGTCGACCTGGCCGCCGCCCGGCGCCTGGGCCTGACCGTAGTGCGGGTGCCGGCCTACTCGCCACACGCCGTGGCCGAGCACGCCGTGGCGCTGATCCTGGCCCTCAACCGGCGCCTGCACCGGGCCTACAACCGCACCCGCGAGGGTGACTTCACCCTGCACGGGCTGACCGGCTTCGACCTGCACGGCAAGACCGTCGGCGTGGTCGGTACCGGCCAGATCGGTACCGCCTTCGCCCGCATCATGGCCGGTTTCGGCTGCCAGTTGCTGGCCTATGACCCCTACCCCAACCCCGAGCTGCTGGCCCTGGGCGCGCGCTACCTGCCATTGCCCGAGTTGCTGCGCGAAGCCCGCGTCATCAGCCTGCACTGCCCGCTGACCGAGCACACCCGGCACCTGATCAATGCGCAAAGCCTGGCCCAGCTGCAGCCCGGCGCCATGCTGATCAACACTGGCCGCGGCGCGCTGGTCGACACCCCGGCGCTGATCGACGCGCTGAAGAGCGGCCAGCTCGGCTACCTGGGCCTGGACGTCTACGAAGAAGAAGCCCAGCTGTTCTTCGAGGACCGCTCCGACCTGCCGCTGCAGGACGACGTACTGGCCCGCCTGCTGACCTTCCCCAACGTGATCATCACCGCCCACCAGGCTTTCCTTACCCGCGAGGCACTGGATGCCATCGCCGCGACCACGCTGGACAACATCAACTGCTGGGCGGCAGGCAATCCACAGAATCTGGTGACGGGTTAGTGCTAGGATACGCGGCATTTCTGGAGGACCCATGGTCGAGCACGATTTCCGCTACACCCTTTTCAACCCGCAACACACCCTGATCGAGTGCCGTGCACTGGTGCCGGGCCGTTACCAGGTCACCGGCAATGGCGGTTCGATGCACAAAGGCGACACCCTGCTGGTCACCCTCAAGGGCAGCAAGGACTTGTCCATGCGCCTGACGGTGGAGAGCGTGCGTCACCTGATCAACCCGCGCGGCCAGTGGGTTGCCGTGGCCAGCGGCCCGGTGTTCAACGAACTGGAAATCCTCACCTGGCAGGTCGCCTGCGACAGCTGCGACGCCGTGCTGGACTTCGAGTTCGCGGTAGACGCCAAGCTGGGCAAGAAAGCCCGCCAGCCGGCCGCCAGCGCGCGCGTTGCCGAGCTGGGCTGGGCCAGCCGTGGCGAGAAGCACCTGTGCCCGCGTTGCCAGGAGAGCGCCGAGTGAAGAATCTGCTGACCGGCGTGCTGATTGCCACCGGCCTGCTCGGCTGCGCCGCGGAACCTCCCAAACTGCAGCAGGAGCGCAGCTACGTGCTGGAGTGGATCGGCGAACGGCCGCTGATCGACTACAGCCACCTGACCCTTACCCTTGCCAGCGATGGCCGTGCCTATGGCAATGGCGGCTGCAACCACTGGTTTGCGCCGTACACACTGGACGGCGAGCACCTGAGCTTCGGCAAGGTCGGCAAGACCCGCAAGCTGTGCGCACCGGCGCTGATGGAGCAGGAGAAGCGCTTCCTGCAGACGCTGGAAACGGTACAGCGCTGGGATGTGTCGCCTATCGAGCAGATGCGTTTCTGGCCGGCCGAAGGCAAGCCGCTGCGCTTCTGGCCTGAGGAAGGCTGAATATTGCCGGGGCCGCTTTGCGGCCCCAAAATGCATCAGGCGCCCTTCAGGGCCTTGATCCTCGCCTGCAGCCCTTCCCGGGTCTGCTCGCCCATCAGCTGTTCCCGCACCTTGCCCTTGTCATCGATGATGTAGGTCACCGGTAGCGCCTCGCTGCGCGGCAGGTCATAGCGCTCGGCCGGGTCCTGCGCCAATACGGTGAAAGCGATACCCAGGGTTTCGGCAGCCTGTTTCAGCTCCTGCCCCTGCAAGCCATCGAAGTTCACCCCCACCACCTTGATACCGTCGGCCGCCCACTGCTTGGCTGCCGCGTTCAGTTCAGGGATTTCGGTACGGCACGGCCCGCACCATTCGGCCCAGTAGTTAAGCACCAGCCAGTGCCCGTCGATCTGCTCGGCCTTAACCGTATTACCGTGTTGGTCCACGCCATAATCGGCACCGCAACCACCGAGCAACAAGCTCGCGGTGATGGCCAGTACTGCTGCCAGACGCCTTGCCATGGGTCAATCCTTCTCGAGTTTTAAAGCAAATTGGTCAGTCGCTGCGGTTAGAATAGCCGCCACACCCTGCTGGATGCGACCCGACATGACCGACCTCACGCTCTATCATAACCCGCGCTGCTCGAAATCCCGCGGCGCCCTGGAACTGCTCGAGGCTCGCGGCCTGGCGCCGACCATCGTGCGTTACCTGGAAACCCCGCCCGACGCCGCCACCCTCAAGGCCCTGCTCGGCAAGCTGGGCATCGCCCCGCGCCAGCTGCTGCGTACCGGCGAGGACGAGTACAAGGAACTGAACCTGGCCGACCCGGCGCTGACCGACGCACAACTGATCGAGGCCATGGCCCGGCACCCCAAGCTGATCGAACGGCCGATCCTGGTCGCCGGTGACAAGGCCGTGGTCGGCCGCCCGCCCGAGAAAGTCCTGGAGATCCTGCCGTGAACCAGCCCTACATCCTGGTGCTGTACTACAGCCGCCATGGTTCGACCAGCGAGATGGCCCGGCACATCGCCCGCGGCATCGAGCTGGCCGGCATGGAGGCCCGCCTGCGCACCGTGCCGGCGATTTCCACCGAGTGCGAAGCGGTAGCCCCGGACATCCCGGCCAGTGGCGCGCTGTACGCCACCCTGGACGACCTGCGCCACTGCGCCGGCCTGGTACTGGGCAGCCCGACCCGCTTCGGCAACATGGCGGCGCCGCTCAAGTACTTCCTGGATGGCACCAGCAGCCTGTGGCTGGGCGGTGAGCTGGTCGGCAAGCCGGCGGGCGTATTCACCTCCACCGCCAGCCTGCACGGCGGCCAGGAAACCACCCTGTTGTCGATGATGCTGCCGCTGATGCACCACGGCATGCTGGTGATGGGCCTGCCGTACAGCGAATCGGCATTGCTCGAGACCCGTGGCGGCGGCACACCGTATGGCGCCAGCCATCATGCTGGCGCCGATGGCAAGCGCGAGCTCGACCAGCACGAGATAGCCCTGTGCCGCGCCCTTGGCCAACGCCTGGCGACCACCGCCAAGGCCCTGGAGGCAGCACGTGGCTAAGAAGCCCAAGGTATTGCCGGCGCTGGAGTGGCTGGCACCGCGCCTGCGCCTGACGCGGGCGTTGAGCCTGGCGTTCTTCTTCGGCCTGATCGCCCTGCTGGTGGTGAACAACCTGTGGTTCGCCAACCTGCACGGGGCACGGGTCGAGGTGATCCTGGCGATCGAACTGGTACCCTTGCTGCTGTTGCTGCCGGGCATGCTGACGGGCAGCGCCCGGGCTCATGCCTGGACCTGCTTCGTGGTGAATATCTATTTCATCAAAGGCGTGCTGGCGGCGTTCGACCCGGCGCGGGCACTGTTTGGCTGGGTTGAAGTGCTGGTAAGCCTGGGGCTGTTCATTGCCGGGCTGCTGTATGTACGCTGGAAGTTCCAGCATGAGCGGCGCATGGCGGGCGAAGGCAGTTAGATTCTTCGCGGGCTTGCCCGCCCCCACAGGGATCGCGCCACACTTGAGGCCTGCGCTGTACCTGTGGGAGCGGGCATGCCCGCGAAGAGGTCGACACAAATCTCAATGGTTGACGGTATGCGCCAGCATCACCGACAACTGGCACAGCGGTCGCCCACTTTCTGCATGCCACTGGTTGAACGCCTGCTGCACCAAGGCCAGATCCCGCTGGCTGGTCGGCGGCTTGTCGATCACCTTCTGCGCAATAAGCGCCGCCGCCATGTCATCGGTAGGGATGAACGTATCCTTGCCGACCATGCGCAAGAAGCGCGGTGCAGACAAGCCGCCCAGCTGGTTGCCGTGCCTGGCCAGGTACTTCCACAAACCGACGATATCGGTCACCGGCCAGTCGGCGATGAAGGCACCAAAACTGCCCTTCTCCTTCGCCACGTCAAGGACCATCTGTGCATTGCGCGGCACGCTCTTGAGCTTGCCCAGGTGGCGGATGATGCGCTCGTCGTGCATCAGCCGCTCCAGGTGCTCGGCGCCCATCAGTACCACCTTCTCCGGCTCGAAGCCGAAGAACACCTGCTCGAACGCCGGCCACTTGGCATCCACCAGGCTGTGCTTGAGCCCGGCGCGGAACACCCGCAGGGCCAGGGTCGACAGGTAGCGGTCGTCGCTGATATCGCGCAGTTGCACCGGCGTGCGCGGCTGCGGCAGGAAGGCCTCCAGGGCCTGGGCCGAGCCGAAGCGGTTCAGGCAGTACTCATGCAGCCACTGGTAATCGCGCATGGGCTCAGATGTTCAGCACGTCTAGGAAACGCGGGGTGGCGTTTTCGTCGATCTTCAGGCTGGTGAAGTCGAACAGGTTGCGGTCGGCCAGCTGCGACGGTGCCACGTTCTGCAAGGCGCGGAAGATGCTCTCGGTACGGCCCGGGTGCTTGCGCTCCCACTCCACCAGCATGTCCTTGACCACCTGGCGCTGCAGGTTTTCCTGCGAACCGCACAGGTTGCACGGGATGATCGGGAATTCCTTCATGTCCGAGTAGGCCTGGATATCCTTCTCGCTGCAGTAGGCCAGCGGGCGGATCACCACGTTGCGGCCATCGTCGGCGCGCAGCTTCGGCGGCATGCCCTTGAGCGCGCCATTGAAGAACATGTTGAGGAAGAAGGTTTCGACGATATCGTCGCGGTGATGGCCAAGCGCCATCTTGGTCGCACCGATTTCGTCGGCGAAGGTGTAAAGGGTGCCACGGCGCAGGCGCGAACACAGCGAGCAGGTGGTCTTGCCCTCAGGGACCAGTTCCTTGACCACCGAGTAGGTGTCCTTCTCGACGATGTGGTACTCGACGCCCAGTTCCTTGAGGTAAGCCGGCAGCACATGCTCGGGGAACCCCGGCTGCTTCTGGTCCATGTTCACCGCGACGATCTCGAACTTGATCGGTGCCACCTTCTGCAGGTGCAACAGAACGTCGAGCATGGTGTAGCTGTCCTTGCCGCCGGACAGGCAGACCATGACCTTGTCGCCATCCTCGATCATGTTGTAGTCGGTGATGGCTTCGCCGGCGAGACGACGCAGGCGTTTTTGCAGTTTGTTCTGGTTGACCGAGAGGGTGCCCATAGCGCTTGGATCCGCGAGGTGTGACAAAAGCCGGCTATTTTACGCACAAACGCAGCGCCGCTGTAGGCATTCCGATAAAGACTTCAATGTAATCAGCAGCACGCCTTACAGCGCAATTTGCTCTAAAAAGCGTGGTTTATGCGGGTAACGGCTTCCTATACTGCGACATAAGGCCACATTACCGCTTGCATCGGTGTTCGGGCCTCGGGCCGCTTGCGCTCCATCTGGGGGGCGTTTGGCAACATTGAGAGGAGTGACCGGCATGATTCATCACGTTGTGGGGCTGTTTACCCATCCCGACCAGGAATGGCGGGAAATTCGTGGCGAAGAAGAAACCATCAGCCACATGTACCTGACGCACACCCTGATCCTGGCTGCGATCCCCGCCGTTTCGGCGTTCATCGGTACCACCCAGGTCGGCTGGGTGATCGGCGACCGGCCAGCGGTGATGCTGACCATGGAAAGCGCCATCTGGATGAGCATCATGTCGTACCTGGCGATGCTTGCCGGGGTGGCGGTAATGGGGGCGTTCATCCACTGGATGGCCCGCACCTACGATGCCAACCCATCCATGGCACAGTGCATCGCCTTTGCCACCTACACCGCCACCCCGTTGTTCATCGGCGGCCTGGCGGCGCTGTACCCACACCTGTGGCTGGGCATGCTGGTTGGCACCGCCGCCATCTGCTACACGGTGTACCTGCTGTACGTCGGTTTGCCGACGTTCATGAACATACCGTCCGACGAAGGCTTCCTGTTCTCCAGCTCGGTGCTGGCGGTGGGCCTTGTGGTACTGGTGGCGATCATGGCCGCCACGGTGATCATCTGGGGACTGGGCGTGGGGCCCGTCTACACCAACTAGAACAGACTCGACCAACACTGGGGCATCAACCTGGGGCCGCCGCAAGGCGGCCTCTGGCTGTGCTGACCAGTGGCTCGCAGGCTGCCCGGGGTTGCGGCATAATGCCCGGTCAGGAGAACCACCCCGCCATGCCCGAGCTGCTCAGACAACGCGTCGAAACCTGTTACCAGCAAGCCGAAACCTTCTTCAAACGCCCCTTCCCGCGCCCGGAAGTCAGCTTCAAGCTGCGCGGGCAAAAAGCCGGTGTCGCCCACCTGCACGAGAACCTGCTGCGCTTCAACCTGCAGCTTTACCGCGAAAACCAGGAAGACTTCCTGCGCCAGACCGTGGCCCATGAAGTGGCGCATCTGGTGGCCCACCAGCTGTTCGGCGACCGTATCCAGGCCCATGGCGAGGAGTGGCAGCTGATCATGCGCGGGGTGTATGAACTGCCGCCCAACCGTTGCCACAACTACGAAGTGCAGCGGCGCGTGGCCACTCGCTACATCTACCGCTGCCCGTGCCCGCAGAGCGACTTCCCGTTTACCGCCCAGCGGCACAAGCTGGTGCGCCAGGGGCGGCGCTACCTGTGCAAGCGGTGTCGGGAAATATTGGTGTATAGCGGCGAGACGCGCGTCGAGTAGATTGTGCCTTGCCTGTTCCGGCCTCTTCGCGGGTAAACCCGCTCCCACAGGGATATCTCAAGCCCTGAGGTCAGTGGTACCCCTGTGGGAGCGGGTTTACCCGCGAAGAGGCCGGTGCTGGCGATACATGACTCACAGGCACAAGAAAGGCGACCCAAGGGTCGCCTTCTTTGCCTCAGCCTGCGCCTTACTTCTCGACGAATGCACGCTCGATCAGGTAATCACCCGGCTCGCGCATACGCGGGGAGATCTTCAGGCCGAAGCTGTCCAGCACTTCGCTGGTCTCGTCGAGCATGCTCGGGCTGCCGCAGATCATCGCGCGGTCGTCCTGCGGGTTGATCGGTGGCAGGCCAATGTCGCTGAACAGCTTGCCGCTGCGCATCAGGTCGGTCAGGCGGCCCTGGTTCTCGAACGGTTCGCGGGTTACGGTCGGGTAGTAGATCAGCTTGTCGCG
This sequence comes from Pseudomonas sp. 43(2021), assembly GCF_017490805.1. NCBI lineage: Bacteria > Pseudomonadati > Pseudomonadota > Gammaproteobacteria > Pseudomonadales > Pseudomonadaceae > Pseudomonas > Pseudomonas sp. 43(2021). Next base: position 163,796 of record NZ_JAFGYJ010000002.1, read on the forward strand.
AACCGACTCACCGAAGAATTCGTTCTGCGGCAGGTGCTCGGTGATGAACTCGCGGTAGGCCACTTCGTTCACGTAGCGCACACCGTGCACCAGGATCACTTTCTCGAAGCGCTCGTAGGTTTCCGGGTCCTGGATGACACTCATGAACGGCGCCAGGCCAGTACCGGTGCTCAGCAGGTACAGGTGCTTGCCCGGGTTCAGGTCGTCGAGCACCAGGGTACCGGTAGGCTTCTTGCTGATGATGATCTCGTCGCCTTCCTTCAGGTGCTGCAGCTGCGAGGTCAGCGGGCCGTCCGGCACCTTGATGCTGAAGAACTCCAGATGCTCTTCCCAGTTTGGCGACGCGATGGAATAGGCGCGCATGAGCGGACGGCCGTTGTCCTGTTGCAGGCCGATCATCACGAACTGACCGTTCTCGAAGCGCAGGCCCGGGTCACGGGTGCACTTGAAGCTGAACAGGGTGTCGTTCCAGTGGTGAACACTGAGGACACGTTCGTGGTTCATGTTGCTCATCTAATGGGGCTCCTGAAGAAAGACGCGGCGCGCGCAAGACGCGCAGTTGCGCGATAGTTTAGGGGCAGCGACAATATCTGTTAACTGGATTATCAAGATATGTGTTATCGGTTATATCGATATGCGATTTACACTTCGTCAGCTGCAAGTCTTCGTTGCCGTGGCCCAGCACCAGAGCGTTTCCCGCGCCGCCAGTGTGCTGGCCTTGTCGCAGTCGGCCGCCAGCACCTCGATCACCGAGCTTGAGCGCCAGTCCAGCTGCCAGCTGTTCGACCGCGCCGGCAAGCGCCTGAGCCTCAATGCCCTGGGCCAGCAACTGCTGCCCCAAGCCGTGGCCCTGCTCGACCAGGCCAAGGAAATCGAAGACCTGCTCAACGGCAAGTCCGGTTTCGGCTCGCTGGCAGTCGGTGCCACGCTGACCATCGGCAACTACCTGGCCACCCTCCTGATCGGCAGTTTCATGCAGGTGCACCCGGAAAGCCAGGTGAAGCTACATGTGCAGAACACTGCGCACATCGTGCAACAGGTCGCGCACTACGAAATTGATCTGGGTCTGATCGAAGGCGATTGCAACCACCCGGACCTGGAAGTGCAGCCCTGGGTCGAGGACGAACTGGTGGTGTTCTGCGCGCCGCAGCACCCGCTGGCCAAGCTGGGCCGCGCCGATGTACAGACCTTGTCCCAGGAAGCATGGATCCTGCGCGAACAAGGCTCAGGCACGCGCCTGACCTTCGACCAGGCCATGCGCCACCACCGCACCAACCTCAACATCCGCCTGGAGCTGGAACACACCGAAGCAATCAAGCGCGCGGTGGAGTCGGGCCTGGGCATCGGCTGCATCTCGCGCCTGGCCCTGCGCGACGCCTTCCGCCGCGGCAGCCTGGTAGCAGTGGAAACCCCGGAGCTGGACCTGATGCGCCAATTCTACTTCATCTGGCACAAACAGAAGTACCAGACCTCGGCCATGCGCGAATTTCTCGAACTGTGCCGCAACTTCACTGCGGGCTTCACCCGCAGTGACGAGATCGTGTTGCCACCAATCGCTTAAAGCAGGATCACACCCCACACCAGCGCCACCATGGTCAGTGCCACCAGTTGCGCGGCGCTGCCCATGTCCTTGGCGTTTTTCGACAGAGGGTGGCGCTCCAGCGAAATGCGGTCGATGGCTGCCTCCACCGCCGAGTTGAACAGCTCGACGATCAAGCCCAACAGGCATACGGCGATCATGATCGCCCGCTCCGCACGGCTGACCGGCAGCCAGAAGGCGATCGGCACCAGCAGCACGTTGAGCAGCACCAGCTGGCGGAACGCGGCCTCGCCCTTGAAGGCGGCGCGCAGGCCGTCCAGCGAATAGCCGGCGGCGTTGAGAATACGTTTGAGACCGGTCTGGCCCTTGAATGGCGATGTCATGTGAGTCACTTCACAACAGAAAGGCCAGCAGACTAGACCGGCACGGGTCAAAAAAGCGTGAAGCCACGCGCATTCAGTTACTGGCAACCGATTCAAGTTGTTGCAGCAGCAACGCGGCCTGGGTACGGGTACGTACACCCAGCTTGCGGAAGATCGCGGTCACATGGGCCTTGATGGTCGCTTCCGACACGTTCAGCTCATAGGCGATCTGCTTGTTCAGCAAGCCTTCGCAGACCATGGTCAGCACGCGGAACTGCTGCGGCGTGAGGCTGGCCAGGCCTTCGCTGGCGGCCTTGGCCTCGGCCGAGACATCGACCTTTTCGAACGCCTGCGGCGGCCACCAGACCTCGCCGTCGAGCACCTTGCGCACCGCATCCTGGATCACTTCCAGGGTGCTGGACTTGGGAATGAAGCCACTGGCGCCGAACTCGCGGGACTTGACCACTACTGCCGCCTCTTCCTGCGCCGATACCATCACCACGGGTATCTGCGGGTATTGCCCGCGCAGCAGCACCAGCCCGGAAAAACCGTAGGCACCCGGCATGTTCAAGTCCAGCAACACCAGGTCCCAGTCGGCTTTTTCGCTCAGGCGGGTTTCCAGTTCGGCAATGCTGGCGACTTCAACCAGGCGTACATCCGGGCCCAGGCCGAGGGTAACGGCCTGGCGCAAGGCGCCACGGAACAGCGGGTGGTCATCGGCAATCAGGATTTCGTAAGTGGCCATCGATCTGGGGATCCTGTTCTGTGTCGGGCACTCGGGTAAGGGTCATTATGAACCAAAGCAGGGGTTGTGCCCCTTGGACTATAGGAAGGTATGCAAACGCTGGTGGGTGTCGTCCTGCTCGTCCAGCGGCAGACGCCGCTTGCCGCTCAGGTAATGCAGGCTGAACACATCCAGGTAGGCGTCCAGCGCCTGCGAGGCCTGGGTATCACCGGCCAGGTCCAGGCACATGGCCGCAACTTCCGCGGTGCAGAAGTGATCATCGCGCTTGGAGCGGCGCAGGCGATAGCGGGACATCTGCTCGGCCTGCAGGCTCAACACCGGGAAGCGGTCGAGGTACGGGCTTTTGCGGAACATCTTGCGCGCTTCGGTCCAGGTGGCATCCAGCAGGATGAACAGCGGGCGCTTGCCCGGTTCACGCACCACCTCGCTGACCACCCGCTCCTGGGCGACGAATTCGCCGGGGAAGACGATGTAGGGCTGCCAACGTGGGTCGTCCAGCAAGGCCAGCAAGCGTTCGTCGACCGACGTGCGCAGCCAGCCGAAGGCCGAGGTGTCCTCGATCAGGTCAGCGATCAACCAGCCGGTATTGGTAGGCTTCAGCGGCTCGGTGTCATGCATCAGCAGGCACACACCGGACTCGGCCTGCACCCGGGGCTTCCAGGCGCACAGGCAATGCGTGGCGATGACCCGGCAATCGGGGCAGCGTTCGGCACGCGAACCACGGGCGATGAAGGGCTTGTTGCTGCGGGCCAGGCGTTCGGCGCGCAGGCGCGCTACCGCATGGCTCATGCCGGCAGGCCTCTGGAAAGGTTGGGAATGGACACAAGGATGACTCAGAGAAAACAAGGTTGCCAGTCTACCAGAACGGGGGACAATTGCTGTGCAGGTGGCGGCGCGGACCCTATAATCGCTGTTTTTACCGTACCCCAGCCTCGCGCCTGCGCGATTTTCAGGGAACGCCGTCGACCGGCGCATGTCAAAGCGCCAGTCATCGAACCAGGAGAGATTCATGCTGCGCCGTATCGTCCCCGCCCTGAGCCTGTTGCTTGCCCTTCCCTTGGCAGCCCAGGCGGCTTCCAAGCAGGAATACGACCTGAACAACATGCTGCAGAAGGTTGCCAAAGAGAGCAGCGTCGGCACCCCGCGAGCCATCAATGAGGATATCCTCGACCAGGGTTATACGGTGGAAGGCAAGGCACTGGTCAACCATCTCAGCGTGCGCCAGGACCATGCCGCGCGCATGCAGGCCAACCCCGAACAGGTACGCAGCCAGCTGGGTGACAGCGTCTGCCGCAACAGCGGGTTCCGCAACCTGATGTCCAAAGGCGCGGTCATGGTCTACCGCTTCACGGTCTACAAGACCAACCAGCCGATCATGGACCAGGCGTTCGACAATGCCAGCTGCCTGGCCGGCAACAAGAAGAAGTAACCAAGCTACACCTTCTCGTCTTCACGGGCGCGCCAGCGCCCTTCAGCGGCGTCGGCGCGGATCTCTGCCAGCAGCGCCTGCAAGTAGCGCGACTGGCATTCATGCCCAGACAGCCTGCGCCGGCACTCGGCCTCCAGGCTCAGGTGATGCACCTGCGCCGCATTCTCCAGCTGCTGGTAAAGCTGCCGGTCCACTTCGATGATCAAGCGATGCATACCGCCACCTCCTGCATCGACACGTTTCGCTTTACCCAGTTAACCAAACCCGCATCACCCGTGGTTGCATGCCGACGGGCGGCTGTGCCGAACACCCCCGGCACGATTGGGCCCAAGGGTCTAGATTGAGGTCAGAGGTATTGGTGCAGAAGGAGACGTTGCATGCCTTACCAATCGAGTGAACTGCTGTTCAGCCACTTCCGCGACAACAACATCGACCTGAGCAACATCGACGCACAACTGCAACTGGTAGCACCGAACAGCCCCAACCTGCCGCTGTACCGCGACATGATGCTGACCATCCTGCGCATGGCCCATGACGACACCGACCGCTGGAGCGCCAAGATCACCCTGCAGGCCCTGCGCGAACTGGACCATTCGTTCCGCACCCTGGAACGCTACAAGGGCCGGCGCAAGGTGACCGTGTTCGGCTCGGCGCGCACCCCGCTGGAACACCCGATGTACGCCCTGGCCCGCGAACTGGGCGCAACCCTGGCGCGCTCCGACCTGATGGTCATCACCGGTGCCGGCGGCGGTATCATGGCTGCAGCCCATGAAGGCGCTGGCAGCGACCACAGCCTGGGTTTCAACATCACCCTGCCCTTCGAACAACACGCCAACCCCACGGTGGACGGCACCGACAAGCTGCTGCCGTTCCACTTCTTCTTCATCCGCAAGCTGTTCTTCGTCAAGGAAGCCGATGCCCTGGTACTGTGCCCAGGCGGTTTCGGCACCCTGGATGAAGCGCTGGAGGTGCTGACCCTGATCCAGACCGGCAAGAGCCCGCTGGTGCCGGTGGTGCTGCTGGATTCGCCGGGCGGCAGCTTCTGGCGCGACTGCCTGGACTTCATCAGCCGCCAGCTGGAGGAAAACCGCTACATCCTGCCCAGCGACCTGAAATTGCTGCGCCTGGTGCACAGCGCTGACGAGGCAGTGGAGGAAATCAACCAGTTCTACAGCAACTACCACTCCAGCCGCTGGCTGAAGAGCCAGTTCGTGATCCGCATGCACCACCCGCTCAGCGAGGCGGCGCTGTATGACATCCAGGAAGGCTTTGCCGACTTGCGCCTGAGTGGCAAATATCACCAGCAACCTGATAGCAGTGCCGAGCACGAAGTGGGCAATTTCAGTCACCTGACCCGTTTGTCATTTGCCTTCAATGGCCGGGATCAGGGCAGGCTGCGCGAGCTGGTGGATTTCATCAACCTGCCAGAGAACTGGGCCAAGCCGCAGCCCATGCATACCACGCAGCGGGCCAGGGAGGCGTTGAAGGTCAGTTGATTCCGTGCCCAACGTCAGGGGCGCAATTCACCCTGTGGGAGCGGGTTCATCGAGGCGTCGAACCGCCGCGAAGAATCCAACGCGGTGCATGGCACCGGCTACGCCGGTGTTCGCGGGTAAACCCGCTCCCACAGGGTCCGTGCCAGACCGCAGCCTCAGCCTTCAGTAATCGTCAAGATCACGCCCACTGAGCAGGCGGCCGATCATGTCCATGGGGAAACCCCGGTAAGCCAGAAACCGGGTCTGCTGGGCACGGCTGCGCGGATCTTGCGGGCGCTGCCCGGCAAATTTGCGCTGCCATACGTCACGCATGCGCTCGCCCCAGTCCACCTCGCTCTCGCGTAGCGCCTGCTCGATATCAGCACGCGCCAAACCGCGCTGGCCTAGCTCTTCGCGAATACGCGCAGGGCCGTAACCGGAGCTGGAACGGTACCGGATGAAACTTTCCAGGTAGCGGGCTTCGCTAAGCAGCCCTTCTTCGGCGAGCCGGTCGAGTTCAGGCTCGATCAGCTCGTCCGAAGCGCCGCGCTGACGCAACTTGCGCGTCAGCTCGACGCGACCGTGCTCACGTCGCGCGAGCAGGTCCATGGCTGTCCGACGGATGGCGACGGGGGTGTCGAGTACGGCGGACATGTTCGGCTATCTACCGAGCAATCAATAGCCGGCGTCAGCGTCGGCCATGTCGTCGGCATCAGCTTCGACAGCAGCAGCCTTACCAGCAGCCGCAACAGCACCAGCAGTCAGCAGCTTCTCGCGAATCTGCTTCTCGATCTCGGCACCAATAGCCGGGTTCTCAGCCAGGTACTTGGCAGCGTTTGCTTTGCCTTGACCGATCTTGTTGCCCTGGTAGGCGTACCAGGCACCGGACTTCTCGACCAGGCCCTGGGAAACACCCAGGTCAATGATCTCGCCGTTACGGTAGATGCCCTTGCCATAGAGGATCTGGAACTCGGCCTGACGGAACGGCGGCGAGACCTTGTTCTTGACGATCTTGACGCGGGTTTCGCTACCGACCACCTCGTCGCCTTCCTTGACCGCGCCGGTACGGCGGATATCCAGACGCACCGAGGCGTAGAACTTCAGGGCGTTACCGCCGGTGGTGGTTTCCGGGCTGCCGAACATCACGCCGATCTTCATACGGATCTGGTTGATGAAGATGACCAGGCAATTGGCGTTCTTGATGTTACCGGTGATCTTGCGCAGCGCCTGGGACATCAGGCGCGCCTGCAGGCCCACGTGCATGTCACCCATCTCGCCTTCGATCTCGGCCTTGGGTACCAGGGCAGCCACGGAGTCGACGATGATCACGTCAACAGCGTTGGAACGCACCAGCATGTCGGTGATTTCCAGGGCCTGTTCGCCGGTGTCCGGCTGCGAAACCAGCAGGTCGTCGACGTTGACGCCCAGCTTGCCGGCGTATTCAGGGTCGAGGGCGTGTTCGGCGTCGACGAAGGCGCAGGTGGCGCCGTTTTTCTGGGCTTCGGCGATGACCGACAGGGTCAGCGTGGTCTTACCCGACGATTCCGGACCGTAGATCTCGACGATACGGCCTTTTGGCAGGCCGCCGATGCCCAGGGCAATGTCCAGGCCCAGCGAGCCGGTGGAGATGGCAGGGATAGCCTGGCGCTCGTGGTCGCCCATGCGCATGACCGCGCCCTTGCCGAATTGGCGTTCGATCTGACCCAGGGCCGCAGCCAAGGCGCGCTTCTTGTTGTCGTCCATTGAAATCCTCACGTGTTCGACTTGGCCCTGACGGCCGGAATACCTGTATAAGTAGCCAGTATTATTCCACAGGCAAGCGCCCGCGCAAACCCCTGTCTTCGATTTACTCGGCACCAAGCTGTAACAAGCCGTCTAACGCGGCGATCACCGTCTGTCGGCGTACCGCTTCGCGGTCGCCATCGAACTGGCGCCGCTCGCTGAACACGCGGCTACCGTCACCCCAGGCCAGCCACACGGTACCCACCGGTTTGGCCGGCGAACCACCGTCCGGCCCGGCAACCCCGCTCACCGCCACCGCAAAGCGCGCGCCGCTGGCTGCCTGGGCACCACGGACCATGGCCTCGACCACTTCCTGGCTGACTGCGCCAACCTCGGCGAACAGCGCCGCAGGCACGTTCAACTGGCGAGTTTTCTGGGCATTGGAATAGGTCACATAGCCAGCCTCGAACCAGGCAGAGCTACCGGGCACGCGGGTGATGGCTTCGGCTATGCCTCCGCCGGTGCAGGACTCAGCAGTGGTGACCTGCGCGTTGAAGCGGCGCAAATGTTCGCCTAGGCGGGTGGCGAGGACGGTGATCGGGTCCATGTCGGGGTTCCTTGACGGGAGTGGGACACCGTAGCATTTTTGCGGCTTTCGAGTGCAAGCCTTACAGGCGCCAGACGCGTCGAGACAGGCACTAAAGCTCACCACGCACCTCCCGCACATAAGCCTGGCAGGCCCGTAACGCAATCAATCCCCGGTCCCCCTCATCGGTGATGGCGATAATTCGTCGAGCATGCGTCGGCTCAAGTCCGGCACGTACGGTTGCATGATCCACGCCGCCGGCGCTGGCGGCGGCAGACACTGTGTCGAGGAGGGTGTCGCGTTCGACCAGGACCGACAGGCGCAGATCGGCAGTAGCAAGGCGATCACGCAGGCGAGCCTGAGACTGCTGAACATCGGCAAGTTCCTTGAAATGACGGGTTTCACTTTCTTCCAGGCGTCGTTCGAGCATCTGACGCCGCTCACGTTCGGCGAGCAGCCGGGAAGCCTCGGCGTCCGCCTGGGCTTGCGCCTGTTGCGCCAGCTGCTGGCCATAGCGCCAACCCTGAACCTGCCAGGCCAGCGCTGCGGACAGCAGAAGCAAGCCCCCGCCCAGCCCCAGTTGCCACCGGCTCAACACAACACCTCGCGGGCCCGCGCCCAAAGCTTGAGGCGATCATCCAGCCCATTGAGCCCACCATTGATATGGCGCGTGATGCGATTGAACTCGCCCCGGTCAGCCAGGGCATTGAGCCCACGCGAATGCCAGAACCATGCCGCTGATTCACAGGCCCAGCGTGGTTGTTCGAGCAGTTGCGGTTGCGCCAGCAAGCGCTGATCGCCAAACAACGCGCGGCTGCAGGCCAGGTAATTGTTGCGCCCGGTAACCTGGATCAGACCGCGCCCGCAATACAGCTGGCCATCGCCATCAGCCTGGGGTGTATTACCCAGGCGCAGGGCCAGGCTGCCGGTGTCATAGCGGGCCAGGTAGCGGTCATTGCCCAGCTCCTTCACATGACGGAACTGGCCTGACTCATGGCCGACCTGGGCGATGAACGCCGCCACGCGCTTGGGGTTGTCAATTTCCCAACGTGGCAGGCTTAGGTTCAGTGCAGAAAGAAAAACGCCCGCTACAGGGCGGGCGTTCGGCAAAATGTGTAGCAATTGCGCTTCAGTGAGCATGTCTGACACTCCTTTGCATCACCCTCAAGCCTTGATGGCGGCCTGGCGGTGGGGCGCTGCGCCCTTGGTCTTTACCTTGCCTGACTTGCCGCCATTGCCTTGCACGGTGGTGCGCCAGCCCGAGCTGGTGAACACGTGCTCCACCGAGTCGATCTGGTACTGCCCGTCGAGGCCATCGACAAAACCTTGCAAGTCGATGCTGCGCTCGGCGAACAGGTCGGTGCGCCCAGGCAAGTCCAGGCGCACATGGGCGGTATCGCGGTTGAAACTGGCCAAGCGAGCCCTGGCTGCCTGCTCGGCGGCAGCACGGTTGGGGTAAAGGTGACGGTCGGTATGCACCGGCCGTTGCCCCTCAGCGGCCTCATCGTTGACCAGCTCGATGGTCCGCACCTCGCCACTGGCTACGTCAAGATGACGGGTGCGCACAGCCTTGCGCGCAGCCTTGTCATCGAGGCGGAAGTACCATTGGCTGACCTCGCCACGGGCGATGCCGACCACGCCCAGGGATTTGCCACTGGCGCTCTGCCCGCTCTGGCGCGGCAGCACCAGCAATTGGCCATTTGCCACCTTGGCGGTGCTGTCGAATTGGCGCGCCAGGCGGGTGATGAAATTGAAGTCCGATTCGTTGACCTGATCCACCCGCGGCACCAGCGTGGGCACCGGGCAGATTGCCTGCCAGCCATTGCGTGCACCGATTTCGGCGACGATGCGCTGCAAGGGTACGGCCTCCCAGCTCCCGTTGCGGATGGTCCGGCCACTGCCGCGCAGATCGCTGGCCTTGCCACGGATCACCAGGGTGTCGGGTGGGCCGAGCAACTCGACTTCATCGACGGTGTAACGCCCCAGCCGGGTCAACGGCTGGCCGGCGTAACCCAGATGCACCTCGATCAGGGCGCCACGAGCCGGCACGGCCACAGTGCCGTCTCGTGCATCGATGCGCAGCTCGAAGTCATCCGATTCCATGCCCGGCCTGTCAGTGGAACGCAGCAGCAACAGGCGATCGTTGATCAGCGCAGTGATGTCCTTGCCGTCGGCGTGGATGCGAAATTGTGGCTGCATGGCATCAGCCCCACAGGTGTATGGCGTTGGCCGGTGACAGCACCAGCGCCGGCAAGCGGAGCGTCACGCCGCTGCGAAATGGCTGAGACTCATCGGCCAACCCCTGGTTGGCTTGCAACACCGCTTCGACGCTGCCATCGAGATGCCCGTAATAATGGTGACAGAGGGTGTCGAGCAGGTCGCCCTCAGACGTTTTGCAAGTCTTGTCCATAACTGACGAACTCCAGTGAGAAACCTTGTTTGCGCGCAATGCCGCCAGCCAGCAAGGCGCCCTGCTCTTCCTCGATGCGGGTCAGGCACCAGGTGCCAAGCACTTCGCCATAGCCGGTGGTCAAAGACAGGGGCAGCAGTTGGCGGCCGATGCCACGCAGGGCCTGCAACTGGCCCAGTCCGCCCTTGAAGCCCGGGAAGATCGCGCCACGGATATTGATGGTCTCTTCCCCCAGACCCACCGCCTGCTGGGCATTCTCGCGGCTCAAACGTTCTTGCCCAGCCCAGCGAAAGCGCGTTTGCCGGCGCAGTTGATCGAAGGCTGCGGTGTCGAGGTTGAAGTAATACGGCGCTGTGTTGGCCTTCAGCGGCTGCAGTACCAGCAGGTGCGGGAACGGCGTGATCGCTTGCGCCGCAGGTGTGGCGTCAGGCGCGAGGCCAAAGGTCGACAGTACACCGCTGGCGACCGAACGCACATCACCAATCACCCGCCGCACTGCCGCTCCGGCCTTGCCCAGCTGTTCGGTGAAGGCCCCAACGCGATCGCGCACCTTGCGCACCACATCGAGGGTCTGGTCGTACTTGGCGATCACCTTGTCGACGCGCTGCCTGGCCGAGTCCATGGCGCGCAGGGTGCGTTGCAGGCGCTTGCCGATCACCGGGCCGATCCATGGCAGGGCTTCGAGCTCAGCGGCCGCTTCCCTGGTGTGGCCGACCGCCTGGTTCATCGGCTCGAGCATGGCGTCGGCACGCCGACGCCCCGCCTCGCCCGCCTTGACCAGTGCATGCAGGCCACCTTGCAGCTGTTCCAGGTAGGTCATGGGTTCTCCTCATGGCTGTGGTTGATCGACCATCTGGACCGCGCGCGCCTGACGCATCAAGTCGTCGAGCACGCGCCGGGCGATGGCTTCCAGTTGTTGCAGGGTGGTCGGGTCATCGAAACTGTTGTTGAAGGTCACCGGCATGTTGGCGGTGAAGGTGAATTGCTGGTTGATGGAGGGCGTAGCCACAGCCGGTGATGGCGGTGTCGAAATAGCTGGCGGTGCAGGCGTGACGCTTTTCTGCAATCGGCTTGCCTGGTCGGGGAAACCGGCAACGTCCTGGCTCGCCCCAGTCGCATCGAAGCCGGAGACGAATGCCAGGGACTTGCCTGACGCGCCCCCGACCCACTTGACGCCCATGCCGCCCAGGCTCCCCAGCAGGCCGCCGACCGCGCCCCCGATCACTGTACCCATACCCGGTATCACCGAGCCGATCATGGCGCCCGCTGCCGCACCACCGAGCCCACCGACCGATGAACCGGCCAAGCTGCCGACCCGTTGCGCGCTCGAAGTCGCGGTCAACGCTGCCGGAGTGCTGACATTTTTCTGCAATCGGGCTGTCTGGTCAGGGGAGCCGGTAACGCCCTTGCTCATCCCTGGCGTATCGGAGCCGGCCACGGATGCCACAGCCTTGCCTAACGCGCCGCCGACGAATTCACCGCCCATGCCGCCCAGATAACCACCACCCAGGCTCCCCAGCAGGCCGCCGATGGCGCCACCGATCACTGTTCCTAAACCGGGCACCACCGAACCGATCATGGCACCGGCTGCCGCGCCACCGAGCCATCCGGCCGAAGAGCCGGCCAAGCTGCCACCCAGCCCGCCGAAAGCCTCGCCATAGCCTTCCAGCTTCTCTTCGGGCGTGGCGTCGCCCTGGTAGATATCGGCCACCTGCAGCGAGGTATCCAGCACTGCCGTCAGTGGCGCGCGCTTGAACAGCGTTCCTGCCAATGGCAGCTGCCTGCCTGTGGCGATCAAAGGTAGCGAAGCCCCCCTCTCGGAAGCAGCTTGCGCCTCGGCCGCCAAAGGCGTTCCTTTGCTGTGTGGCGTGGGCTCATCCTCCTGCGCAAACCAGTTGAACAGCGCACCGCCGACCTGATCACCCGCAGCCTCGCCCACCTGGCCGCCAAACCTGGCCCACTGCTCTTGCGCGGTCTCTTCCTCCTTCTGCTCTGCCGCCTGTTGAGCATTCTGCTTCCGTGCAGCTTCTTTTTGCGCCTTGATTTGAGCCTTGCGCCTGCTTTCACGTCTGCTCTGACGTTTCCCTCTGCTTGTACCTGTGCTCGAGGTTCTGCCTATCGCTTTACCTTTGCCTTTGAACAGCAGAGGTGCCATCGCGCCCAGCACGCGACCGCCGATTTCGCCGACTGCAGCGCCGACGCCGCGTGCCCTTTCTTCGCCGTCCTCAGCGCTGATTAGCACCTTGGCCAGCTTGCCGAAGGTTTCGACACGGTTGTCCCGCCACTCCTTCGAAACACGCTCGCGTATCGCACGCTGTCGTTCCGGCGGCAGCTTGCGCATGACGCCAGCGATAGCAACCCCACCACCCCCGGCGGCCATCGCGAGGGCCTTGCCGAGGTTGCCCGAGTCGTCACCTGCATCCGTGCCGGGTGCCTGCCCGGGAGCCTGCGCGAGGGCCTGCGCAGGCGCTTGCAGCTTGGGTCCCACTGGCCCCTGCACGACCGAGTGCCACTGCTGAAAGACATTGACCGTCATCTGGCCCTGCAGCGGCTTGAGCTGCGCCAGCCCGGCAATCACCTGGTCCAGCATCAGGTAATGCTGGCGTAAACGCTCAACGGCATCGGCCTCATCGCCCAACCCGGCGATGGGCCCTTCCTCTTGCTGTGCCTGGTCCAGCGCCAGCTGGCGTTCGACCTGGCGTACTTTGCCGAGCTCCAACCCCAGCCGGATCACTTCGCCGATGAGCCGGCCAAGCCGGGTGCCGTCAGCCTGCCGGCGCAGGCGTTCGACGTCCCGGCGCAGCAGTTCGATGGCCTGGCCCACAGGGTTCATGACGGTGACGCCGAGCCCGAGCGAGAACACCTCTGTGTTCGCCATAGGTTCCTCCTTGTCACGGGGCGAGCCACCAGACCATGTCGCTGTACGACATGGTCATGATCTCGCTCGCAGAAAAATTCAGCTCCTTGGCCAGCCGCCGGGCGGCGGCCTTTTGCCGGCCCGGGTCAAAGTTCGTCGTCCTGCACCAGGCGAAAATAACCGCTTTGCAGACGGCTATAGTCCTTCAGGGCCAGGCCTTCGAGGTCCTTGATGCCAACCTCGGCCAGCGACGCGAACAGGTTCAGTTCGCGCTGCTCATCATCATCCACACCCCCGGCATGGGCGTTGCGGATGTCCCGCACGGTCGGTGCCCGCAGCGACAGGCTGTCGACCTGAACACCATTGGCTTCGCTGGGGCGCGACAGGCGCACGGTGACGCGATCGGCGCTCAGGGTCAGCCATTGAGGCTGCTTCTTCACTTGAGCCATGGTCATCTCCTTACAAGCCGAGCGCGGCACGCTGGGCAGCCAACTGGTCGACGCCATCGATCACGCGCTTCATGCCCAGCGCGTCGATTTCATAGATCAGGCGGCCATCGACTTCGAGCTTGTAGTAGGTCAGGCCGACGCTGTGCTTGATCTCGGCCTTGTCACCGGACTTCCAGTCACCCATGTCGATTTCCTTGAGCGTGCCACGCAGGGTCACCACTACCGGGTTGATCTTGCCCTTGAGGCCCTTGAAGGCGCCGCGGAACGTACCGTTGAAGCCACTGCCGTCGGCCAGGCCGAAGAACTTCAGCGCTTCGCGGCGCACACCGGTGGTGGTGAAGGCCGCTTCCTGCTTTTCCATGCCCAGGTCCATTTCGACCGGCATGTCCATGCCGCCGGGGCGGTGTTCCTCCATCTTCAGGGTGAGTTTGGGCAGGGTCAGGCTAGGTACATCACCCTGGAAGCTGACGCCATCGACGAACAGGTTCAGGTTGGCCAGGGTTTCGGGAATCATTGCCATGTAAATGCGCTCCTTAAGCGGCGGAATCGAGGACTTCGGTCAGCCACTGGTTGGTGACTTCGACACGGAAATTGGGGTTTTCGGCAGGCGGCACGTCGGTGAAACGAATGTTCCAGTACACCTTGCCCTGCTCGAGCTGGCTGGCGGTGTTCAGCTCCGGGTCGGCGAAGACCTCGAAATTGATGATCGCGCCCTGGTTCTTCAGGTCACGCATGAAGGCCTGCAGGCCCTCGGTGACGTCCTTGACGTAGGTGGCGGTGATGGCGCGGTCGACGGCCCACTTGTGGCCGTAGAGGATCGCGTCCATGACGATGTCCATGGTCCGTACTCGGGTGACGAACGCCCATTTCGGGTCGCTCGACAGGGTGCGGTTGCCCCACAGGCGGAAGCCGTCATCGCGGATGATGGTGGCGATGTTGGCGTTGTTCAGCAGGTTGGCGCGGCAGCTGTCATCGCCATCGAGAAACTCCACCGGGCGAGTGGTGCCGGTGATGCCGACGAATTCCTTGTTCGAGGGCGAGGCCCAGAAACCGTATTCGCGATCGGTCCAGGCGAACAGGCCGGCGACCCAGGCCGAACCGGGTGCATCGACGGTGGCTTCCTCGCCGTTGTCCCAGTACTGCACGCCCGGGTCGACCAGGAAGGCGCGTTTGGCGCCGAAGTTCTTCGCGTAGTCGATGGCCGCCTGGTCGGTGGTGTTGGGGCCGTCGATGATGGCGATGCCGCGCAGCTTGTCGGCCAGGGCCACCAGTGCCGTGCCCACCGCCTGGGTAGCGCTGTGGCGCGGGGCAGCCAGCAGGCGTGGCTGGGCGTTGAAACGGCTCTTGCCGTCGAGCAGCGCCTGCAGGCCGGTGCGTTTGCCGTCGGCCTGCACCGTGCCGATGATCGCGGCGGTCTGCTCCGCTGCATCGTCCAGCCTGGCCACGCCACAGGCGACGATGACCGCCTTGGCACGGGTGTAGATGGCGCGGCAGGCCTTGGTGATGGCGGCGTTTTCGCCAAAGGCCGCAACGGCTTCACGCTCGCTGGTGATCAGTACCAGATCGTTGGCCTTGGCGGTGGCGCCAGCGCCCTCGGTGAAGGTGTCGACCAGACCGATGATCGAAGAGGAAGGCAGCGCGATGCTGCGAGCGCCGGTGTCGACGTTTGTTACGGTGACGCCGTGGAAGAATCCACTCATGTAGGTTTACTCCGGGTTCAGGTATGAAAAGGCCCTGCGGGTGCAGGGCCTGAAGGGTGCTGCCAGAAAAGAAAACGCCCCGGCGGTGCGGGGCGTCATCACGTATATGAATCGATCCAGTCGGGGGCTTCTGGCCGGGCGCTTCGATCTGGAAAGCGTTGGTCTTGTGGCCAGTCACGCAATTGTTGGAGATAGTTGAGCAACTCGAGGAATTGCGCGTCACTGAAAGTCGTCGGTCGCCCCAGCGCTTGCTCGTCTCGATGGCGGTCCCGCAGCCATTGGTACAGGGTAATTTCCGCGTCACGCCAGGCTCGCTCTATCGTCTCCGCATGTTGCCTCGATTGAATCGGCTCGACGAAAACTGCATTTACATAGCGCCACCCTGCTTGCACCTGCGGTGGGCAGGAGCGCCATTTCAGATCGGGGTGATATCGGCCTTCTGGATCCACCTCGGTTGTTTCCAGCACGACCTCGTCTTGTACTAATGCCCACATTTCTGCACCTAATACGTAATGAAAACACAGCCCGCAGCACCGGCCTGAGAGCGTGTAACGGTCCTGCCGCCACCGCCCATGCCAGGCTGACTGAGAATTGAAATATCGTAAGCGGCAAAAATGCTTTCACCGCCGCCTCCCTGGCCTCCCCAGTTCGTGGTTCCACCGGAACTTCGCAAAGGAGGGAACCCCGAGCCAAGCGATGCGTTGAAATCACCACCTGCTCCTTGCCCACCCGGCGCACCAACATTCATTCCACCGGCAGTCCCACCCGTTGCAGAACAGAACGCACCGAACGACGAGGATCCACCGGGAACGCCACTCTCACCTTCTCCCGCAACGGCGGTTCCTCCGGCACCGACGGTAATCGTGATGACGCTACCTGGGGTCACAACGCACAAGCGCTTGCTGATCCCGCCGCCACCGCCACCGCCTGGTCCAATGACCGTCGAATCCCTGGCCCCGAAAGCACCACTGCCGCCGCCGCCACGCACTTCCACTTCGACCTTGTGAACGCCATCGGGAACCGACCATTGATAGACGCCTGCTGTTCTGAAACGGACCTGATTACGATATGGCAAGTTGATACTGGTGTTGATGATCTGCCACTCCGTCCAACCGTTTGCATTTTGCATGACGCGGATGGCATGGATTGGCGTCGCGCCCACGGATAGTCCCCCTGTAATACGCTGAACCAGATAGTTGCTTGCGTCAGAGCCCTCAACCACCAGGTTATAGCGAGTCGCCGTCAACCACCCCCTGGGAACATTGGTCAAACCGGCCATGGGCGTTAGATAGTTACCCGGAACAACGTACTGGTTGAGGTCCGTTTCAGCGCTCAAATAGGCTTTGCCAAGCCCGAAGGAGCCGACGACCGCCATGGCCCCCGCTGTTGTATCTGTAGGGGAAACTTGCTTGGGTGTGTTGCCACTTGTCCATAACAGTGCCCAGTCGTTCCACTGCGCAGTGTTGCCAATCCGGCTTCGAATGAATGTCAGCGGTTCGCCGCTTGTCAGGGTGTCCCAAAGCTGGGTAGCCCCGACAGTACTCGACCGATGAATGTGCATGATCTGGCCTGAGGCAAGCACTTGGCCTGAAACCGGATGCTTCGGCTTCATACCGGCAGTATCTTGGCCAACGACGTAAAAACCGCTGGCTGATACCTCATCGATATTCGTTATGGGCGCAGAAGGCGCACCGATGCCGAAGAGCGCCATGGCCGAGCGAACGAACGCGGTGGTAGCGATGCTCGTATCATTATCAGCGGCTGCAGGCGTAGGGGCCTTAGGGTCGCCAGTGAACGATGGGCTGGCCAATGCGGCTTTTTTGGCCAGTTCATTTGCCATGGTGGTCGCAAAATTTGGGTCATCCCCTAGCGCGGCAGCCAGCTCATTCAAGGTATCGAGCGTACCTGGAGCGGAAGCAACCAGGTTGGCTACAGCCGTCATTACGAACGCCGTATTCGCCAACTGCGCGTTGTTCGTTCCGGGATTGGCTGTTGGCGCGGTGGGAAGCCCGGTCAATGCAGGGCTCGCCAGCGGTGCCTTCAAGGCAAGCGATTGGTCGATTTGACTCTTGGTGTACACATCGGTCAAACCGTAACCGGCGACGGTGTCAGGATTAGTGGCTGCGACTACCCGGCCATACGTATCGACAGTCACACTGTGGTAGGTTCCCGCAACGACTGCGGTACGCCCGAACGCCATGACAAAGCTTAACGCAGTAACACCCAACGCGATTGGCCCGTCGGTGGTCAGTTGCCAGGCACTGTCGCCATTGGCAACCCCTTTTTCCACCAGAACCATCAATCCCGGCGTCACCTTGGCATCGGTATCGGCATCGCTACTGCGACTCCAGGCCCCGGCAGCAACCTTGTAGATCCCATTATCCTTGGCTGCGGTCTGGTTCTTCACCAACACCCGCGCCCCGGTAGTCAGCGCCACGCCATCAACCGTTTGCAACCCGGTCAGGGCAATGTTCGCCGTAGTCGCCGCCAGCACCGAATGCTTGAAGTCCTGCCTGGCCAGTTCCTCGGTAACCCACTCCCGAGTCGCCAGCACCACCGCCGGGTCGATCTTCAGTTGCACATTGCTGGCGCTGCTGACCACCAGGTTCATCCGCACCACCTGGGTACGTCCCGACCCCTGGCTCAGCAGCGGCTTGTAGGTCGGCGCGCAATTGGCCACGGCGACCATGTCACCATCGGCATCGTAAAGCGCAATTTCGCGAATCCACTTGCCGCCAACGTCGGCCGGGATGACCTGCTCGGCAATGATGATCGCGCTGTTCTTGTCATCCACCTTCAGCTGGTTCAACGGCGCCCGGCGCCATTCGTTGATCAGGCTGGTCTGGGTGGCATTGGGGGTAGGATCGGTGCCTTTGGCATCGCCGACACCCATCTGGGTGATTTTCCAGGCAATGCCCAAGGCATCGGCATTGGCCTGTTTCGCCGCGCCCACGTTGGTGAGGATGGCGTAGAACTGAGAAGTCTGGTCAACCATGTGCAATGTCCAAGGTATCGATTGTGTGTTCGCGGCCACCGCGCCCCATCACGCCGATGACTTCGATGTCACGGGGCGCCAACGGGTAGATGTCCAGTTCGTCGCCGTCCTGGATCGCGCAGCCGAAATGAAGGGCGCCACGGCTTTCGAGGCTGATCACCAGGCCGGTCAGGTGGCGGCTGACCGGCCGGGCGTCGTCGATCAGGGCAGACAGTTCCTGATAGGTGCTTTCACTGATGCCCGTATCGGAAACGCCGATCTTCAGGGCGAACGTGCCCGCCTGAGCAGGCGGCGTGGTCTGCCACCACTCCTGCACCTCGATCAGGTAGCCGAAGGGCTCCACCACCCGCCGGAGCGCACCCAGGGTGCCTTTGTGGGCATGGACGAAGAACGCCGAGCGGATCACCGAGCGTTTGATCTCATCGCTCCAGCTGTCCTCCCAACGGTCCACCGACCAGGCCCAGGCCAGCTGATAAAGAAGATGCGCCGGGCAGGTATCCGGGTTGTAGAGTTGGCGCAGGCTGACCTTGAGGTCCTCGTCCGCAGCCACTTCGATGGCCCGCTCCAGCGCGGTGCGGTTGAGCGGCAACAGGCTTTGCATATCAGCTACCCCGCTTCAAGGTGAAGCCGCTGCACCAGGCCGCCTGCGCCTTGCTCGGGCGAATGTCGGCCCAGCCATTCAACTCGACCCGGCTGACTCCATCGATGTGCAGTTGCGCATCGATGCCAGAGCGCGCCACTTCCACGCCCAGACGCCTGCGCGGGTTGATCCAGGCCTGCAGGCGGCGCTGGCATTCGGCGAGAATCGCTTCGTACTCCGGGCCGTTGTCGGCCAGATACAGCACGGCATCGATGCGGTAGGGCAACACCTCGGCGCTGCGTACGGTGACCCGGTCGGCAACGGGGCGGATATCATCGTCATCCAGGTAGGTCGCCACCTGCGCCAGCAGTTCGGTACTGGCCTCGCCGTTGCCTTGCAGGCTCAGCACGGTGACATCCACCACGGCCGGCGACGGACTTTCGGCGGTGGCGTCAGCCACCTGTCCCGAAGCGTTGCGGGCATGCAGGATGTAACTGTTGCGCGGGCCGGCCGTGGTCAGGCCTTCATAAACCAGTTGCACCCGCTCGCGCAGGGCATCGTCCGATTCCAGCAACGCCTCGACTGGCGGGACGCTGGCCAGGTCTTCGGCCTCGATCACCAGGCGCTGCAGGCCGACATTGGCCGCCAGCTGGTCAAGGTCATTGCCCTGGGCGTAAGCCAGCAGCAGCGCCTTGGCGGCATCGTTGATGCGTGCCCGGTTGAGCAGTTTGCGGTAGGCGCCGACCTCGAGCAGCTTGGTCACCGGGTCGCTTTCCAGATTGGCGGTCCAGCCGTCGCCGAGGTAGCTGCGGAAGGTGTCCAGATCGGCCTGGTAGAGCGCTTCGTAGTCAAGGTCCTCCAATAGCTGTGGTGCTGGCAGTTTCGACAGGTCGACCTGGCTCATACGCTCACCTCCACCAGCGCGTCGTCGCCCAGGTAGCGGCCGATGAGCGCCAGGCTGACCTGGCCACCGATCACCGCGACTACCTTGACCCGCTGCAGCTGCAGGCGCGGCTCCCAGCGGCCCAGTGCGCGGGCCACCTCGGCCTGCACGGCGCTTTTCCAGCCCTCGTTGACCGGCAAATCGACGAAACGCCGCAGCTGGCTGCCGTACTCCGGTCGCATGCGCCGGCTGCCCAGCGGTGTAGTGAGGATGTCTTCGATGGACTGGCGCAGGTGATCGATGCCGGCCAAGGGCTGACCGGTGCGGCGGTCCATGCCGATCATGGTAAGCCTCCCTGTTCATGGGTATGCATGGCATTCTCCTGATATGAAAAAGCCCGCATGGGCGGGCTCGATTCAGTGTTTGTGGTTGGCCGTGTTGCCGGCGGTATCGATGATCCGCCCACCGCCGTTGATATCACCGCTGACCTGCAGCGGGCCATCGATCGTGACATTGCCGGAGAGGTTGATGGTTGCGGCCTGCAGGCTGATCGCACCGTCGCTGACCTGCACCGTGCCGGCGCCAACCTTGATGGTCGCGCTGCCAGCCGGCAGCTGGATATCATAGTGGCTGGCCTGCCAGTCGTAGCTGATTGAACCGCCATCGGCGAAGCGCCACACCTCGGTATGCCCACGGTTGTCCGCTGCGCCACCGGCATTGCCATACAGGCCAGGCAGGAAGGTGCCCTGAGCCGGCTCGCCGCTGGGGCTGAGCAACACACCCTGCTCACCCAGACTGGGCGCCCGCCAGTGCCTGGCCTGGCCGGCCGCCTGGGCGTGCCAGCGCAACCAGGCGCTGGTCCAGCCGCTACCGTCGGACACCCGGACCCTGGCCGCGGCAAGGTCCAGCGCAACCACCCGGCAGGGGATGACCATGCACGCCAGCATGCGGTCATGCATTGCTGTGACGTAGCTCATGCCAGGTCCTCCGGCGCAACATAGTGTGCTTCGTTACCCTGCCCGGTATCGGGTGCAAAACCCAGTACCAGGCTACCGGGCGGCTGATCCGGCCAGTTCCAGCGCGGCTCGCCAAGCAGCACCGGCTGGTCCCAGCGCACAGTCCAGGCGTTACCCTGGAACTGCGCCTGCAGGTTGCGGCTGGCTTCAACGAATTCCAGCGCCCAATGCTGCTGGCGTAGCAGGTCCATCAGTTGCGCGGCCAGCAGGCTGCCCTGGAGCCGCGCCTCTGGATTGGCACTGTCGGCGGTGATATCCGCCTCGAAGGTGGCAATCAACACCGAGCGGCCATCCCGCGGTGCCGCATCGGCCGTCATGCGGACGATGCCGTGGCGCAGCGAGGGCCGCTCTGGAACATTTCCTACGGCGGTATAGGTATCTACCGATGCCAGCTCCGGCATTGCCTCACGAATGGTTGCCGTCACTGCGCCATGCAAAATGGCCAGTTCGCTCATGCATATTCTCCTTATCGCTCGTCGGGCTGTGTGCTGTCGCGCAGGCCCAGGCGCCGGATCGCCCAGCGTTCATACAAGCGCATGGCAACATCGGCGCCGCCGACCGCCGTCAGGCAGCCGAAGGCACTGGCCGCCCAGATCGACAGGCCGCCGGCATACAGCAGCATCACTGTCGATACCCCGCAGACCATGCAGGCCCCGGAGCGCAGCGCCAGCCGTCGCAGCAGCGACCAACCGGTGGCACCGGCCTTGTCGGCCCGCCACATTTCGCCGCTCAAACCGCCCAGCAATGCCAGGACGATTACCAGCCAGAGCGGCATTTCGAGTAACGCCTGTTGCTCGTTCGTCACTGTCCTGTCTCCTGTGTAATGCCTGTTGGCAAGCGCCAACAGATCGGTGGTGGGTATGCTGTGTTGCAAAAGATCGGCATTCCAAAAAGCCCGGCTCGCCAGGCTCTTTAGTAATGCGTTGACGAACCGCCGGCCACGCCTGGTGACGCCGTGCGGTTCCGCTACAAATTGGTGACTCCGACCGCGGCTGCCTGCCCGCCGGATAACTGATCGTGGTGCTTTACGCTGCACACCCGGGCCAGTTGCCAACCCTCTGGACAGTTGAGGCCTGTCCATCGCTGCCTGTGTAACAACCGGTTTCCGTCCGGCTTGAGACACAGGCTATGCATTAGTGCATATGCAGTCAATGCATTTCTTCAAATTTCCATGCGTTATTTTTTGCTGTTATGCATGTAGGCCATGCACGGCCTGCCTTGTAGGGATTTTCTGCAGGCGAAAAAAAACCCGCCGTAGCGGGTTTCTTGGGTCGGGGGCATCAGCGCGCGTACATGCCCCACCAGAACACATGCCCGAGCAGGCTGATCTGCTCATCCTGCATCTGCTGGAAACTGTAGTCCTCGTCGGGATGCTCGTCGCGGTTGAAGCTGCGCAGGCGAATGCCGGTAGGCAGCCGATAGACCTGCTTCACGCGCAACTGACCATTATGGTTGATGGCGTAGAGGTCGCCATCGATGATGTCGCCGATCGCACACTTGCCGGTGTTCACCCCCACCGTCGCGCCATCCCGCAGCACCGGCAGCATGCTGTTGCCACGCACGGTCACGCACTTGGCCTGGTCGAACTGCACGCCGTTGTGGCGCAGGCTGCGCTTGCCGAAGCGCAGGCGCGCACGCTCGCTCTCTTCGATGACGAATCTTCCTGATCCCGCTGCCAATTCAACCTCGCGAAGGAAAGGTACCGACACCTCGTCATCCTCGACGGGGGTTTCATCGTCCCACAGGCTTATGTCGCTGAGGTCGGCATGACCATGGGCCGGCAGCGCGGCTTCGCGAGACTCGCCAAGCTCGGCGCGGCCACGCAATTGTTCGGTGCTCACGCCGAAGTACTCGGCGATCTTCGACACGTGCTTGTCGGACGGGTCGACGATCTTGCCGCCGAGAATCCGCGACAAGGTGGATTGAGGAACACCCGTGCGTCGATACAGCTCCGTCGGGGACAGGCCGTGGCGATCGAGCAGTGCTCTGAGGACAGTGGCTACGTTGCGTTTTTGCATAGCATGCATAATGCAGGCACAAGGCATGAAATGCAATGCACACCGCACCGTGATGATGCATGCAGCGCCGCGCCTGCATCAGCTCGAAAAAGCCTGTACCATTGCCGGTTTCACAAACGCCAACCAGATCACCCGCTGTAAGGCCCTGAATGTCTGATCTTTCCGCACACACCCCGATGATGCAGCAGTACTGGAAGCTGAAAAGCCAGCACCCGGACCAGCTGATGTTCTACCGCATGGGCGACTTCTACGAAATCTTCTACGAAGATGCGAAAAAAGCCGCAAAACTGCTGGACATCACCCTGACCGCGCGCGGCCAGTCGGCCGGCCAGTCCATCCCCATGTGCGGGATTCCGTTCCATTCGCTGGAAGGCTACCTGGCCAAGCTGGTCAAGCTCGGCGAATCGGTGGTGATCTGCGAGCAGATCGGCGACCCCGCCACCAGCAAGGGCCCGGTGGAGCGCCAGGTGGTGCGCATCATCACCCCCGGCACGGTCAGCGACGAGGCCCTGCTCGACGAGCGTCGCGACAACCTGATTGCCGCGCTGCTCGGTGACGAGCGCCTGTTCGGCCTGGCCGTGCTGGACATCACCAGCGGCAACTTCAGCGTGCAGGAGATCAAGGGCTGGGAAAACCTGCTGGCCGAGCTCGAGCGCCTGAACCCGGTCGAGCTGCTGATCCCCGACGACTGGCCGCGCGACCTGCCTGCCGAGAAACGTCCCGGGGCCCGTCGCCGTGCGCCATGGGACTTCGACCGCGACTCGGCGCGCAAGGCCCTGTGCCAACAGTTCGCGACCAAGGACCTCAAAGGCTTTGGCTGCGACAAGCTGACCCTGGCCATCGGTGCAGCCGGCTGCCTGCTGATCTACGCCAAGGAAACCCAGCGCACTGCCCTGCCGCACCTGCGCAGCCTGCGCCACGAACGCCTGGACGACACGGTCATCCTCGACGGCGCCAGCCGCCGCAACCTGGAGCTGGACATCAACCTGGCCGGCGGCCGTGACAACACCCTGCAGTCGGTGATCGACCGCTGCCAGACCGCCATGGCCAGCCGTTTGCTGAGCCGTTGGCTGAACCGCCCGTTGCGCGACCTCAAGGTGCTGCAGGCACGTCAGGACTCGATCCGCTGCCTGCTCGACGGCTACCGCTTCGAGAAGCTGCAGCCGCAGCTCAAGGAAATTGGCGATATCGAGCGGATTCTCGCCCGAATCGGCCTGCGCAACGCCCGCCCACGCGACCTGGCACGCCTGCGCGATGCCCTGGGCGCGCTGCCCGAGCTGCAGAACGCCATGGCCGAGCTGGAGGCGCCGCACCTGGCGCGCCTGGCTGCCATTACCGGCACCTACCCCGAACTGGCCAGCCTGCTGGAGCGGGCGATCATCGACAACCCGCCGGCGGTGATCCGCGATGGCGGCGTGCTCAAGGCCGGCTATGACAACGAACTGGACGAGTTGCTGGCGATCAGCGAGAACGCCGGCCAGTTCCTGATCGACCTGGAAGCCCGGGAAAAGGCCCGCACCGGCCTGGCCAACCTCAAGGTCGGCTACAACCGCGTGCATGGCTACTTCATCGAGCTGCCGACCAAGCAGGCCGAGCAGGCCCCGGGCGACTACATCCGCCGCCAGACCCTCAAGGGCGCCGAACGTTTCATCACCCCGGAGCTGAAGGCGTTCGAGGACAAGGCGCTGTCGGCCAAGAGCCGCGCCCTGGCCCGCGAGAAGATGCTCTACGACGCCCTGCTGGAAACCCTGATCAGCCACCTGGCACCGCTGCAGGACAGCGCCGCCGCCCTGGCCGAACTGGACGTGCTCAGCAACCTGGCCGAACGTGCGCTGAACCTCGACCTGAACTGCCCGCGCTTCGTCGACGAGCCATGCCTGCGCATCGAGCAGGGCCGCCACCCGGTGGTGGAACAGGTACTGACCACGCCATTCGTGGCCAACGACCTGAGCCTGGACAACAGCACGCGCATGCTGATCATCACCGGCCCGAACATGGGCGGTAAGTCCACCTACATGCGCCAGACCGCCCTGATCGTGCTGCTGGCGCACATCGGCAGCTTCGTGCCGGCAGCCAGCTGCGAGCTGTCACTGGTCGACCGCATCTTCACCCGCATCGGCTCCAGCGACGACCTGGCCGGCGGCCGCTCGACCTTCATGGTCGAGATGAGCGAAACTGCCAACATCCTGCACAACGCCACAGACCGCAGCCTGGTACTGATGGACGAAGTGGGCCGCGGCACCAGCACCTTCGACGGCCTGTCGCTGGCCTGGGCCGCCGCCGAGCGCCTGGCCCAACTGCGTGCCTACACGCTGTTCGCCACGCACTACTTCGAGCTCACCGTGCTGCCGGAAAGCGAGCCACTGGTGGCCAATGTGCACCTGAACGCCACCGAGCACAACGAACGCATCGTGTTCCTGCACCACGTGCTGCCTGGCCCTGCCAGCCAGAGCTACGGCCTGGCCGTGGCGCAGCTGGCCGGCGTGCCAACGGCCGTCATCCAGCGTGCCCGCGAACACCTGGGGCGGCTGGAAACCACCAGCCTGCCGCATGAACAACCCCCGGCCCAAAAGGCCAAGGACGTGCCACAGGTCCCGCACCAGAGCGACCTGTTCGCCAGCCTGCCACACCCGGCCATCGAGAAGCTGGGCAAGCTGCAGCTGGACGACATGACCCCGCGTCAAGCTATCGAAATGCTATATCAACTAAAGAACCTGTTATAACGGCGCCCACTACAAGCTGGTAGAATCCGCCGCGGTTTGCTGGTGCTGCAGGCTATTAGCCTGGCCTGCAGCCACATACCCGTAAACCGCGCGGCCCTGAGAGGAAGGGCCGCCGCCGTCGCCTGAGGAGAGAATTAGAAATGACCTTCGTCGTCACCGACAACTGCATCAAATGCAAATACACCGACTGCGTGGAAGTCTGTCCGGTGGACTGCTTCTACGAAGGCCCGAACTTCCTGGTCATCCACCCGGACGAGTGCATCGACTGCGCCCTGTGCGAGCCGGAGTGCCCAGCGCAAGCCATCTTCTCGGAAGACGAAGTGCCTGCGGGCATGGAGAACTTCATCGAGCTGAACGCCGAACTGGCGGAAATCTGGCCGAACATCACCGAGCGTAAGGACGCCCTGCCGGACGCTGAAGAGTGGGATGGCAAGACTGGCAAGATTGCAGACCTGGAGCGCTGATAGCGTCCGGACACGAAAAAGGCCCCTCGGGGCCTTTTTTGTTTTTCGGCGGACAAAAAAAGGGGCGGTTTGACCCGCCCACATTTTTTCCGTAGTCCCTGCTTGTCCCAAACATCATCCTGATGAAATCGCCTCTTGCGATGTCCTTGGCCTTCCTCCTGAAAGCCTGTGCATGTCCCTGTGCACAGTTCGAATACTAGCGACTTGAGCAGGGCCGGCAACCGCGAAACCTCACAGGGTGTTGCAGGTGACACATTTCCTCACAGCTGAATAAGCCAGGTTTTTCAATGTGTTGGGAAAACGCAGGCTCTGGATACGACAATGATTTACTGAAGCGTACATAGAAGGCTTACAAAACAAGTAAGCAAAGGCTTACACGCGATGTTACTGGGGTAGCGCAGTACATAATGTCTTGGGGCTGCTTTGCAGCCCTTTCGCGACACAAGGCCGCACCCACAGGATAGTGGTGCATTCAAAGGCGATGAAGTACCTGTGGGAGCGGCCTTGTGTCGCGAAAGGGGCGCAAAGCGCCCCCGGCAATTTTGAATGGGGCACCTCTGATCGCCACATACAAAAACGCCCCGAAATCATCGGGGCGCTTTGTGTTGCAGGCTTGCGCTACTGGAACAACGACTCACTGGAAAGGCCGTTCTTTTCGAGGATCTCGCGCAAACGCTTGAGCCCCTCGACCTGGATCTGCCGCACCCGCTCACGGGTCAGGCCGATCTCCAGGCCAACATCTTCCAGGGTGCTGCTTTCATGCCCGCGCAGGCCAAAGCGACGCACCACCACTTCACGCTGCTTGTCGGTCAACTCTCCCAGCCACTGGTCGATGCTCTGCGACAGGTCGTCATCCTGCAGCAGTTCGCACGGGTCGCTCGGACGGTCGTCGGTCAAGGTATCGAGCAGGGTCTTGTCCGAGTCCGGGCCGAGCGATACATCCACCGAAGACACCCGCTCGTTCAGGCCCAGCATGCGCTTGACCTCGGCGACCGGCTTTTCCAGCAGGGTGGCGATTTCTTCTGGCGAGGGTTCGTGGTCCAGCTTCTGGGTCAGCTCGCGCGCCGCACGCAAGTAGACGTTCAGTTCCTTGACCACGTGGATCGGCAGGCGGATGGTGCGGGTCTGGTTCATGATCGCCCGCTCAATGGTCTGGCGAATCCACCAGGTCGCATAGGTCGAGAAACGGAAACCACGCTCCGGGTCGAACTTCTCGACCGCACGGATCAGCCCCAGGTTACCCTCCTCGATCAGGTCGAGCAGCGACAGGCCGCGATTCACGTAACGACGGGCAATTTTTACAACCAGGCGCAGGTTGCTTTCGATCATGCGCTTGCGGCCGGCAGGGTCGCCCTTTTGCGACAAGCGCGCAAAGTGCACTTCCTCTTCCGGCGAAAGCAGAGGCGAGAATCCGATCTCGTTGAGATACAGCTGGGTGGCATCGAGCGCCCGGCTGTAATCGATGTACTTGTGTTGCTTGAGCGAAGAGCCCGACTTGGCCCTCGTCCGAACCGAAGATACAGCAGGTTCGTCTGACACCACATCCGTTTCCAAAACGATGCCCGTCTCCATCAGGAGGACGTCATCGTCGATGTCAAACTCCGGCACTTCTTTACTGAGAGCCATTGTTATAGTCCTTTGCTGAGTTCGAACTCAGACTCGAGCGGCACCTATCTCCTTGGCAGCGCTGGAGCCTGTCCCCTCTACATCACAGGAACAGGCCGGGCACAACGGTCAACGACGTGGCAGGAACTGGAGCGGATCGACGGGTTTACCCTGGCGGCGAATCTCGAAATGCAGCTTCACCCGATCAGTGCCCGTGGACCCCATTTCAGCAATCGACTGCCCTGCCTTGACCTGCTGCCCCTCCCGAACCAACAGCCTGCGGTTATGGCCGTAGGCACTGACGTAGGTATCGCTGTGCTTGATGATGATCAGTTCGCCGTAGCCCCTCAAGCCACTCCCGGCGTAAACCACTGCACCATCAGACGCAGCAAAAACAGGCTGTCCCAAATCACCGGCGATATCAATGCCTTTATTCAAACTACCGTTTGAAGCGAATTTTCCAATCAGCACGCCGTTGGCAGGCCAGGTCCAGCCGCCTACCGCGCGCTCCGCAGCAGGCACGGTAGCGACCACCGGGGCGCTGCTGGAGGCTACCGGCGTGGCCGGTTTGCTGGTGTTGGCAGGGGCTGTGGCGGTGCTTCCCACAGGCCGCCGGATGACCGTGGTCTTGCTCGACGACGACGGGCTGGACACCACCATGGTGCTGCCGGTAGAGCCGCTGCTGAAACGAATCGCTTGCCCCGGGCGAATGGTGTAAGGCGCCGCGATGCCGTTGCGCGCGGCCAGCTCCTTGTAGTCCCAACCATAACGGAAGGCGATGGAGAACAGCGTATCGCCAGGTTTGACGATGTACTGCCCGGTGGTTACCGCCGGGCGCTTGGGCACGGTGTTACTGCGGTCGACCACCCGCGCGCTGTTGCTGCTGGTGCTCGAGCAACCTACCAGTAGCGTGCCCATGGCCAGTGCAATCACCAGAAGCGTGAAACCCGACCCGTCCTTGCGCTGCCGAATGACTGTGTGACCCACCCGCGCTCCCCTCATGGTGCCGAAAAACGATATGAAGACAAGAAATGCAATATTGTTGCAATTATAACCAAGCCCGCCCGCATTGGCAGGGTTGGTGAAGGACTGCTGCAAAGCCTTGGTGCAAGCTGTGCGCTAGCGCTTCACCCCGCCAGATAGACAGGGCGCTGCTGCAAGAATTCGGTGCTGGCGCAAAAATATCGCGTAGCTCGAACCCGCAGTGTTCAGGCCAGCGGACCGTTGAGCAGCGGTACGAAGCGCACGGCCCCCAGCACGCGACGGGAGAATCCATGCTCCTCGCGCACGATCAGCATCAGTTGCTGGGTTTCGCCGGCTGGCCCCACCGGGATCACCATACGGCCACCGGGTGCCAGCTGGTCGAGCAGTGCCTGCGGCACTTCCGGCGCCACGGCGGTGACGATGATGCCGTTGTACGGCGCCAGCGCCGGCCAGCCCTCGCACCCGTCGCCCCAGCGGAACACCACGTTGCGCAGGTTCAGCTCCACCAGGCGCTCCTTGGCCCGGTCCTGCAGCACCTTGATGCGCTCCACCGAGAACACCCGCTCGACCAGCTGGGCCAGGATCGCCGTCTGGTAGCCCGAGCCGGTGCCGATCTCCAGCACCTTGTCCAGCGGCCCGGCCTCGAGCAGCAGCTCGCTCATGTGGGCAACCATGAACGGTTGCGAGATGGTCTGGTTGTGGCCGATCGGCAGCGCAGTGTCTTCGTAGGCGCGATGCGCCAGTGCCTCGTCGACGAACAGGTGGCGCGGGGTACGACGGATCACGTCGAGCACCTTGGTGTTCGAAACGCCCTCTTCGCACAAACGCTGGATCAGCCTCTCCCGGGTACGCTGGGAGGTCATGCCGATGCCACGCCGCAGCATATCGTCCTCGCGCATCAGAGCAGGCCCTCCAGCCAACCGTCGAGCTGCTCGAAGGCATCACTGAAGGTGCGGTCGAGCTGCAGCGGAGTAATCGATACGTAGCCTTGCATCACCGCGTGGAAGTCGGTGCCCGGGCCGCCGTCCTCGGCATCCCCGGCCACGGCGATCCAGTAGCCTTCCTTGCCGCGCGGGTTGACCACCTTGGTCGGCGCCGCCGCCCGCGCCCGGTGACCGAGGCGGGTGAGCTGGATGCCACGAATGTGCTCCAGCGGCAGGTTGGGGATGTTGACGTTGAGTACGGTGCGTGGTGGCAAGGCCAGGCGCGACTGCGCCTCGACCAGGCGGCGAGCGATATGGGCCGCAGTCGGCAGGTTGTCCGGCTGGCGCGACAACAGCGAAAACGCCAGTGAGGTACCGCCGAGGAAACGGCCTTCCAACGCGGCCGCGACCGTACCCGAATAGAGCACGTCGTCGCCCAGGTTGGCACCGAGGTTGATCCCCGACACGACCATGTCCGGCGCCTGCGGCAACAGCCCGTTGAGCCCCAGGTGCACGCAGTCGGTCGGCGTGCCGTTGAGGCTGATGAAGCCGTTGGCCAAGGTCTGCGGGTGCAGTGGCCGGTCCAGCGTCAGCGAACTGCTGGCGCCGCTCTTGTCTTGATCCGGGGCAATCACCACGCACTCGGCGTAATCCGCCAGTGCAGCGTGCAGCGCGGCGATGCCGGGTGCGGTAACACCGTCGTCGTTCGAAATCAGAATACGCATGAGCTGTCCGTCTGCCCTGCCGACACCAGATCCACGACTTCGCGCACCACCACGGTGGCGAAGCATCCGGCCGGAAGGACGAATTCCAGTTGCAGGATATCAGGCTCGGGATAATGCCACGTAAGGCCGCCAATAGGGAGCCGCAGAATGCGTCGTTCGTGATCCATGCCCGCCTGGGTCAACCACTGGCAAAGTGCCGGCTGACGCGCGCCGACGGCGTTTTCCAACTGTGCAGTGACACCAGCGGCCGGCGAATCGCCCGCGCCCCACATCGGGCCGGTCGGGTGCAGGTCGAGAATCGCCAGGCGCGGGTCGGCACATTCCGCCTCACCCGCCGGGAAGAAGCTGCGGCTGTCGGTGAACGCCAGCAGGTCGCCCACCTGGGCCCGCGCCCAGCTGCCATCGGCGACACGGGCCGCCAACAGCTGGTTGAACAGGTAGCTGCGCCCGGCCGACAGCAGCCGCGAGCGCACGTTGCGCTGCTCGGGCAGGGCCTTGCGTGCAGCCCAGTCGAGGGCGTCGTGAACGTTGCCACCACCGTGGCCGAAGCGCTGGGTGCCGAAATAGTTGGGCACGCCGTGCTGTTTGAGCTGTTCCAGGCGCGCATCCACCGCCTGGTGATCGGCAGCCAGGGCAGTCAGGCGCAGCGTGAAGCCGTTGGCCGAATGCGCGCCGCGCTGCAGCTTGCGCTGGTGGCGCACCTGCTTGAGCACGCGCAGGCTGGCATCCTCGGCACGCGACAGGTCCGGGTCGGCCTTGCCCGGCAGGTGCAGGCTGAACCACTGGCGGGTCAGGGCCTGGCGGTCCTTGAGGCCGGCGTAGCTGATCGTGCGCACCGGCACGCCAGCGGCACGGGCCAGGCGGCGGGCGGCCTCCTCGGTGTTCAGGTCTCGCTTTTCGACCCACAGCCACAGGTGCTCGCCCTGGCCCGACAGCGGGATGTCCAGCACTTCGTCGACCTGGAAATCTTCAGCCACCGCCTTGAGGACGGCGGTACCCAGTGGTTCGCCCGATGCGCGCGGGCCCAGCAGTTCCAGTTCGGTCATGCGGGTAGCAGCAGGGCTACCGAATGCACGGCGATGCCCTCCTCGCGGCCGGTGAAGCCCAGCTTCTCGGTGGTGGTAGCCTTGACGTTGACCTGGTCGAGTTCGACCTGCAGGTCTTCGGCGATCAGCTGGCGCATGGTTTCGATGTGCGGGGCCATCTTCGGCGCCTGGGCAACGATGGTGGCGTCGACGTTGCCGACCTTCCAGCCCTTGGCCTGGACGATGCCGACCACATGGCGCAGCAGCACGCGGCTGTCGGCACCTTTGAACTGCGGGTCGGTGTCGGGGAAGTGCTTGCCGATATCGCCCAGCGCTGCCGCGCCAAGCAAGGCATCGCTCAGGGCGTGCAGCAGTACGTCGCCGTCGGAGTGGGCCAGGAGGCCGTACTTGTGGGGGATACGCACCCCGCCCAGGGTAATGAAATCACCGTCGCAGAAACGGTGCACATCGTAGCCGTGGCCAATACGCATAGAAAAACGCCCTGAATGAGTCAGGGCGTGATTCTACCTGCTTTTGAGGCATTGGGGCTGGGGTGATTGGCACCGCATTGTCTGCGCCTGTGGGATCGAGCGCCGCGCGGGCGGCGCTCGATCTTGCAGGCATCCAAGATGCTACGCCTTACACCCGCCCCAAAGCCACCGCATGATGACGCAGATGCTCCTCGATGAAGCTGGCAATGAAGTAGTAGCTGTGGTCATAGCCAGGCTGCAAGCGCAAGATCAGTTCATGCCCCCCTTTGCGTGCCGCCTGCTCCAGGGCTTCAGGCTTGAGTTGCTTCTCGAGGAAGTCGTCGCGGTCGCCCTGGTCCACCAGCAATGGCGGGCACTCGCCGGCCGGAGTTTCGGCCAGCAGCACGCTGGCATCCCACTCGCGCCAGCGCGCACGGTCTTCACCCAGGTAGCGGCTGAAGGCTTTCTCGCCCCACGGGCAATCCATGGGGTTGCTGATCGGCGAGAACGCCGACACCGAGCGGTAGCGCCCCGGGTTGCGCAAGGCGCACACCAGCGCGCCATGCCCACCCATGGAGTGGCCACTGATGCTGCGCTCGCCCGAGGCGGGGAAGTGTGCCTCGATCAACGCAGGCAACTCCTCCACCACATAGTCGTGCATGCGGTAGTGCTGGGCCCAGGGCTGCTGAGTGGCATTCAGGTAGAAGCCGGCACCCAGGCCGAAGTCCCAGGCGCCGTCCGGGTCGCCCGGCACCTGCTCGCCACGCGGGCTGGTGTCGGGGGCGACGATGATCAGCCCAAGCTCAGCGGCCAGGCGCTGGGCGCCGGCCTTCTGCATGAAGTTCTCGTCGGTACAGGTGAGGCCGCTGAGCCAGTACAGCACTGGCAGCTTCTCGCCCTGTTCGGCCTGCGGCGGCAGGTAGACGGCGAACACCATGTCGCAGCCCAGCACCTTGGAGTGATGCCGGTAACGCTTGTGCCAGCCGCCGAAGCTCTTCTGGCAGGAGATGTTATCCAGGCTCATGGCAAACCTCAGAAGTGGATCACGCTGCGGATGCTCTTGCCTTCATGCATCAGGTCGAAGGCCTTGTTGATGTCTTCCAGGCCCATGGTGTGGGTGATGAAGGTATCCAGCGGGATCTCGCCCTTCTCGGACATTTCCACGTAGCTTGGCAGCTCGCTGCGGCCACGCACGCCGCCGAACGCAGAACCACGCCATACACGGCCGGTGACCAGCTGGAACGGACGGGTGGCGATTTCCTGACCGGCACCGGCCACACCGATGATCACCGACTCGCCCCAGCCCTTGTGGCAGCATTCCAGCGCAGCACGCATCAGCTGCACGTTGCCGATGCACTCGAAGGAGAAGTCCACGCCGCCGTCGGTGAGGTCGACGATCACTTCCTGGATCGGGCGGTCGTAGTCTTTCGGGTTGATGCAGTCGGTGGCACCCAGCTGGCGGGCGATTTCGAACTTGGCCGGGTTGATGTCGATGGCGATGATGCGCGAGGCCTTGGCCTTGACCGCACCGATCACCGCCGACAGGCCGATGCCGCCCAGGCCGAAGATGGCCACGGTGTCACCCGGCTTGACCTTGGCGGTGTTGAGCACCGCGCCGATACCGGTGGTGACGCCACAGCCCAGCAGGCAGACCTTTTCCAGTGGCGCTTCTTTCTGGATCTTGGCCACGGAGATTTCCGGCAGCACGGTGTACTCGGAGAAGGTCGAGGTACCCATGTAGTGGAACAGCTGCTGGCCCTTGTAGGAGAAGCGCGTGGTGCCGTCCGGCATCAGGCCCTTGCCCTGGGTGGCGCGGATGGCCTGGCACAGGTTGGTCTTGCCCGAGAGGCAGAACTTGCACTTGCCGCATTCCGGGGTGTACAGCGGGATGACGTGGTCACCGACGGCGACCGAGGTGACGCCCTCGCCTACTGCCTCGACGATCGCACCACCTTCGTGGCCGAGGATCGACGGGAAGATACCCTCCGGGTCGGCGCCGGACAGGGTGTAGGCGTCGGTGTGGCAGACACCGCTGGCGACCACGCGCAGCAGCACTTCACCGGCCTTGGGCATGGCCACGTCGACTTCGACGATTTCCAGGGGTTTCTTGGCCTCGAAGGCTACGGCAGCACGGGACTTGATCATCAAAGGTCTCCAGACAGAGGGTCGATTCAGTCTGGCAGTGTAATTCACCGCCATTTGATGAATAATCCGGGCAAAGACAAAACATTATTGCCATGCAGGGATAATCAATGAGCAGCCGCTGGGAAGGCATCGACGAATTCGTCGCCGTGGCCGAGTCGGGCCAGTTCACCGCGGCCGCCGAGCGCCTGGGGGTTTCCTCGTCGCACATCAGCCGGCAGATCGCCCGGCTGGAAGAACGGCTGCAGACGCGCCTGCTGTACCGCAGTACCCGGCGGGTGACCCTGAGCGAGGCCGGGCAGACATTCCTGCAACACTGCCAGCGTCTGCAGGATGGCCGCGAGGAAGCCCTGCGCGCCATGGGCGACCTGGCCAGCGAACCCAAGGGGTTGCTGCGCATGACCTGCGCGGTGGCCTATGGCGAGCGCTTCATCGTGCCGCTAGTGACGCGGTTCATGGCGCTGTACCCGCAGTTGCGGGTGGATGTGGAACTGAGCAACCACACCCTCGACCTGGTGCATGAAGGCATGGACCTGGCCATCCGCCTGGGCCGGCTGGCCGACTCGCGACTGGTAGCAACCCGCCTGGCGCCTCGGCGCATGTACCTGTGCGCCTCACCGGCCTACCTGGAACGATATGGTCGGCCACACAGCCTGTCGGAACTGGCGCGGCACAATTGCCTGGTGGGCAGTTCGGACTTGTGGGCGCTACTGCAGGACGGCCGTGAGATCAGCCAGCGCGTGCAGGGCAACTGGCGCTGCAACAGCGGGCAGGCGGTGCTGGATGCGGCGCTGCAGGGGATGGGGCTGTGCCAGTTGCCGGATTATTACGTGCTGGAGCACCTGAACAGTGGCGCGCTGGTGTCGTTGCTGGAGGCGCACCAACCGCCGAACACGGCGGTGTGGGCGCTGTATCCGCAGCAGCGGCACCTGTCGCCGAAGGTGCGGCGGTTGGTGGATTACCTGAAGGAAGGATTGGCGGGGTTGCCGGAGTATCGGCAAGGCTGAAGCGGCATGTTGGCTGGGCCGGCCTCTTCGCGGGTAAACCCGCTCCCACAGGTATCGCACATCCCTTCAGGTTTGCGCTGTACCTGTGGGAGCGGGTTTACCCGCGAAGAGGCCGGCACAGGAGCAAGAAATTCAGCGGCGCCCTGCCCAACGCTGGCGCAACCACTCCAGGTCTTCCGGCCGGGTCACCTTGATGTTGTCGCTGCGCCCTTCGACCAGCCGCGGCGCCTGGCCGGACCACTCGATGGCAGAGGACTCGTCGGTCACCAGCACATCCGACACCAGGCATTCGGCCAGCGCCCGATGCAAAGCCCCCAGGCGGAACATCTGCGGCGTATAGGCCTGCCAGATGGTGCTGCGGTCTACGGTAGCGCCCACCCGGCCATCGGCATTGGCCCGCTTGAGAGTATCGCGCGCCGGCACCGCCAGCAGGCCACCCACCGGGTCGTCCGCCAGCGCCGACAACAGCTTGTCCAGATCACTGCGCGCCAGGTTCGGTCGCGCGGCGTCGTGCACCAGCACCCAGTCGCTGTCCGCTGCCCCTTGGGCATGCAGCATCAGCAAGGCATTGAGCACCGAATCGGCACGCTCGCGGCCACCCGCTGCGCGCTGGATGCGCGGGTCGCTGGCGCAGCGCAGGCCAGGCCAGTACGGGTCGTCTTCGGCAATGCTGACCACCACGCCCTTGAGCATCGGGTGGCCAAGAAAACAGTCGAGGCTGTGCTCGAGAATAGTCTGCCCGGCCAGCTCCAGGTACTGCTTGGGGCGGTCGGCAGCCATGCGGGCACCTACGCCCGCAGCAGGAATCACGGCCCAGAAGGCCGGTAACGTTTCGATCATTTTTGTGGCAACTGGAAGAGGGTTTCGCCCTCCTTGACCATTCCCAATTCGTGGCGAGCCCGTTCTTCAACGGTCTCCATGCCTTTTTTCAGCTCCAGCACTTCGGCATCGAGCACGCGGTTGCGCTCGAGCAAGCGCTCGTTTTCGGCATGCTGCTCGGCAATCTGCTGCTTCAGCTCGGTCACTTGCGCCAGGCTGCCGTTACCCACCCACAGGCGGTATTGCAGGCCACCCAGCAGCAGGAGCAGGACGAGGAACAACCAATAGGGACTGCGCATCACGTTATCCAGGTTAAAAAGGCTGCCGGGTACTTTTTACTTCGGGGCCTTGAATAGCACGAAGCCTGGCCGAGGCCAGGCTTCGTCGACAGAAACCCGTTGGAATGTAGGAAAGATCAGTACGAACGTTCCTACAACTCCGGCTGCTGTCTTTTTACCATCTCTTGCTTAGCCGCGAAACTCGGCACGACCGCGGTAAACCGCTTTGGCACCCAGTTGCTCTTCGATGCGCAGCAGCTGGTTGTACTTGGAAACGCGGTCGGAACGGCACAGCGAGCCAGTCTTGATCTGGCCAGCAGCGGTACCCACGGCCAGGTCGGCAATGGTCGAGTCTTCGGTTTCACCGGAACGGTGCGAGATCACCGCGGTGTAGCCTGCAGCCTTGGCCATCTGGATGGCTTCCAGGGTTTCGGTCAGCGAGCCGATCTGGTTGAACTTGATCAGGATCGAGTTACCGATGCCCTTCTCGATGCCTTCCTTGAGGATCTTGGTGTTGGTCACGAACAGGTCGTCGCCAACCAGCTGCACCTTGGCGCCGATCTTGTCGGTGAGGATCTTCCAGCCAGCCCAGTCGGACTCGTCCAGGCCGTCTTCGATCGAGATGATCGGGAAGCGCTCGGTCAGGCCTTTCAGGTACTCGGCGAAACCTTCTGCGTCGAACGACTTGCCTTCGCCGGACAGGTTGTACTTGCCGTCTTCGTAGAACTCGGAAGCCGCGCAGTCCAGGGCCAGGGTCACGTCGGTGCCCAGCTTGTAGCCGGCTTTTTCAACGGCTTCGGCGATGGCACCCAGGGCGTCTTCGTTGGAAGCCAGGTTAGGGGCGAAACCACCTTCGTCACCAACAGCGGTGTTCAGGCCACGGGCCTTCAGCACGGCTTTGAGGTGGTGGAAGATTTCGGTACCCATGCGCAGGCCGTCGGAGAAGGTCTTGGCGCCAACCGGCTGAACCATGAACTCCTGGATGTCGACGTTGTTGTCGGCGTGCTCGCCACCGTTGATGATGTTCATCATCGGTACCGGCATCGAGTACTGGCCCGGGGTGCCGTTCAGGTTGGCGATGTGCGCGTACAGCGGCAGGTCCTGGTCCTGGGCAGCGGCCTTGGCGGCAGCCAGGGAAACGGCCAGGATGGCGTTGGCGCCCAGCTTGGCCTTGTTCTCGGTACCGTCCAGCTCGATCATGGCGCGGTCCAGGGCCTTCTGGTCGGCAGGGTCCTTGCCCAGCAGCAGGTCACGGATCGGGCCGTTGATGTTGGCGACGGCCTTCAGCACGCCCTTGCCCAGGTAACGGCTCTTGTCGCCATCACGCAGCTCCAGCGCTTCGCGCGAGCCAGTGGAAGCACCGGACGGCGCGCAAGCGCTGCCGATGATGCCGTTGTCGAGCAGTACATCGGCTTCCACGGTGGGGTTGCCACGCGAATCGAGAACTTCACGACCTTTGATGTCGACGATTTTTGCCATTGTTGTAAGCACTCCAGAATTGACGAAAACAACTTAGCTTAGGAAATTCTTGCCGTTCACCGGGCGGACTTGCAGTGGGCAGGCCGGGTGAAGGGAACCCCTGACCGACTGGTCAGGGGTGGATCGGACGGTACTTTACCCGAGAATCGAGCTTTACGCGGTTTCTACCGTCGGAAAACTTTTCACCAGGTCGTCCAGTTGCTTGAGCTGGGCCAGGAACGGCTCCAGTTTGTCCAGGCGCAGGGCGCATGGGCCATCGCACTTGGCGTTGTCCGGATCGGGGTGGGCTTCGAGGAACAGCCCGGCCAGGCCCTGGCTCATGCCGGCCTTGGCCAGGTCGGTGACCTGGGCGCGGCGCCCCCCGGCGGAGTCGGCGCGACCACCCGGCATCTGCAGGGCATGGGTCACGTCGAAGAACACCGGGTACTCGAACTGCTTCATGATGCCGAAGCCGAGCATGTCCACCACCAGGTTGTTGTAGCCGAAGCTAGAACCACGCTCGCAGAGGATCAACTGGTCATTACCGGCCTCTTCGCACTTGGTCAGGATGTGTTTCATTTCCTGGGGCGCGAGGAACTGGGCCTTCTTGATGTTGATCACCGCGCCGGTCTTGGCCATGGCCACTACCAGATCGGTCTGCCGCGACAGGAAGGCCGGCAGCTGGATGATGTCGCACACCTTGGCTACCGGCTCGGCCTGGTAAGGCTCGTGCACGTCGGTGATGACCGGCACATTGAAGGTGCGCTTGATCTCTTCGAAGATCTTCAGCCCTTCTTCCATGCCCGGGCCCCGGTAGGACGTCACCGACGAACGGTTGGCCTTGTCGAAGCTGGCCTTGAACACGTACGGGATACCGAGTTTCTCGGTCACCCGCACGTACTCTTCACAGACCTTCATTGCCAGGTCACGGGACTCCAGGACGTTCATGCCGCCGAACAGGACGAACGGCTTGTCGTTGGCGATCTCGATGTTACCGACGCGAATGATCTTCTGGGTCATTGATCAGGCCTTGTTCTTCTGAGCCAGGGCTGCCTTGACGAAACCGCTGAACAGCGGGTGGCCGTCACGCGGGGTCGAGGTGAATTCCGGGTGGAACTGGCAAGCGACGAACCATGGGTGGTCCTTGGACTCGACCACTTCCACCAGCGCGCCGTCTTCGGAACGGCCGGAAACCACCAGGCCGGCATCGATCAGTTGCGGCAGCAGGTTGTTGTTCACTTCGTAGCGGTGACGGTGACGCTCGGTGATCACGTCCTTGCCGTAGCAATCGTGCACCTTGGAACCGGCGGCCAGCTGGCAGTCCTGTGCGCCCAGGCGCATGGTGCCACCCAGGTCGGAGGCTTCGCTGCGGGTCTCGACGGCACCGGTGGCATCGGCCCACTCGGTGATCAGGCCGACTACCGGGTGGCCGCTGTTGCGGTCGAACTCGGTGGAGTTGGCGTCTTTCCAGCCCATCACGTTACGGGCGAATTCGATCACGGCCACCTGCATGCCCAGGCAGATACCCAGGTACGGCACCTTGTTCTCACGGGCGTATTGCACCGCGGTGATCTTGCCTTCCACACCGCGCAGGCCGAAACCGCCCGGCACCAGGATGGCATCGGCGCCTTCGAGCAGGCTGGTGCCCTGGTTCTCGATGTCTTCCGAGTCGATGTAGCGCAGGTTGACCTTGGTGCGGTTGGTGATGCCGGCGTGGCTCATCGCTTCGATCAGCGACTTGTACGCATCCAGCAGCTCCATGTACTTGCCGACCATGGCGATGGTCACTTCGTGCTCAGGGTTGAGCTTGGCATCGACCACCTTGTCCCACTCGGACAGATCGGCGCCGTTGCACTGCAGGCCGAAGCGCTCGACGACGAAATCGTCCAGGCCCTGTGCGTGCAGCACGCCCGGGATCTTGTAGATGGTGTCGACGTCTTCCAGCGAAATCACCGCACGCTCTTCAACGTTGGTGAACAGCGCGATCTTGCGACGCGACGAGGCATCGACCGGGTGGTCGGAGCGGCAGATCAGCACGTCAGGCTGCAGGCCGATGGAGCGCAGCTCCTTGACCGAGTGCTGGGTCGGCTTGGTCTTGGTCTCGCCAGCGGTGGCGATGTAAGGGACCAGCGTCAGGTGCATCAGCATGGCGCGCTTGGAGCCCACTTCGACGCGCAGCTGGCGGATGGCCTCGAGGAACGGCTGCGACTCGATGTCACCCACGGTACCGCCGATTTCCACCAGGGCCACGTCGGCATCGCCG
Organism: Pseudomonas sp. 43(2021); assembly: GCF_017490805.1. Taxonomy (NCBI): domain Bacteria; kingdom Pseudomonadati; phylum Pseudomonadota; class Gammaproteobacteria; order Pseudomonadales; family Pseudomonadaceae; genus Pseudomonas; species Pseudomonas sp. 43(2021). Next base: position 203,449 of record NZ_JAFGYJ010000002.1, read on the forward strand.
GCGCCCTTGATGATGCGACGCTTGATTTCGTCGGTGATGTGCGGGATGACCTGGATGGTCGCGCCCAGATAGTCACCACGACGCTCCTTGCGCAGTACGTGCTCGTAGATGCGGCCGGTGGTGAAGTTGTTGTTCTGGGTCATGGTGGTGCGGATGAACCGCTCGTAGTGGCCCAGGTCGAGGTCGGTCTCGGCGCCATCGTGGGTGACGAACACTTCACCGTGCTGGAACGGGCTCATGGTGCCCGGATCGACGTTGATGTACGGATCCAGCTTGAGCATGGTGACCTTCAGGCCCCGCGCTTCCAGGATGGCCGCCAGGGAAGCCGAGGCAATGCCTTTCCCCAATGAAGAAACAACACCGCCCGTGACGAATATGTAGCGCGTCATGAAAAACCCTAGAAGTCTGCGTTAAGGCGGCCAGCGCCGCCGGAGAAAGCGAAGGAAGGCCGAAGCCCCCGATCACCTGCGTCAATCACAGTGCATCTCGAAAAACTGCCGCGTCTGTACAGACCAGGGGTATCCCCGGCATGGAGCTCGCTCGTCATTTTAAGAATCAGCCCAGCAAAAAACTGCTTGGTAATCGGCAACTCCTGTGTTTTCGCGGAACCCACAGAAGCTGTATCAAGAAGGGAGGGTAGTCTACCCGAATGTACCCTTCAGCTCAAACCTTGCGCGTTCGTCGGCAACTGCCAATACAGCTGGCAATCCGCCTGCACCCGCCCGGGCAGGTTGGCCACCGCCAGCAGGCGCTCGCCCTGGTACAGCAATGGCAGGCGCGGACGCAGGAAGAACGGCACCTGCAGCTCGTTGAGCAGGCGCTTGAGGTCGCGCCGGCCGCGGCCGGGGAGGTCCAGCACTTCACCGCCCTGGCGGTAGGCAATGCGCAGGCCGTCCAGCGGCACTGCGCCAGCAAGACGCACGCTGCCGTTGCCCGGTAACAGCAAAGGCTTGGCGGGATTGGCCCAGGCCAGTTCGCCGGCGGGCAACTGCAGCCAGTCGCCGCTCAACCACCAGATGCGCCCATGGCTGCGTAGCAGTTGCCCATCGGCAAGCTGCCAGACGGGCCGGGCATCGGCGGCGGCATCGCGCAGGTCCGCCCAGCCTGCCCAGTGCCGGGTGTCGGGCAGGCGGGTGCGCCGGCTCAGCCAGTGTTGCAGGGCATTGCGCTGACGGGCCGGCGACAGCGCCACCAGGGTAGCCAGGTCGAGGGAATCCAGCTCCGACCAGGCCACCGGTGCGCCCTCCCCGGCAAGCGCCAGATCGTCCTGGGCCAGTTCGTCCAGCAGGCCCAGGGCTTCGCCCAGGTGCTCGGCGGCGCGGGCGAAATTCTGGCTGGCTTGCGGCCAACGCTGCTGAAGTAGCGGAAACACTTCGCCACGCAGGTAGTTGCGGGCAAATTGTGTGTCGGCGTTTGACGGATCTTCGATCCAGGCCAGCCCATTAGCCTGGGCGTAGTCCTGCAGTTGCTGGCGGGAGCAGCCCAGCAATGGCCTGACCAGGCTGCCCTGCCCTAGCACCCGGTGCCCCGGCATTGCTGCCAGGCCACGCAGGCCGGCGCCCCGCAGCAGGCGGAACAGCAGGGTTTCGGCCTGGTCGTCGCGGTGCTGGCCGGTGAACAGGATATCGCCTGGACCGAGGGCTTGTCTGAAAGCGGCATAGCGGGCGTCGCGGGCGGCCTGTTCGAGGCTGGCGCCGGGAGTGACCTGGACGTGGACGACCTGGAGTTCGATGCCGAGCTTGTCGCAGACGGTCTGGCAGTGGGCGGGCCAGGCGTCGGCAGCGCTTTGCAGGCCGTGGTGGACGTGGATGGCGCGCAGTGGAGGCGATGCGTGACTGCGGGCGTAATCGGCCAGCAGGTGCAGGAGGACGGTGGAGTCGAGGCCGCCGGAGAAGGCGATGTACCAGCTGGGGGCGTTGAGCCAAGGGGTGAGGTTGATCATCTAGCCCTCGCTCGATTCAAGAAAGCATTTGCGGGCACGCCCGCTCCTACAGGTATGGTGCAAGCCCCAAGGGCAGTGCAATTCCTGTGGGAGCGGGCGTGCCCGCGAACACCGGCAAAGCCGGTGCCATTCACCGCATTATCAAACGCCGTAGCTCATCAGGCGATCGTAACGACGGGCCAGCAGCGCGTCGTGGTCGAGCTTGCCGAGCATGTCCAGCTGCTGTACCAGGTCGGCACGAATGCTTTCCGACATCTTCGCCGGGTCACGGTGGGCGCCGCCCAGCGGCTCCTGGATGACCTTGTCGACGATGTTCAGGCTCTTCAGGCGCTCGGCAGTGATGCCCATGGCCTCGGCCGCGTCAGCGGCCTTGTCGGCGGTCTTCCACAGGATCGAGGCGCAGCCTTCCGGCGAGATCACCGAGTAGGTGGAGTACTGCAGCATGTTCAACTGGTCGCACACACCGATGGCCAGCGCACCGCCGGAACCACCCTCACCGATCACGGTGGCGATGATCGGGGTCTTCAGACGTGCCATCACGCGCAGGTTCCAGGCGATGGCCTCGCTCTGGTTGCGCTCTTCGGCGTCGATGCCCGGGTAGGCGCCCGGGGTGTCGATGAAGGTCAGGATCGGCATCTTGAAGCGCTCGGCCATTTCCATCAGGCGGCAGGCCTTGCGGTAGCCTTCAGGGCGCGGCATGCCGAAGTTGCGGCGTACCTTCTCGCGCACTTCGCGGCCCTTCTGGTGGCCGATGACCATGACCGGCTTGCCATCCAGGCGCGCGGTACCACCAACGATGGCGGCATCGTCGGCGAAGTGGCGGTCACCATGCAGTTCTTCGAACTCGGTGAAGATGTGCTCCAGGTAGTCCAGGGTGTAAGGACGACGCGGATGACGGGCCAGGCGGGCGATCTGCCAGCTGGTCAGGTTGCCGAAGATGCTTTCGGTCAGGGTGTTGCTCTTGTCTTGCAGACGGGCAATTTCATCGCTGATGTTCAGCGAGTTGTCGTTGCCTACCAGGCGCAGGCCTTCGATCTTGGCTTGCAGGTCGGCAATCGGCTGTTCGAAATCGAGAAAATTCGGGTTCATAGTCATCCGTCTTGGGTCTACGGCCAGGCGGCCGGCCGGTTGATCCGTTTGGCGCCATACCTTAAGGGATCAGGCGCATTCAGGTCGAGATTAAATTTTTTGTCGGTTCAACGATATTGCAGGAAGACGTTCTCACGCCCGAACTGGTCACGCAGCGCCTGAATCAGCCCATCGGCCGGGTCGATGGCCCACTGCTCACCGAACTGCAGCATGGCCTTGGCGTCGCTGCCGGTGTACTCGAGGGTGATCGGGCAAGCGCCGCGATGGCGGGTAATCAGCTCGCCCAGCCACTTCAGCCGGTCGCCCTTGAGCGCTTCGTGCGCCACCTTCAGGCGCAGGCTCTCGGCCAGCTTGGTGCGCGCATCTTCCATGGTCATCACCTGCTTCACCCGCAGGCGCAGGCCACCGGAGAAGTCGTCGTTGCTGACCTCGCCTTCTACCACCACCATGGCATCGGTCTGCAGCAAGGACTGTGCCGCCATGAAGGCATCGGCAAACAGCGACGCCTCAATGCGCCCGGAGCGGTCATCGAGGGTGACGAAGCCCATCTTGTCGCCCTTCTTGTTCTTCATCACCCGCAGGGCAATGATCATGCCGGCGATGGTCTGGGTATCGCGTGACGGCTTGAGGTCGATAATGCGCTGGCGGGCGAAGCGGCGGATCTCGGTCTCGTACTCGTCGATCGGGTGGCCGGTGAGGTACAGGCCAAGGGTGTCCTTCTCACCCTTCAGGCGTTCCTTGAGGGTCAGCTCGCGCACCTTGCGGTGGTTGGCGTAAACGTCGGCATCCACCTCGTCGAACATGCCGCCGAACAGGTCGACGTGGCCACTGTCAGCGGTATGCGCCGCCTGCTCGGCGGCCTTGATGGCCTCGCCCAGCGCCGACAGCAAGGTGGCACGGTTGAGGTCGATGTTGGCATGGTAGGCCTTGATCTCGTCATGGAAGTGCGGGCCCAGGCGGTCAAGCGCACCACTGCGGATCAGCGCGTCGAGGGTACGCTTGTTGACCCGTTTCAGGTCGATGCGTTCGCAGAAATCGAACAGGTCCTTGAACGGGCCGCCCTGGGCGCGAGCCTCGACGATCGCTTCCACCGGGCCCTCACCGACACCCTTGATCGCCCCCAGGCCATAGACGATGCGGCCGTCGTTGTTGACGGTGAACTTGAAGTCGGAGAAGTTCACGTCCGGCGCATCGAGGCGCAGCTTCATGCTGCGCACTTCCTCGACCAGCACCACCACCTTGTCGGTGTTGTGCATGTCCGCCGAGAGTACGGCGGCCATGAACGCCGCCGGGTGGTGGGTCTTCAGCCAGGCCGTCTGGTAAGACACCAGGCCATAGGCGGCGGAGTGGGATTTGTTGAAGCCGTAGCCGGCGAACTTTTCCACCAGGTCGAAGATGTTACCGGCCAGGTCCGCATCGATATTGTTGTTGGCACAACCTTCGATGAAACCACCACGTTGCTTGGCCATCTCCTCGGGCTTTTTCTTACCCATCGCACGGCGCAGCATGTCGGCGCCGCCGAGGGTGTAACCAGCCATCACCTGGGCAATCTGCATCACCTGTTCCTGGTACAGGATGATGCCGTAGGTGGGCGCCAGTACCGGCTTCAGGCCTTCGTACTGGTAGTCCGGGTGCGGGTACGCCAGCTCGGCGCGGCCGTGCTTGCGGTTGATGAAGTCGTCCACCATGCCCGACTGCAGCGGGCCCGGGCGGAACAGAGCCACCAGTGCGATCAGGTCTTCCAGGCAGTCGGGCTTGAGCTTCTTGATCAGCTCCTTCATGCCGCGCGATTCAAGCTGGAACACCGCCGTGGTTTCAGCCTTCTGCAGCAACTCGTAGGTCTTGCGATCGTCCAGCGGGATGAAGTCGATGTTGACGTCGGGCAGGTTCTTCTTGGCCTGCTCGCGGTTGATGATCTCCATCGCCCACTTGATGATGGTCAGGGTCCGCAGGCCGAGGAAGTCGAACTTCACCAGGCCGGCGGCCTCGACGTCATCCTTGTCGAACTGGGTTACCAGGCCGCCGCCCTCTTCGTCACAGGCGATCGGCGAGAAGTCGGTGAGCTTGGTCGGGGCGATCACCACACCACCGGCGTGCTTGCCGGTACCGCGCGTCACGCCCTCTAGCTTCAGGGCCATGTCCCAGATTTCGCGGGCGTCTTCGTCGCCCTTGAGGAAGTCACGCAGGATTTCTTCCTGCTCGTAGGCCTTCTCCAGGGTCATGCCCACTTCGAACGGGATCATCTTCGACAGGCGGTCGGCCAGGCCGTAGGACTTGCCCTGTACCCGCGCCACGTCACGCACCACCGCCTTCGCCGCCATGGTACCGAAGGTGATGATCTGGCTGACCGCGTTACGGCCATAGGCTTCGGCCACGTAATCGATCACCCGGTCACGGCCATCCATGCAGAAGTCGACGTCGAAGTCGGGCATGGAAATACGTTCAGGGTTGAGGAAGCGCTCGAACAGCAGGTCGTAGGCCAGCGGGTCGAGGTCGGTGATCTTCAGCACGTAGGCCACCAGCGAGCCGGCACCCGACCCCCGGCCCGGGCCGACTGGCACGCCGTTATTCTTGGCCCACTTGATGAAGTCCATAACGATCAGGAAGTAACCGGGGAAGCCCATCTGGATGATGATGTCCAGCTCGAACTTCAGGCGGTCCAGGTAGACCTGGCGCTTCTCTTCGTAATTGGGCGTGGTCTCTTTCGGCCACAGCACCGCCAGGCGCTCTTCCAGGCCTTCGTGGGACACATGCCGCAGGTAGTCATCGATGCCCATGCCGTTGGGCGTGGGGAAGTCGGGCAGAAAGTACTTGCCCAGCTGCACCTGGATGTTGCAGCGCTTGGCGATCTCGACGGTGTTGGCGATGGCGTCGGGCAGGTCACTGAACAGCTCGGTCATTTCCTCGGCTGACTTCAGGTACTGCTGGTCACTATACATCCTTGGCCGACGCGGGTCGTCGAGGGTCCAGCCCTCGCCGATGCACACGCGGGTTTCGTGGGCGTCGAAGTCCGACTGCTTGATGAAACGCACGTCGTTGGTCGCAACCAGCGGGGCGCCGAGCTTGTCCGCCAGGGCCACGGCAGCGTGCACATATTCCTCGTCGCGGGCGCGGTTGGTGCGCTGCACTTCGACATAGAAGCGCTCGGGGAACATTGCCATCCAGTCCTGCAGCAGGGCCTCGGCTTCATCGTCCTTGCCGGCCAGCAGGGCCATGCCGATGTCACCTTCCTTGCCTGCGGACAGGGCGATCAGGCCCTCGCTGGCAGGGGCAATCCATTCACGCTGGAGGATGACCAGGCCGTTGCGCTGGCCGTCGGTCCAACCGCGCGAGATCAGCTCGGTGAGGTTGCGGTAGCCCTTGGGGTTCATGGCCAGGAAGCAGATACGCGACAGCGGTGCTTCCGGATCGGCACCAGCCAGCCACAGGTCGGCGCCGCAGATCGGCTTGATGCCCGCGCCCATGGCGGTCTTGTAGAACTTTACCAGCGAGCACATGTTGCTCTGGTCGGTGATCGCCACCGCCGGCATGTTCATCCCGGCCAGCGCCTTGGCCAGCGGCTTGATCCGCACCAGGCCGTCGACCAGCGAGAATTCGGAGTGGACGCGCAGGTGAACGAAGGGAACCGACATGGAAGATCCTGTAGCAGTGCTGAACGACAAGGGCGGGATTGTAGCTTAAATGGGGATGTTTTTTGGGCTGCTTCGCAGCCCTTCGCGGGCACGCCCGCTCCCACAGGGATATCATCGCCCTCAGGAACGGCGCTATACCTGTGGGAGCGGGCGTGCCCGCGAAGGGCCGCAAGGCGGCCCCATAGGTCAGATCAGGGAGTCGGTGACACCTTCACGCGCATCCCACGCTGCCCGCACCGGGGCAAAGGAACGCCGATGAATGGGCGTTGGCCCCAATCGCGCCAGCGCCTCAAGGTGCACCGGGGTCGGGTAGCCCTTGTGCCCACCAATGCCATACCCCGGGTAGATCAGCTCGAATGCGCTCATCTCCCGGTCACGGGTCACCTTGGCCAGGATCGACGCCGCCGCAATGGCCGGCACCTGGCTATCGCCCTTGACCACCGGCGACGCCGGTACGGCCAGCTTCGGGCAGCGGTTACCGTCGATCAGGGCCAGCTTCGGTGTAATGTGCAGGCCTTCCACGGCGCGCTGCATGGCCAGCATGGTGGCTTGCAGGATGTTCAGGCGGTCTATTTCCTCGACCTCGGCGCGGGCGATGCAGAAACTCAGGGCCTTTTCGCAGATCTCGTCGAACAGCGCCTCGCGCTTGGCTTCGGTGAGTTTCTTCGAATCGTTCAGGCCAAGGATCGGCCGTGCCGGGTCGAGGATCACCGCCGCGGTCACCACCGCGCCGCACAGCGGGCCACGGCCCACTTCGTCGACGCCGGCGACCAGGTCTTCGACCAGGTTGAAGTCCAGTCCAATTTGCATGTCAGCGGTCCTTGAGCAAGGCCAGTACCGCCTCGGCCGCCTGGTTGGAGGCGTCACGGCGCAGGGTGCGGTGAATTTCGTCGAAGCGTTCGGTCTGCTGGCTGCCATCGGCGACCAGCGGCGCCAGGGTGTTGGCCAGGGCTTCACTGGTGGCGTCGTCCTGCAGCAGCTCGGGTACCAGCACGCGCTGGGCCAGCAGGTTCGGCAACGACACGTAGGGGCTCTTTACCAGGCGTTTGAGGATCCAGTACGTCAGCGGTGCCAGGCGATAGGCCACCACCATCGGCCGCTTGTACAGCAGCGCTTCGAGGGTGGCGGTACCCGAGGCGATCAGCACCGCGTCACAGGCCGCGAGGGCCTGGTGCGACTGGCCATCGAGCAGGGTCAGCGGCAGCTCGCGCCCTGCGAGCATCTGCTCGACCTGGGCACGCCGCGCGGCATTGGCGCAGGGCAGCACGAAACGCACGCCCGGCACCTGCTGGCGCAACCGTTCGGCGGCATCCAGGAACAGCGCCCCCAGGCGCCCAACTTCGCCGCCCCGGCTACCCGGCATCAACGCGACTACCGGCCCTTCGCCCAGGCCCAGTGCGGCACGCGCCGCCGGGCGGTCGGCTTCGAGCGGAATGGTATCGGCCAATGGGTGGCCGACGAAGCGCACCGGCACGCCCTGCTCTTCATAGAACCGCGCCTCGAATGGCAACAACGTCAGCATCAGGTCGCAGCCTTCGCGGATCTTCAGCACACGCTTCTGCCGCCAGGCCCAGACCGACGGGCTGACGTAGTGCACGGTCTTGATCCCGGCCTGGCGCAGTTTCAGTTCGATGTTGAGGGTGAAGTCGGGGGCATCGATGCCGATGAACACATCGGGCTTTTCGCCGATCAGGGTCTCGATCAGCAGCTTGCGGCGCTTGAGCAACTCACGCAGACGCCCCAGCACTTCGACCAGGCCCATGACGGCCAGGCGTTCCATGGGGAAGTAGGATTGCATGCCCTCGGCTTCCATCAAGGGACCGCCAACGCCGATAAACCGTACGTCGGGGTGGCGTGCCTTGAGGGCACGCATCAAACCTGAACCGAGAATGTCGCCGCTGGCCTCACCTGCGACCAAGGCTACGCAAAGCTGCGCCATGTCAGCGGGTGATACCGCGGGCGGAGTTCACGATCGACTGACGGAACAGCTCGACCTCTGGGTGCTTCGCAGCCAGTTCCTCCAGCTCCTTGAGCGCGTCCTCGACGGTCAGGCCCTGGCGATAGACGATCTTGTAGCAACGGCGCAGTACGTGGATCACCTCGTCGCTGAACCCCCGGCGACGCATGCCTTCGAAGTTCATGCTGCGGGCTTCGGCCGGGCTGCCGAACACGGTGACGAAGGCCGGGACATCCTTGCCGATCGCCGTGCCCATGCCCGAAAACGCGTGGGCACCGATATGGCAGTACTGGTGCACCAGGGTGTAGCCGGACAGGATCGCCCAGTCGCCCACATGCACATGGCCGGCCAGGGCCGTGTTATTGACCAGGATGCAGTGGTTGCCGATGACGCTGTCGTGGCCAATGTGGGCATAGGCCATGATCAGGTTGTGGTCGCCCACGGTGGTTTCCGAGCGGTCCTGGACGGTGCCACGGTGAATGGTCACCCCTTCGCGGATCACATTGTGGTCACCGATCACCAGGCGCGTCGGCTCACCCTTGTACTTGAGGTCCGGGGTGTCTTCGCCGATCGAGGAAAACTGAAAGATACGGTTGTGCCTGCCGATGCGGGTCGGCCCTTTGAGCACAACATGCGGGCCGATAACGGTGCCCTCCCCGATTTCCACATCGGGGCCAACGATCGACCAGGGGCCGACCTCGACACCGTCGGCCAGCTTGGCCGAGGGGTCGATAATGGCCCGAGGATCAATCGAATTCATAGGGAGCGTTCCGCACAGGTGATTTCCGCCGAGCAAACCGGCTTGCCGTCGACCAGGGCGCGGCACTCGAATTTCCAGATCATGCTCTTGCGGCTGAGGAACTTGGCTTCCAGCACCAACTGGTCACCCGGCAGTACCGGCTGACGGAAACGCAGCTTGTCGGAGCCGACGAAGTAGTACAGGGTGCCATCGGCCGGCTTGGCGTCAAGCATCTTGAAACCGAGGATACCGGCGGCCTGGGCCATGGCTTCGATGATCAGAACGCCCGGCATGATCGGGTGCGCCGGGAAATGGCCGTTGAAGAACGGCTCGTTGATGCTGACATTCTTGTAGGCACGAATGCTCTGGGCCTCGTAGTCCAGATCCGTCACGCGGTCCACCAGCAGGAACGGGTAACGGTGAGGCAGGTATTCGCGAATCTCGTTGATGTCCATCATTTCGGGGGGGAAGCCTGTAATAAGAATAGGGAGCGCAGGTGCTGACCACACGCTCCTTTTGCAGTCCAAAGAGGAGCCAGCTAGCGACTGTTCACTCTTGCTCAGGGAATGGTATCAGCCTTCTGATGCCGGCTGGCCACCTGAGGTCACGGTATCGACGCGTTTTTCCAGCTGCTGGAGACGCTTGGCCATGTCGTCCAGGTGGCGGATACGCGCGGCGCTCTTGCGCCACTCAGCCAGTGGCTGCATGGCAGTGCCGGAAGAATAGGCACCCGGTTCGGTGATCGAACGGGTCACCATGGTCATCCCGGACACGAAAACGTTATCACAGACATCGATATGACCCACCATGCCGACACCGCCGGCAATGGTGCAATGCTTGCCGATGCGCGTGCTGCCGGAAATCCCGACGCAGGCAGCCATGGCCGTGTGCTCGCCGATCTGCACGTTGTGGGCGATCTGGATCTGGTTGTCGAGCTTGACCCCGTCAGCGATCCGCGTGTCCGACAGCGCACCACGATCGACCGCGGTGTTGACGCCGATTTCGACGTCATCGCCGATGGTCACGCCACCGATCTGGGCAATCTTGCGCCATACGCCCTTCTCGTTGGCGAAGCCGAAGCCTTCACCGCCAATCACCGCACCCGACTGGATGACCACACGCTTGCCGATGGTCACATCATGGTACAGGGTGACCCGCGGAGCCAGCCAGCCGCCCTCACCTATCACGCAACGAGCACCGACCACGCAGTGCGCACCCACGCTGACATTGGCCCCGATGCGCGCACCGCTTTCGATGACCGCGAACGGCCCGATGCTGGCACTGGCATCCACCTGCGCGTCCTCGGCAACCACGGCGCTGGGATGAATACCCGCCACAGCCTTGGGTTTGGGGTCGAACAGGTGGGAAATACGTGCGTAAGCCAGATAAGGATCAGCGACGATCAGCGCATTGCCGGCAAAGCCTTCGGCATCCGCCGCCTTCAGCAGCACCGCGGCCGCCTGGCTGTTATCCAGGAATTTGCGGTACTGCGGGTTGGCGAGGAAGCTCAACTGACCGGGGCCAGCCTCCTGCAAGGTGGCCAGCCCGGTAATCTGCAGCGCCTCGGGCCCCTTGAGGGTGGCGCCGAGGGCCTCGGCCAACTGGCCTAGCGTCATGGTCACGGTCATATCAACGGGCTTGGTTCATGCGCTCGATGACTTGGCGGGTGATGTCGTACTGAGGCTTGACATCGATAACCGCGCCACGCTCGAGGACCAGGTCGTAACCGCCTTTCTTGATCACTTCCTCGACAGCGCCATCCAGCTTCGGCTTCAACTGCTTGAGCATGTCGCGGTCGGCAACGGCCTTGGCTTCGTTCAGCTCCTTGGACTGGAACTGGAAGTCACGGGCCTTCTGCTTGAACTCGAGCTCCAGGCGCTCACGCTCCTGTTGCTGCATCTTGTCGCCGCCCTTGATCAGACGGTCCTGAATGCCTTTGGCGCTGCTTTCCAGGCTTTTCAGCTTGGTCAGTTGCGGGCCGAACTTCTTCTCGGCATCTACCGCGTATTTCTTGGCGGCATCCGATTCCAGCAGGGCCATCTGATAGTTCAGGACGGCAACCTTCATTTCGGCGAAAGCCGGGGTGGCGACCAGCGCCGCGGCCACTACGGCCAGTTGAGTCAACTTACGCACGATGCACTCCTGGATAAACCGTTGTCATTAAGCGAGGGCCGACCTCAGAAGGTCTGGCCCAGAGAGAATTGGAACACCTGGGTGTCTGCATCGTCCGGCTTCTTGACCGGCATCGCCAGGCTGAAGCTCAGCGGGCCTAGTGCAGTAATCCAGGTCACGCCCAGGCCGACCGAACTGGCCATGCCCGAGAAACCGACCTTCTCGCAATCAGGCTGGTTGCCGCAATTGGTGTCGAACACGTTACCCACATCCCAGAACACGGAGGTGCGCAACGAACGCTGGTCCTTGACGAATGGCAGCGGGAACAGCAACTCGACACCACCCTGCACCAGCACGTTGCCACCGAACGGCAACGGATCCTGATCCGGGTCGGCGAGGGTGCCTTCGTTGCCAGTCACTGCTGCACCACGGCTCGGCGTACTGCGCGGGCCCAGGCTGCTGTCCTTGAAGCCACGGACCGAGTTGAAGCCACCCGCGAAGTAGTTCTCGTAGAACGGCAGGCCGGAGGTGCTGCCATAACCGTCGCCATAGCCCAGCTCGGTGTGCAGGCGCAGGGTGTAGTCATTGGTGATCGGCTTGAACAGCTGGCCACGGTAGTCGAGCTTGTAGAACGACAGGTCGCTGCCCGGAACGGTCGATTCCAGGGTCAGGCTTTGCGAGTGGCCACGGGTGGCCAGCACGCCTTTGTTCAGGGTCGATTCCGACCAGCCGATCGAAGCCTTGAAGTTCAGGAAGTTATCGCCTTCCTGCTTCAGGAAGTCGAAGATTTCATCAACGGTATAGCGGCCGGTCTTGATCTTGTCCTGCTGCACGCTCAGGCCATAGGTCAGGCGCGAGGTCTCGCTGATCGGGTAACCGAGGCTGACACCCGCACCGTAGCTGTCCACCGCGTAGCTGGCCACGTCGACGTCAAGGTCGTCGTAGTCGGTGCTGCGATAGAAGGCGTTGTAGCCCAGGCTCACGCCATCGGCAGTGAAGTAGGGGTCAACGAAGCCGAAGTTGTAGCGGGTCTGGTATTCCGAACGGGTCAGGCCGATGGACACCTTGTTACCGGTACCGAGGAAGTTGCTCTGGCTGATCGAACCACCGAGGATCAGGCCGGCACTCTGGGCGAAACCGACGCTGGCGGTGATCGAGCCGGAGGCCTGCTCTTCGACGCTGTAGTTGACGTCGACCTGGTCGTCGGTGCCCGGCACCGGCGGGGTCTCGACGTTGACTTCCTTGAAGAAGCCCAGGCGCTCCAGACGAGTCTTGGACTGGTCGATCAGGTAGGTCGAAGCCCAGCCGCCTTCCATCTGGCGCATTTCGCGACGCAGCACTTCGTCTTCGGTCTTGGTGTTGCCGCGATAGTTGATGCGGTTGACGTAGGCACGCTTGCCCGGATCGACCACGAACATGATGTCGACGGTGTGGTCTTCATCGTTCGGCTGCGGCACGCCGTTGACGTTGGCGAAGGTGTAGCCTTCGTTACCCAGGCGACGGGTGATCAGTTCGGAAGTGCTGGTCATCACCTTGCGCGAGAACACCTGGCCAGGCTGCACCAGCAGCAGCGACTTGACCTGGTCTTCCGGCACTTTCAAATCACCGGACAGCTTCACATCGCGAACGGTGTACTTCTCGCCTTCGTTGATGTTGACGGTGATGTAGACGTGTTTCTTGTCTGGCGTGATGGACACCTGGGTGGAAGCGATGTCCATGTTGATGTAGCCACGGTCCAGGTAGTAGGAACGCAGACGTTCCAGGTCACCGGAGAGCTTTTCGCGGGCGTACTTGTCGTCGTTCTTGAAGAATGACAGCCAGTTGGTGGTCTTCAGCTCGAACAGCTGCGCCAGGGTCTCGTCGTCGAACACGTTGTTGCCAACGATGTTGATATGCTGGATGGCGGCGACGGTACCTTCATTGATCTTGATCTTCAGCGCCACGCGGTTGCGTGGCTGCGGCACCACTTCGGCGTCGACCTCGGCCGAGTAGCGGCCCTGGGCCACGTACTGGCGCTGCAGCTCGTTACGCACACCTTCGAGGGTGGCACGCTGGAAGATCTCGCCTTCGGCCAGGCCAGATTGCTTCAGGCCCTTCATCAGGTCTTCGGTGCTGATCGCCTTGTTGCCTTCGATCTCGATGCTCGACACCGACGGGCGCTCGACCACGTTGATGATCAGCACATTGCCATCGCGGTTCAGCTGGATGTCCTGGAAGAAGCCAGTCTTGAACAGGGAACGGGTCGACTCCACCAGGCGGCGGTCATCGGCCTGGTCGCCGACGTTCAGCGGCAAGGCACCGAAGACGCTGCCGGCGGAAACCCGCTGCAGGCCGTTGACGCGGATATCGGAGATGGTGAAGGACTCGGCGTGAACTTCAGCGATCATCAGTGCGGACATGACCGCAGTTAGCAGCAGACGTTTCATGAAGTCCTTTTATTCCAACTGGCAATAAACAGCCCGCCGCGACAAGACGGCAGGTTTCGCAATTGAGCGAAGCTTTATAGTCGACCCAGATCGTTGATCAGGGCGAGCAACATCACCCCTATGACCAAACTGATACCGATCTGGACCCCCCAACCTTGCACCCGATCCGACAGCGGACGACCGCGCGCCCACTCGACCAGGTAAAACAGCAAATGCCCCCCATCCAGAACCGGGATGGGCAGCAGGTTAAGAACCCCCAGGCTTATGCTCAGGTAGGCCAGGAAATTCAGGAAATCCCCCACGCCGGACTGGGCTGAAGCGCCCGCCACTTTAGCAATGGTTATCGGTCCACTCAAGTTTTTTACCGAGAGCTCCCCGAACAGCATTTTCTTCAGCGATTCAAGGGTCAGGACGCTCATGTTCCAGGTACGTGACAGCCCCTCACCCACCGCATCCAGCGGGCCGTAGCTGACTTCGCGGAGCATGTTAGCAGGCCATTCGCCACCTTTTACCCCGGCACCCAGATAGCCGCCGGCAGCCTTGCCCTCGCCCTTGCGCGCCAGGGTGACCGGTACCTCCAGCGCAGCACCATCGCGCTCGACACGCACCACCACCTTGGCTTGCGGGCGGGCCCGCACGGCATCGACCACCTGCTGCCATTCGTTCACGGCCACGCCATCGAGGGCCAGCAGCCTGTCACCGGTTTTCAGGCCTGCAGCGGCAGCCGGGCCCTTCGGATCGATCTCGGCCAACACCGGCACGATCGCCGGGCGCCAAGGCTGCAGCCCAAGCGACTGGATCGGGTCCGGTTCGTCGGCACCCTTGAGCCAGTTGTCCAGCTTCACCTGCAGTTGGCGCTCGGCACTGGCACCTTCTTCACGCACGCCAACCTGCAAGGTGCCGCTCTCGCCCAGACGACGGACCAGCTGCAGATTGACCGAGGACCAACCATTGGTCGGCTTGCCGTCGATGGAGACGATTTCCTGACCTGCGGTCAGGCCTGCAGATGCTGCCAGGCTGCCAGCCTCGACTGCACCGATCACCGGGCGGACCTGCTGGGTACCCAGCATCGCCAGCACCCAGAAGAACAGGATGGCCAGCAGGAAGTTGGCAACCGGGCCCGCCGCGACGATCGCGATACGCTGGCGCACGGACTTGCGGTTGAACGACTGGCCGACCAGCGCCGACGGCACGTCGCCCTCGCGCTCGTCGAGCATCTTGACGTAACCACCCAGCGGGATCGCCGCGATCACGAATTCGGTGCCATGGCGGTCATGCCAGCGCAGCAGCGGCGTACCGAAGCCCACCGAGAAGCGCAGCACCTTGACACCGCAGCGGCGCGCCACCCAGAAGTGGCCGAACTCATGGAAAGTGACCAGCACACCCAGGGCTACGAGGGTGCCGATAATCATGTAGAGCGCTGTCATATCCATCTCCGAATGATGTTCAGCGGGCTGGCATCATGCCCAGCCCCCCTCGTGAACCGTGGCGGGCCTGCATCAGCGACCGTGACGCCTCAGCCACTCACGGGAAAGCTCCCGGGCACGCTGGTCGGCGGCGAACACCGCGTCCAGCGACGGCAGCGGTACGACGGGCTCCTGATCGAGCACCTGTTCGATCATACCCGCGATCTCCGGGAAGCGGATACGCCGCTGGAGAAATGCCTCGACCGCAACCTCGTTGGCCGCATTGAGCACGGCTGGTGCGCTGTTGCCGGCTTCGGCAGCCTGCCGCGCCAGGCGCAGGCAAGGGAAGCGCTGTTCGTCGGGCGCCTGGAAATCCAGACGAGCGATGGCGAACAGGTCCAGCGGGGCCACCCCGGAGTCGATCCGCTCGGGCCAGGCCAGGGCG
The DNA here is from genome assembly GCF_017490805.1 of Pseudomonas sp. 43(2021). Taxonomy (NCBI): domain Bacteria; kingdom Pseudomonadati; phylum Pseudomonadota; class Gammaproteobacteria; order Pseudomonadales; family Pseudomonadaceae; genus Pseudomonas; species Pseudomonas sp. 43(2021). The sequence goes on from NZ_JAFGYJ010000002.1 coordinate 219,197, forward strand.
TTGGCGATGGGCGTGCGCATGTCCGGGTTACCCAGCTGCGCCAGCACCGAACCGTCCACGTAGTCCACCAGGGAGTGGATCACGCTTTGCGGGTGCACCACCACCTCGACCCTGGCCGGTGCGGCATCGAACAGCCAGCAAGCCTCGATCAGCTCCAGGCCCTTGTTCATCATGCTGGCCGAATCCACGGAAATCTTGCGCCCCATGGACCAGTTGGGGTGCGCGCAGGCTTGTTCCGGGGTGACGTCCAGCAGCGCCTCGAGGGGAGTCTCGCGGAACGGGCCGCCGGAGGCGGTGAGCAGGATCCGGCGCACGCCGACGGCACTCAGACCGCGCGCGTAGTCGCCGGGCATGCACTGGAAGATCGCGTTGTGCTCGCTGTCGATCGGCAGCAGCACGGCACCACTGCGCCGCACCGCCTCCATGAACAGCGCGCCGGACATCACCAGCGCTTCCTTGTTGGCCAGCAACACCTTCTTGCCTGCCTCGACCGCCGCCAGGGTGGGACGCAGGCCGGCGGCACCGACAATGGCCGCCATCACCGCATCCACTTCCGGCGCAGAAGCCACCTGGCACAGCCCTGCCTCGCCTTCCAGTACCTCGGTGGCGCAGCCCGCCGCAGCCAGGCTTTCGCGCAGTCGCGCGGCCGCCTCGGCGCTCGGCACCACGGCGAACGCCGGGCGATGGCGAACGCACAGGGCCAGCAATTCGTCGATACGCGAATAGCCACTCAGGGCGAACACCTGGTAGCGGTCGGGGTGGCGTGCGATGACGTCCAGCGTGCTCAGGCCGATGGAGCCGGTGGCCCCCAGCACGGTAATACGCTGCGGACGACTCACATCACACCCCATTCGGCAGCCCACAGCAGCACGGCGAAAATCGGGATCGCCGCGGTCAGGCTGTCGATGCGGTCGAGCACCCCACCGTGCCCGGGTAACAGGTTGCTGCTGTCCTTGATGCCGGAACGGCGCTTGAACATGCTTTCGGCCAGGTCACCGACCACCGAAGACATGACCACCAGCGCGGCCCCCAGCAGGCCCAGCAGGATCTGGCCGAAGCCCCAGTCGCGGCTGATGCCGACCACCAAGGTAATCGCCAAGCTGACCGCCAGGCCGCCATACACGCCCTCCCAGCTCTTGCCCGGGCTGACCTGTGGCGCCAGCTTGCGCTTGCCGAAGGCACGGCCAGAGAAGTAAGCGCCAATATCGGCAGCCCACACCAGCACCATGACCGACAGGATCAGCCAGTTACCCAACGGCCAGTGCTTGAGCAGCACCAGCCCCTGCCAGGCCGGCAGCAATACCAGCAGGCCGATCAGCAAGCGGCAGGCAGCACTGGCCCACAGCTCACTGCTGCGCGGGTAGGTAAGCACCAGCCAGGTGGCCAACCCCCACCAGATCACTGCGGCACCCAGCACCCAGGGTGCCAGCTCCGGAAGGATGTACAGCAGCATCAGCGCTCCGGCGACGACCACGGCATAGGCGATGCGCAGCGGCTGGGCCATCAGCCCGGCCAGGCGCGCCCACTCCCAGGCGCCGAGGGTCACCACGAAGCCGATGAACAGGGCGAAATCCCCACCATTGAGCAGGAAGAAGCCACCCAGCGCGACCGGCAGCAGGATCAGCGCGGTAATGATGCGTTGTTTAAGCATTAAGCACGAGCTCCAGCCTCGACCTGCTCGCTGGTCTTACCGAAGCGGCGCTGGCGCGAAGCGAAATCGGCCAGGGCGTTGCGCATGGCCTCGTGTTTGAAGTCCGGCCAGTACAGGTCGGAGAAGTACAACTCGGCGTAGGCCAGCTGCCACAGCAGGAAGTTGCTGATGCGGTGCTCGCCGCCGGTACGGATGCACAGGTCCGGCAGCGGCAGTTCGCCGGTTGCCAGGCAGGTCTGCAGCAGGCCCGGGGTGATGTCTTCCGGGCGCAGGTGCCCGGCTTGCACTTCCCGCGCAAGCCGCTGGGCGGCCTGGGCGATGTCCCACTGGCCACCGTAGTTGGCCGCGATCTGCAGGATGAAGCGGTTGTTGCCGGCGGTCAGCGCCTCGGCCTCGCGCATGGCGGCCTGCAGCTCGGGATGGAAACGCGAACGGTCACCAATGATTCGCAGGCTGATGTTGTTCTCGTTGAGGCGCTTGGCCTCGCGGCGCAGGGCCGAAAAGAACAACTCCATCAGCGCACCCACCTCTTCGGCGGGGCGCTGCCAGTTCTCGCTGGAGAAGGCGAACAGGGTCAGCACCTCGACCCCGGACTCGGCACAGACTTCGATGACCGCGCGAACGGCGTCGACACCCGCCTTGTGCCCGGCGACGCCGGGCAGCAGGCGCTTTTTCGCCCAGCGGTTGTTGCCATCCATGATGATCGCGACATGACGCGGCACCGAGGACGGCACCGCTGGCTTGGTCTTTTCCATTAAAAAACCCCGGCCTTAGACGGCCATCAGGTCCTTTTCCTTGGCTTTGAAGGCAGCATCGACCTCGGCAACGTACTTGTCGGTCAGTTTCTGGATCTCGTCAGCGGCACGACGCTCTTCGTCTTCGCTGATTTCCTTGTCCTTGGTCAGCTTCTTCAGGTCGGCCAGGGCGTCACGGCGCACGTTGCGCACGGCCACCTTGGCATCCTCGGCAACGCCACTGGCCTGCTTGGTGTAGCCCTTGCGGGTTTCCTCGGTCAGGGCCGGCATCGGCACACGGATGGTGGTACCGGCGCTGGACGGGTTCAGGCCCAGGTCGGAGGTGAGGATGGCCTTCTCGATGGCGGCGCTGAGGTTCTTGTCGTGGGCGACGATCTTCAGGGTACGGGCATCTTCGACGGTGATCGCGGCCACCTGGTTCAGCGGCATCTCGCTACCCCAGGCCGGGACCTTGACGCTGTCCAGGATGCTTGGGTGGGCGCGACCGGTGCGGATTGCCGCCAGGTTGCGAGCCAGGGCCTCGAGGGACTTGGTCATGCGCTCCTGCGCGTCTTTCTTGATGTCGTTGATCATGCTTGGCCTTCCTCGATCAGAGTACCTTCAGCGCCACCCACCACGATGTTCAGCAGGGCGCCAGGCTTGTTCATGTTGAATACCCGCAATGGCATCTTGTGGTCACGGCACAGGCAGATTGCGGTCAGGTCCATCACACCCAGCTTGCGATCCAGGACCTCGTCGTAGGTCAGGTGATCGAACTTCTCGGCATGCGGGTCCTTGAATGGATCGGCAGTGTACACACCATCGACCTTGGTCGCCTTCAGCACCACGTCGGCATCGATTTCGATGGCGCGCAGGCAGGCCGCGGAGTCGGTGGTGAAGAACGGGTTGCCGGTACCGGCGGAGAAAATTACCACATCCCCGGAGTTGAGGTGGCGAATAGCTTTGCGACGATCGTAATGATCGGTGACACCGACCATGGAAATGGCCGACATGACCAGGGCCGGGATGTTCGAGCGCTCCAGCGCATCGCGCATGGCCAGGCCGTTCATCACGGTGGCCAGCATGCCCATGTGGTCACCGGTGACGCGGTCCATGCCGGCTGCACTGAGCGCGGCGCCGCGGAACAGGTTGCCACCACCGATCACCAGGCCGACCTGGACACCGATCCCTACCAGCTGGCCAACTTCGAGGGCCATGCGATCCAGCACTTTCGGGTCGATCCCGAAGTCTTCCGAGCCCATCAGGGCCTCGCCGCTAAGTTTGAGCAAAATGCGTTTATAGCGAGGTTGGCGACCACTCACCTGCTGAGCCATTGCGAGTCTCTCCTGCGGCGTACTTTTAGAAAATTCGTGCGGGCTGTTTGCAGCCTGCTAACTGTAGCGTGGCACCGCTTCGGTGCCAGCGGCGACGGGCCTTATAAACCCTTCGCCGTTTTGACAAAGAGGCTGCGCGCGTGAGCGGGCAGCCTCTTTGGGGCGACAGACGGGGCTGTCTTACTGCTTGGCAGCAGCGACCTGAGCGGCAACTTCTTCAGCGAAGTTGTCGACTGGCTTCTCGATGCCTTCGCCGACCTTGAAGTAGGTGAAGGAAACGATTTCAGCGCCGGCTTTCTTGGCCAGCTCGCCAACCTTGACTTCCGGGTTCATGACGAAGGCTTGCTCGACCAGCGAGGCTTCGGCCAGGAACTTCGAGATACGACCTTTGATCATGTTCTCGACGATGTTTTCCGGCTTGCCGGCGATCTTGTCAGCGTTCAGCTGCAGGAAGACGCCCTTCTCGCGCTCGATCGCTTCGGCCGAAACTTCCGACGGCAGCAGGAACTCAGGGTTCGAAGCTGCAACGTGCATGGCGATGTTCTTGGCCAGATCGACGTCGCCGCCTTTCAGGACAACGGCAGCGCCGATCTTGTTGCCGTGCAGGTAGGCACCGACAACGTCACCTTCAACGCGCACCAGGCGACGGATGTTGACGTTCTCGCCGCACTTGGCAACCAGGGCTTCACGAGCAGCTTCACGCGAGGCGATCAGCGGAGCGGCATCGGTCAGCTTCTGGGCGAAGGCTTCTTCGATGCTGTCGGCAACGAAGTTCTTGAAGTCGTCTTGCAGGGCCAGGAAGTCGGTCTGCGAGTTCACTTCCAGCAGGACGGCGGATTTACCGTCGGTCTTGACGGCGATAGCGCCTTCAGCAGCGACGTTGCCAGCCTTTTTGGCGGCCTTGATGGCGCCCGAGGCACGCATGTCGTCAATGGCTTTTTCGATGTCGCCGCCGGCCTTTTCCAGGGCCTTCTTGCAATCCATCATGCCTTCGCCGGTACGCTCGCGCAGTTCTTTTACCAGCGCTGCAGTAATTGCTGCCATTTCAAAATCCTCTTGGAAAGTTTTTCAACCATTCCACCCGTTCGTCACGGGCGTTCAATTCTGCAAATCCGCTGTGTTTGTCTCAGCGAGCCCATGATGCGGGGCCGATGCTGACAGCAGGATTTCAAGGTGGCAAAAAGGGGGCAGAGCCCCCTTTTTGCGTGCCAAGTCGACGCTAGCGTCTAATTACTCGGCAGCAGGTGCAGCCGCTTCTTCAGCGTAAACTTCGGTGCCGCCGGCAACGTTGTTGCGGCCGCGGATGACAGCGTCAGCCATCGAAGTCATGTACAGCTCGATAGCGCGGATGGCGTCATCGTTACCTGGGATGATGTAGTCAACACCTTCCGGGCTGCTGTTGGTATCGACAACGCCGATAACCGGGATGCCCAGCTTGTTGGCTTCGGTGATCGCGATGCGCTCGTGATCAACGTCGATCACGAACAGAGCGTCTGGCAGACCGCCCATGTCCTTGATACCGCCCAGGCTGCGATCCAGTTTTTCCAGATCGCGGGAGCGCATCAGGGCTTCTTTCTTGGTCAGCTTGGCGAAAGTGCCGTCTTCGGCCTGGGTTTCCAGGTCGCGCAGACGCTTGATCGAAGCGCGGATGGTCTTGTAGTTGGTCAGCATGCCGCCCAACCAACGGTGGTCAACGTACGGCGAACCGCAACGAGCAGCTTGCTCGGCGACGATCTTGCCGGCGGAACGCTTGGTGCCGACGAACAGGATCTTGTTCTTGCCCTGGGCCAGGCGCTCTACGAACGACAGAGCGTCGTTGAACATCGGCAGGGTTTTTTCCAGGTTGACGATGTGGATCTTGTTACGCGCGCCGAAAATGTACTTGCCCATTTTCGGGTTCCAGTAACGGGTCTGGTGGCCGAAGTGCACACCGGCCTTCAGCATATCGCGCATGTTGACTTGGGACATGATAGTTCCTTGATAAGTCGGGTTGGGCCTCCACGTATCCCAATGACCAACCCGCGAATTCTGCAACTCGGGGCACCCAGGTCATCGTGTCGACACGTGTGTGGGTTAAGTGCTGACGGGGTCGTCCCCGAAAGCGGCGCATTTTATACCACAGACCGCGGCCGAACGGAACCCGGATACTGTTGCGTCCGTCAGCGGCTTTTGCAGCACCCCGCCAAACAGGCCAGAATGCTCCCTATGGATGACAGCTTCCTCAAGGGTAACGCGATTCCTGTGGGAGCTGGTTTGCCGGCGATGGGCTGCGCAGCAGCCCCAATTCTCTACCTGGATCCCGACCGATCGGTGCCCTGCTCTGCTAGAATCCGGCCTTTCCCGTTTGTTCGCGCCGTTCACGGCGCCGTAGAGAGCCTGTAATGACCGTCACCATCAAGACCGCAGAAGACATCGAGAAGATGCGCATCGCTGGCCGCCTGGCCGCCGAAGTGCTGGAAATGATCGAAGAACACGTCAAGCCCGGTGTCACCACCGAAGAGCTGGACCGCCTGTGCCACGACTACATCGTCAATGTCCAGCAGGCCATCCCGGCACCGCTCAACTACAAGGGCTACCCGAAGTCGATCTGCACCTCGATCAACCATGTGGTCTGCCACGGCATCCCCAACGACAAGCCACTCAAGGACGGTGACACGCTGAACATCGACGTCACCGTGATCAAGGACGGCTACCACGGCGACACCAGCCGCATGTTCCACGTCGGCACCGTGCCGGTATGGGCCGAGCGCCTGTCCAAGGTCACCCAGGAATGCATGTACAAGGCCATCGAACTGGTCAAGCCGGGCTGCCGCCTGGGCGACATCGGCGAAGTGATCCAGAAGCACGCTGAGAAGAACGGCTTCTCGGTGGTGCGCGAGTTCTGCGGCCACGGCATCGGCAAGGTATTCCACGAAGAGCCGCAGATCCTGCACTACGGCCGCGCCGGCACCGGCATGGAGCTCAAGGAAGGCATGACCTTCACCATCGAGCCAATGATCAACCAGGGCAAGGCCGACACCAAGGTGCTGGGCGACGGCTGGACCGCCATCACCAAGGACCGCAAGCTCTCGGCCCAGTGGGAACACACCCTGGTGGTGACCGCGACAGGTTATGAGATCTTCACCCTGCGCAAGGACGACACCATCCCGCGCACCTCGGCCTGAGCGCACTCCCACAGGCCAACCCACGACAGGAACGTGACGCGATGCCCCAGGTGGACCCCGAGCTGTTCGACCGCGGCCAGTTCCAGGCGGAACTGGCCCTCAAGGCGAGCCCCATCGCCGCCTTCAAGAAAGCCATCCGCCAGGCCGGCGAGGTGCTCGACAAACGTTTCCGTAGTGGCAGCGAAATCCGCCCGCTGATCGAGGCCCGCGCCTGGCTCGTCGACAATATCCTGCAACAGGCCTGGAACCAGTTCGACTGGGGCGACCACAGCGGCATCGCCCTGGTCGCGGTGGGTGGCTACGGGCGTGGTGAACTGCACCCGCATTCGGACATCGACCTGCTGATTTTGCTGGGCGCTGCCGAGCATGAGCAGTACCGCGACGCCATCGAGCGGTTTCTCACCCTGCTGTGGGACATCGGCCTGGAAGTGGGCCAGAGCGTGCGCACCGTCGACGAGTGCGCCGAACAGGCCCGCGCTGACCTGACGGTCATCACCAACCTGATGGAAAGCCGCACCATTGCCGGCCCCGAGACCCTGCGCCAGCACATGCTGGAGGTGACCAGCACTGCGCAGATGTGGCCGAGCAAGGACTTCTTCCTGGCCAAGCGAGCCGAACTCAAGGCCCGCCACCACAAGTACAACGACACCGAGTACAACCTCGAACCCAATGTGAAAGGTTCGCCCGGTGGCCTGCGCGACATCCAGACAGTGCTGTGGGTAGCCCGCCGCCAGTACGGCACCCTCAACCTGCATGCGCTGGCCGGCGAAGGTTTCCTGCTGGAAAGCGAGAACGAGCTGCTGGCCTCGTCCCAGGACTTCCTGTGGAAGGTGCGCTACGCCTTGCACATGCTTGCAGGGCGCGCCGAGGACCGTCTGCTGTTCGACCACCAGCGCAGCATCGCCGCACTGCTGGGCTACAGCGACGACAACCCCAAGCGGGCGATCGAGCAGTTCATGCAGCAGTACTACCGGGTGGTGATGAGCATCAGTCAGCTGTGCGACCTGATCATCCAGCACTTCGAGGAGGTCATCCTCGCCGATGACGACAGCGGCACCACCCAGCCGCTGAATGCGCGCTTCCGCCTGCATGACGGCTATATAGAAGCGACCAGGCCGAACGTGTTCAAGCGCACGCCGTTCGCCATGCTGGAAATCTTCGTGCTGATGGCCCAGCACCCCGAGATCAAGGGTGTACGTGCCGATACCGTGCGGCTGCTGCGCGAGCACCGCCACCTGATCGACGACACCTTCCGCACCGATATCCGCAACACCAGCCTGTTCATCGAGCTGTTCAAGTGCGAAATCGGCATCCACCGCAACCTGCGGCGGATGAACCGCTACGGCATCCTTGGCCGCTACCTGCCGGAGTTCGGCCTGATCGTCGGGCAGATGCAGCACGACCTGTTCCACATCTATACGGTCGATGCACACACCCTCAACCTCATCAAGCACCTGCGCAAGCTGCAATACACGCCGGTGTCCGAGAAATTCCCACTGGCCAGCAAGCTCATGGGCCGCCTGCCCAAGCCCGAGCTGATCTACCTGGCCGGCCTGTATCACGACATCGGCAAGGGCCGCCAGGGCGACCATTCCGAGCTGGGTGCGGTGGATGCGAAGAAGTTCTGCGAACGCCACCAGTTGCCCGCCTGGGACAGCCGGCTGATCGTCTGGCTGGTGCAGAACCACCTGGTGATGTCGACCACCGCCCAGCGCAAGGACCTGTCCGACCCGCAGGTGATCAACGACTTTGCCCTGCACGTGGGTGACGAGACGCGCCTGGACTACCTGTACGTGCTGACCGTGGCCGATATCAACGCCACCAACCCCAGCCTGTGGAACTCGTGGCGGGCCAGCCTGCTGCGCCAGCTGTACACCGAGACCAAGCGCGCCCTGCGCCGTGGCCTGGAAAACCCGCTGGACCGCGAAGAACAGATTCGCCAGACCCAATCGGCAGCGCTGGACATCCTGGTGCGCGAAGGCACCGACCCGGACGACGTCGAGCAGCTGTGGTCACAGCTGGGCGATGACTACTTCCTCAAGCACACCGCTGCCGACGTGGCCTGGCACAGTGACGCGATACTCCAGCAGCCGGCCGATGGCGGGCCGCTGGTGCTGATCAAGGAAACCACTCAGCGCGAGTTCGAGGGCGGCACGCAGATCTTCATCTACGCCCCCGACCAGCACGACTTCTTCGCCGTGACGGTGGCGGCCATGTCGCAGCTGAACCTGAACATTCATGACGCGCGGATCATCACCTCGAGCAGCCAGTTCACCCTCGACACCTACATCGTGCTGGACAACGACGGCGGCTCGATCGGCGACAACCCGCAGCGGGTCAAGCAGATTCGCGACGGCCTGACCGAAGCGCTGCGCAACCCCGAGGACTACCCGACCATCATCCAGCGTCGGGTGCCGCGCCAGCTCAAGCACTTCGACTTCCCGCCGCAGGTGACCATCCTCAACGATGCCCAGCGACCGGTGACCATCCTCGAAATCACCGCACCCGACCGCCCAGGCCTGCTGGCCCGGCTGGGGCGGATCTTCCTGGAGTTCGACCTGTCGCTGCAGAACGCCAAGATCGCCACCCTCGGCGAGCGGGTGGAAGACGTGTTCTTCATCACCGATGCCGACAACCAGCCGCTGTCCGACCCACAGCTGTGCAGCCGCCTGCAGGAGGCCATCGTCCAGCAGCTGCAGGCCGGCCAGGCCAGCGATGCCAGCCCTACCCGCGTGACCTTTTAACGACTAGACGATTGACGAGACCTTGCGCCGATGAACCATGCCTTGACCCAGCTTCAGCCCTATCCGTTCGAGAAGCTTCGCGCCCTGCTGGGCAGCGTGAAGCCTGCGGCGGACAAACGCGCCATCGCCCTGTCGATCGGTGAGCCGAAGCACGAATCGCCGGCGTTCGTCGCCCAGGCCATGGCCGACAACCTCGACAAGCTGGCGGTGTACCCAAGCACCATCGGCCTGCCGGCCCTGCGCCAAGCCATTGGCCAGTGGTGCGAGCGGCGCTTTGGCGTACCGGCCGGCTGGCTGGACGCCGACCGCCACATCCTGCCGGTCAACGGCACCCGTGAAGCGCTGTTCGCCTTCACCCAGGCCGTGGTCAACCGCGCCGATGACGGCCTGGTGGTCAGCCCCAATCCGTTCTACCAGATCTACGAAGGCGCAGCCCTGCTGGCCGGTGCCACCCCGCACTACCTGCCGTGCCTGGAAAGCAACGGTTTCAACCCCGACTTCGACGCCGTGCCGGCTGAAGTGTGGAAGCGCTGCCAGATCCTGTTCCTGTGCTCGCCGGGCAACCCCACCGGCGCACTGGTGCCGATGGCCACCCTGAAGAAGCTGATCGCCCTGGCCGACGAGCACGACTTCGTGATTGCCGCCGACGAGTGCTACAGCGAGCTGTACTTCGACGAGGACGCCCCGCCACCGGGCCTGCTGACGGCCTGTGCGGAACTGGGCCGCAGCGACTTCAAGCGCTGCGTGGTTTTCCACAGCCTGTCCAAGCGCTCCAACCTGCCGGGCCTGCGCTCGGGCTTCGTCGCCGGTGATGCCGAGATCATCAAGCCGTTCCTGCTGTACCGTACCTACCACGGCTGCGCCATGCCGGTACAAACCCAGCTGGCCAGCATCGCCGCCTGGCAGGACGAGGCGCATGTACGCGAGAACCGCGACCAGTACCGCGCCAAGTACGATGCCGTGCTGGATATCCTGCAGCCGGTGCTGGACGTGCAGCGTCCGGATGGCAGCTTCTACCTGTGGGCCAAGGTACCCGGCGGCGATGCCGAGTTCACCCGCGACCTGTTCGAGGCCCAGCATGTGACGGTGGTGCCGGGGTCGTACCTGTCGCGTGAAGTGGATGGCGTGAACCCGGGCGCCGGCCGCGTGCGCATGGCGCTGGTTGCACCGTTGGCCGAGTGCATCGAGGCGGCGGAGCGGATTCGCGCATTCCTGCAGAACCGCTGATTCGACAGGGGCCGTACAATTCTTGAGTGTTGTGCAGTGCCAGTGGGAGCGGGTTTACCCGCTCCCACAGGGCCGCGAAGCGGCCCCCTGCGGTCTACCTGACCGACCCTAGGTTTGCCTCACTCATATCCAGCTCCCCCAGCACCTGCCGCACCACTTCATCCCCCACCAGATGCTTGCGGTGCAGCTCATACAGCTCCAGCCGCTGAGCCCGTAGCGCACGCAGGCGCAAACGCCGCTCCAGCAAATCCATCTGTTCAGCCAGGGCCTTGGCCTCGGCGCTGTCGTTGTAGCTGTCCAGCTCATCCCGGTACTCAGCCATCAAGCGCGCCTTCAACTCGGTTGCCAAGGTCGCCTGCGCGGCATCCTGTGGCGCATTGCTGTCGATCACTTCCTCTGCCTCCAGCGCATGGATCGCCGCCTCGGCCGTGCGCCGCCAGGCCTCCTGCACTTCCTGGTGCAAACGCTCGTCCGGGCTCTTGGTCACCCCGCGCAGCAGCAGCGGCAGCGCGATACAGGCACTGATCAACGACAGCAGGATCACCCCGGCCGCAATGAAGATCAGCAGGTCACGCTCCGGGAAGGCCTTGCCTGCTCCCATCAGCAACGGGATCGACATCACGCCGGCCAGGGTGACCGCACCACGCACACCGCCCAGGGTCAGCAACCAGCAGGAACGCGCCGTGGGCATCAGCACCAGCGCCGGCTTGCCGCGCCAGCGGCGTACCACACCGATCGAGCGCCAGATGCTCTGCACCCAGATGAACCGCAGCAAGATCAGCGCCACAAAGATCGCCACCACGTCCAGGCAGCGCCAGGCCAGGGTCGGCCAGACGGTGGGTTCATGGCTGACCACGGCCTTGATGATGTCCGGCAGTTGCAGGCCCAGCAGCAGGAAGATCAGACCGTTGAAAGCGAACTCCAGCAGCGACCACACGCTGCGGTTGAGCAGGCGCGTACTGGTCTGCCGTGGCAGCAGGTCGAGCCAGCTCTGCATCATGCCGGCCGCCACCGCCGAAAGAATGCCCGACACACCCAGGCGCTCGGCCAGTACGTAGGCAGCGAACGGCAGCAGTAACATGAACACCACGTGGGTGGCCGGGTCGTCCCAGCCGCGGGCGATCATCCACGCGCGCAAGCGGCCGATCAACCAGCTCAGGGCCACGCCCACGGCCAGGCCGCCCAGGGCGACCAGAACGAAGCTGAAGCTGGCGTCGGTCAGCGAGAATACCCCGGTGATCGCCGCTGCCAGGGCGAACTTGAAGGTCACCAGGCCCGAGGCATCGTTCATCAGGGCCTCGCCCTGGAGCATGTGCATCAGCGGGGTGGGCAGGCGGTCCTGGGTAATGGCCGAAACCGCCACGGCGTCGGTCGGCGACAACACGGCAGCCAGGGCGAAGGCCACCGGCAGCGGGATGCTCGGCAGCAGCCAGTGAATGAAGTAACCGGCACCGACCACGGTAAACAGCACCAGGCCTACGGCCAGCGCCACCACCGGCCCGCGAATGCGCCACAACTCGCGCTTGGGAATGCGCCAGCCATCGGCGAACAGCAACGGCGGCAGGAACAGGAACAGGAACAACTCGGGGTCCAGGGCCACATGCAGGCCCAGTGTCGGCCATGCCAGCAAGGCGCCGGCGGCGATCTGCACCAGCGGCAAGGGCAGCGGAATCATGCGGCCGACCAGCTTCGACACGCTGACCAGTGTCAGCAGGATGAGGACGGTGTAGGCGGACTGCATCCGGGAAAGCTTCCTTTGTGAACCAGAAACGACAACAAGGCGAAACATCGCCATTGAAACAATATGTTAGCGGCGATGGGCGATTCGGGGCCGCTGCACGATAGTCGCAGGTGGCGGATGAATATGTAACATGATGATACCCAGCACGTGACTGACGTTGGCGAGCATCTTGCGCTAGTCAGGCTTGAACTGCTGGGATCCCGTCGTATAATCAACCTTAACGAATAACGTTAAGCATTCAGCCTCATGATTCGAAGCTTTAGCTGTGCCGACACGGAAGCACTTTTTACTCATGGAAAGACACGGCGTTGGTCAGATATCAAGTCAGTTGCGGAACGCAAACTGGCCATGCTCGATGCCGCAACAGAGCTGCGAGACCTTCGGTCGCCACCTGGCAACCGTCTCGAGGCATTGAGCGGCAACCGAGCAGGCCAGCACAGTATCCGTGTCAATGACCAATGGCGCCTGTGCTTTATCTGGACCGACAACGGGCCGATTAACGTTGAAATTGTCGATTACCACTGAGGTGCATCATGCTCAAGAACGGTATGCGTCCGATTCATCCCGGAGAAGTCCTGCGTGAGGACTTCCAGAAAGAGATGGGTTTCAGCGCCGCGGCACTGGCCCGGGCGCTAGGGGTTGCCACACCAACCGTCAACAACATCCTGCGTGAACGGGGCGGTGTTTCCGCCGACATGGCGCTGCGCCTGTCCATCTGCCTGGACACCACCCCCGAGTTCTGGCTCAACCTGCAGACCGCCTTCGATCTGCGCACCGCTGAACAGCAACACGGTGACAAGATCATCGGTTCGGTACAGCGCCTGGTCGCTTGAGACATACCTTGATCAGTAAACATGGGCACCACGGGCGTGGCGCCGCGAGGATCGTTCCCGCATAATCCCGCGACTGAAATCGGAAAACGGAGAGGTTGGGGCCGCCTGTGATCCCCAATGCACACAATGACCTACACGCTCTACGGCATCAAAGCCTGTGACACCATGAAGAAGGCACGTACCTGGCTCGAAGACCAGGCCATTGCCTACGAATTCCACGACTACAAGACCCAAGGCATCGACCGTGACAGCCTGAACCGCTGGTGCGACGAACACGGCTGGGAAGTCATCCTCAACCGTGCCGGCACCACCTTCCGCAAGCTGGACGACGCCAGCAAGGCCGACCTCGACCAGGCCAAGGCCGTCGAGCTGATGCTGGCCCAGCCGTCGATGATCAAGCGCCCGGTGCTCGACCTTGGCGCGCGTACCCTGGTCGGCTTCAAGCCTGACCTGTACGCCGCTGCCCTGGCCTGAGCCCCTACCCTATTTCGCACGAGGTAATCACATGTCCAATACCCTGTTCAGCCTGGCCTTCGGTGTCGGCTCCCAGAACCGCCAGGGCGCCTGGCTGGAAGTGTTCTACGCACAACCGCTGCTCAACCCGAGCGCCGAACTGGTCGCCGCGGTAGCCCCTGTTCTCGGTTACCAAGGTGGCAACCAGGCCATCGCCTTCAGCAACGCCCAGGCCGCGCAACTGGCCGAAGCCGTGAAGGGTGTGGATGCCGCCCAGGCCGCCCTGCTGACCCGCCTGGCTGAAAGCCACAAGCCGCTGGTCGCCACCCTGCTGGCCGAAGACGCCGCGCTGACCTCGACCCCAGAGGCCTACCTCAAGCTGCACCTGCTGTCGCACCGCCTGGTCAAGCCGCACGGCCTGAGCCTGGCCGGCATCTTCCCGCTGCTGCCGAACGTGGCCTGGACCAACCAGGGCGCGGTCGACCTGGCCGAACTGGCCGAACTGCAACTGGAAGCGCGTCTGAAGGGCGAGCTGCTGGAAGTGTTCTCGGTGGACAAGTTCCCGAAAATGACCGACTACGTGGTCCCGGCCGGCGTGCGTATCGCCGACACCGCCCGTGTGCGCCTGGGCGCCTACATCGGCGAAGGCACCACCATCATGCACGAAGGCTTCGTCAACTTTAACGCTGGCACCGAAGGCCCGGGCATGATCGAAGGCCGCGTTTCCGCTGGCGTGTTCGTCGGCAAGGGCTCGGACCTGGGCGGCGGCTGCTCGACCATGGGCACCCTGTCCGGCGGCGGCAACATCGTCATCAAGGTTGGCGAAGGCTGCCTGATCGGCGCCAACGCCGGTATCGGCATTCCGCTGGGTGACCGCAACACCGTCGAAGCCGGCCTGTACATCACCGCCGGTACCAAGGTGAACCTGCTGGACGAGAACAACCAGCTGGTCAAAGTGGTCAAGGCCCGTGACCTGGCCGGCCAGACCGACCTGCTGTTCCGCCGCAACTCGCTGAACGGCGCGGTGGAGTGCAAGACCCACAAGTCGGCCATCGAGCTGAACGAGGCGCTGCACGCGCACAACTGAGAATCCTTCAGCCCCTGTAAGCGCGAGCTTGCTCGCCAACAGCGGATTCTCAGCGTTTGAAATGTTAAGATCGGGTCTGGCACCACGCCAGACCCGATTTTCATTCCAGGCCCCGTGACCATGTTCCAGCCCTCCCCCTGGCGTGCCGATTTTCCCGCCATCGCCGCCCTGCAACGGCAACACCAGACCTACCTGGACAGCGCCGCCACCACCCAGAAGCCGCAAGCCCTGCTCGATGCCCTGAGCCATTACTATGGCCATGGCGCAGCCAACGTGCACCGAGCCCAGCACTTGCCCGGCGCACTGGCAACCCAGGCCTTCGAAACCAGCCGCGACAAGGTTGCCGCCTGGCTGAATGCGGCAGACTCGCGGCAGATCATCTTCACCCACGGCGCCACTTCGGCGCTGAACCTGCTGGCCTATGGCCTGGAACACCGCTTCGAGGCCGGTGACGAAATTGCCGTCAGTGCCCTGGAACACCATGCCAACCTGCTGCCCTGGCAACAGCTGGCGCGCCGGCGCAACCTGCGCCTGGTGGTGCTGCCGCTGGATGCCCATGGCCGCATCGACCTGGACCAGGCGCTGCAACTGATCGGCCCACGCACCCGGGTGCTGGCGGTGAGCCAGCTGTCCAACGTGCTGGGCACCTGGCAGCCGCTGCCGGCGCTGCTGGCCCATGCCCGCGCCCAAGGCGCGCTGAGCGTGGTCGACGGTGCCCAGGGCGTGGTGCACGGCCGCCACGATGTGCAGCAGCTTGGCTGCGACTTCTATGTGTTCTCCAGCCACAAGCTGTACGGCCCGGAAGGCGTTGGCGTGCTGTACGGCCGCAGCCAGGCACTGGAACTGCTGCAGCACTGGCAGTTCGGCGGCGAGATGGTGCAACTGGCCGAGTACCACAGCGCCAGCTTCCGCCCGGCGCCGCTGGGGTTCGAAGCAGGCACGCCGCCGATCGCCGGGGTGATCGGCCTGGGGGCAACCCTGGACTACCTGGCCAGCCTCGATGCTCAGGCGCTCGAAACCCATGAAGCCAGCCTGCACCAGCACCTGCTGCGTGGCCTGACAGACCGCGATGGTGTACGCATCCTCGGCACGCCACAGGCGGCCCTTGCCAGTTTCGTCATCGAAGGCGTGCACAACGCCGACATCGCCCACCTGCTGACCGAGCAAGGCATTGCCGTGCGTGCCGGGCACCACTGTGCCATGCCGCTGCTGAAGGGCCTGGGCCTGGAGGGCGCGATCCGCGTGTCCTTGGGGCTGTATAACGACAGCGATGACTTGCAGCGTTTCTTCGAGGCACTGGACCAGGGCCTGGAGCTGTTGCGATGATCCTGCCGGATCAGGCGCGCCAGGCGCTGGAAGCTTTCGAGCAGGGCAAGGGCTGGGAACAGCGTGCGCGGCTGCTGATGCAGTGGGGCGACCGGCTGGAACCGCTGGCTGACACTGAAAAGACCGATGCCAACCGGGTGCATGGCTGCGAAAGCCTGGTATGGCTGGTGGCCGAGCAGGTTGAAGGGGTATGGCGCTTCAAGGCCAGTAGCGATGCGCGCTTGTTGCGCGGGCTGTTGGCGTTGTTGCTGGTGCGGGTGCAAGGGTTGGCCAATGAGGAACTGGCCGGGCTCGATCTGCGGGAGTGGTTCACTCAGCTGGGGCTGGAGCGCCAACTGTCGCCTTCGCGCAGCAATGGGCTGCATGCGGTGTTGCAGCGGATGGCGGAGCTGGCGTCTCCCCGCTAAATCGGTGCTGGCTTCTTCGCGGGTGAACCCGCTCCTACAGGATCCTCACCTTTCCTGAGAGAGATGTAGTACCTGTGGGAGCGGGTTTACCCGCGAAGAAGCCCACGCAGTCTATTCAGGCTTGACCCGCTCCGAAGGCCGCCGCGACCCCGCCACCAGTTTTTCCACCGCCTTGCTCGCCGCCACCATGCCAAAGGTCGCGGTCACCATCATCACCGCGCCAAAGCCACCCGAGCAGTCCAGCCGCACGCCTTCGCCCACGAAGCTTTTCTGCAGGCAAACGCTGCCATCGCCCTTGGGGTAGCGCAGCTGTTCGCTGGAGAACACGCAGGGCACGCCATAGTTGCGGCTGACATTGCGCGAGAAGTTGTAGTCGCGGCGCAGGGTGGAACGCACCCGCGAGGCCAGCGGGTCGTTGAAGGTCTTGTTCAGGTCGGCGATCTGGATCTGTGTCGGGTCGATCTGCCCGCCGGCGCCACCCGTGGTGACGATGGCAATCTTGCGCCGCCGGCACCAGGCGATCAGTGCCGCCTTGGCCATGACGCTGTCGATGCAGTCGATCACACAATCGAGGTTCTCGGTGATGTACTCGACCATGGTGTCGCGGGTAACGAAGTCGGCCACAGCATGCACCGTGCACGCCGGGTTGATCGCCCGCAGGCGCTCGGCCATGACCTCGACCTTGGGCCGCCCCACCTGCCCTTCCAGGGCATGGGCCTGGCGGTTGGTGTTGCTGACGCACACGTCGTCGAGGTCGAACAGGGTGATCTCGCCCACGCCACTGCGGGCCAGCGCTTCCGCCGCCCACGAGCCTACCCCGCCAATACCGACCACGGCCACGTGGGCCTGGCCCAGACGGTGCAACCCCTGGTCGCCATACAGCCGGGCAACGCCGGCGAAGCGTGGATCTTCTGTGCTCATGCTCATACCCCAAAAAACCGGCGCGCATTATATGCCAGCGGGCCCATGGCCTGCATCGTTAGGAAAGACACTACCAACCCTGCTTTAATGTCCTATCACTTCGACACAAATGGACGACAATGTCTTCACGTAAATTCGGCCTGAACCTGGTTGTGGTCCTGGCCATCGCCGCGTTGTTCACCGGGTTCTGGGCGCTGATCAACCGCCCGGTTTCCGCCCCCGCCTGGCCAGAACAGATCTCTGGCTTCTCCTATTCACCGTTCCGCCTTGGCGAAAGCCCGCAGAAGGGCCAGTACCCCAGTGACGACGAGATGCGCCAGGACCTGGAGCAGTTGAGCAAACTGACCGACAGCATCCGTATCTACACCGTGGAGGGCACACAGGCGGATATCCCGCGCCTGGCCGAGGAATTCGGCCTGCGGGTAACGCTGGGCATCTGGATCAGCCCGGACCTGGAGCGCAACGAGCGCGAAATCGCCACGGCCATCCAGCTGGCCAACACGTCGCGCAGCGTGGTGCGGGTGGTGGTCGGCAACGAGGCGCTGTTCCGTGAAGAAGTCACTCCGGAAAACCTGATCAAATACCTGGACCGGGTACGCGCAGCCGTCAAGGTGCCAGTGACCACCAGCGAGCAATGGCACATCTGGAAGGAAAACCCGCAGCTGGCCAAGCACGTCGACCTGATAGCCGCGCACATCCTGCCGTACTGGGAGTTCGTGCCGATGAAGGATTCGGTCGAGTTCGTACTCGACCGCGCCCGCGAGCTGAAACACCAGTTCCCGCGCAAACCCCTGCTGCTCTCGGAAGTTGGCTGGCCGAGCAACGGCCGCATGCGCGGCGGTGCCGATGCCACCCAGGCCGACCAGGCCATCTACCTGCGCACCTTGGTCAACACCCTCAATCGCCGTGGTTACAACTATTTCGTCATCGAAGCCTACGACCAGCCGTGGAAGGCCAGCGACGAAGGCTCGGTGGGCGCCTACTGGGGCGTGTACAACGCCGAACGCCAGCAGAAATTCAACTTCGACGGCCCGGTAGTGGCCATCCCGCAGTGGCGTGCCCTGGCGGTGGCCTCGGTGGTGCTGGCGATGATTGCCCTGATGGTGTTGTTCATCGACGGTTCGGCCCTGCGCCAGCGCGGCCGCACCTTCCTGACCTTCATCACCTTCCTGTGCGGGTCGGTGCTGGTTTGGATCGCCTACGACTACAGCCAGCAATACAGCACCTGGTTCAGCCTGACCGTGGGCGTGCTGCTGGCCCTCGGCGCGCTGGGCGTGTTCATCGTGCTGCTGACCGAGGCCCACGAACTGGCCGAGGCGGTATGGATACACAAGCGCCGGCGCGAGTTCCTGCCGGTGCAGGCCGACAGCGCCTACCGGCCCAAGGTATCGGTGCATGTGCCGTGCTACAACGAACCGCCCGAGATGGTGAAACAGACCCTCGATGCCCTGGCTGCGCTGGACTACCCCGACTACGAAGTGCTGGTGATCGACAACAACACCAAGGACCCGGCCGTGTGGGAGCCCCTCAAGGCCCATTGCGAGAAGCTCGGCGAGCGCTTCAGGTTCTTCCACGTCGCGCCCCTGGCCGGCTTCAAGGGCGGCGCGCTGAACTACCTGATCCCGCATACCGCCAAGGACGCCGAAGTGATCGCGGTGATCGACTCGGACTACTGCGTCGATCGCAACTGGCTCAAGCACATGGTGCCGCACTTCGCTGACCCGAAAATTGCCGTGGTGCAGTCGCCGCAGGACTACCGCGACCAGCACGAAAGCGCCTTCAAGAAGCTGTGCTACAGCGAGTACAAGGGCTTCTTCCACATCGGCATGGTCACCCGCAACGACCGTGACGCGATCATCCAGCACGGCACCATGACCATGACCCGGCGCAGCGTGCTGGAAGAGCTGGGCTGGGCCGAGTGGTGCATCTGCGAGGACGCCGAACTGGGCTTGCGGGTGTTCGAGAAAGGCCTGTCGGCCGCCTACGCCCACAACAGCTACGGCAAGGGCCTGATGCCCGATACCTTCATCGACTTCAAGAAGCAACGTTTCCGCTGGGCCTACGGCGCCATCCAGATCATCAAGCACCACGCCAGCGCCCTGCTGCGCGGCAAGGGCAGCGAGCTGACCCGCGGCCAGCGCTACCACTTCCTGGCCGGCTGGCTGCCGTGGATCGCCGATGGCATGAACATCTTCTTCACCATCGGCGCGCTGCTGTGGTCGGCGGCGATGATCATCGTGCCGCACCGGGTCGACCCGCCGTTGATGATCTTTGCCATTCCACCGCTGGCGCTGTTCTTCTTCAAGGTCGGCAAGATCGTCTTCCTCTACCGCCGCGCGGTGGGGGTGAACCTGAAGGATGCCTTTGCTGCGGCGCTGGCGGGGCTGGCGCTGTCGCATACCATCGCCAAGGCGGTGCTGTACGGGTTCTTCACCAGCAGCATGCCGTTCTTCCGCACACCGAAGAACGCCGACAGCCACGGGCTGCTGGTGGCGATTTCCGAAGCGCGGGAAGAGCTGTTCATCATGTTGCTGCTGTGGGGCGCGGCGCTGGGCATCTACCTGGTACAGGGGCTGCCGAGTTCGGACATGCGCTTCTGGGTGGCGATGTTGCTGGTGCAGTCGTTGCCTTATGTGGCGGCGCTGGTGATGGCCTTCCTGTCGTCGCTGCCCAAGCCCGTAGAAAAGGCTGCCGAACCGCAACAGGCTTGAGATCCTGGGGGGGCGCTTTGCGCCCCTTTCGCGACACAAGGCCGCTCCCACAGATATTGCACACGCCTGATGGGCTGTGGTGATCCTGTAGGAGCGGCCTTGTGTCGCGACAGGGCCGCAAAGCGGCCCCAATGGCCCATCGGTTTGATATAAGATAACGCCCCTCAGATTTCCCGCCTTGCCCCGGAGTCCCCCATGACGGCCCCAGCCGAGCTCTCGCCTACCCTTCAACTGGCCTGCGACCTGATCCGTCGCCCCTCGGTCACCCCCGTCGACGCCGACTGCCAGGCGCAGATGATGAACCGCCTGGGCGCCGTGGGCTTCCAGCTCGAACCGATGCGCATCGAGGACGTCGACAACTTCTGGGCCACCCACGGCAGCCAGGACGGCCCGGTGCTGTGCTTCGCCGGCCACACCGACGTGGTCCCCACCGGCCCGGTGCAGCAATGGCAGCATGAGCCGTTCGAAGCGCTGATCGACGCCGACGGCATGCTCTGCGGCCGTGGCGCCGCCGACATGAAAGGCAGCCTGGCCTCCATGGTGATTGCCAGCGAGCGCTTCGTGCAGGACTACCCGGACCACCGCGGCAAGGTCGCGTTCCTGATCACCAGCGACGAGGAAGGCCCGGCCCACCATGGCACCAAGGCCGTGGTCGAGCGCCTGAAAGCACGCAACGAGCGCCTGGACTGGTGCATCGTCGGCGAACCCTCCAGCACCACCCTGCTGGGTGACGTGGTCAAGAACGGCCGCCGTGGCTCGCTGGGCGCCAAGCTGACCGTGCGCGGCAAGCAGGGCCATGTGGCCTACCCGCACCTGGCGCGCAACCCGATCCACCTGGCCGCGCCGGCCCTGGCGGAACTGGCGGCCGAGCACTGGGACGAAGGCAATGCGTTCTTCCCGCCCACCAGCTTCCAGATCTCCAACCTCAATTCCGGCACCGGCGCCACCAATGTGGTCCCGGGCGAGCTGACCGCACTGTTCAACTTCCGTTTCTCCACCGAGTCGACCGTCGAAGGCCTGCAGGCGCGGGTGTCGGCGATCCTCGACAAGCACGAACTGGACTGGTCGATCGACTGGGCGCTGTCGGGCCTGCCGTTTCTCACCGAACCGGGCGAATTGCTGGACGCCGTCTCGGCCAGCATCAAGGGTGTCACCGGCCGCGACACCCAGCCGTCCACCAGCGGCGGTACCTCCGATGGCCGTTTCATCGCCACCATGGGTACCCAGGTGGTCGAACTCGGCCCGGTCAACGCCACCATCCACCAGGTGGATGAGCGGATCCTGGCCAGCGACCTCGACCTGCTGACCGAAATCTACTACCAGACCCTGGTCCGGTTGCTCGCCTGATGCTCACCTGCCCTCTTTGCCAGGCGCCGCTGAGCCGGCTCGACAACGGGGTGGTGTGCCCGGCCGGCCACCGCTTCGACCGCGCCCGCCAGGGTTACCTGAACCTGCTGCCAGTGCAGCACAAGAACAGCCGCGACCCGGGTGACAACCAGGCCATGGTCGAAGCCCGCCGCGACTTCCTCGACGCCGGCCACTACGCGCCGGTGGCGCGCCGCCTGGCCGAGCTGGCCGCCGAGCGCCAGCCCGGTGCCTGGCTGGACATCGGCTGTGGCGAGGGTTACTACACCGCGCAGATCGCCCAGGCCCTGCCGGCCGCCGACGGTTACGCCCTGGACATCTCCCGCGAGGCGGTCAAGCGTGCCTGCCGCCGCGCGCCCGAGGTCACCTGGATGGTCGCCAGCATGGCCCGCGTGCCGCTTGCCGACGCCAGCTGCCAGTTCATCGCCAGCGTGTTCAGCCCGCTGGACTGGGCCGAGGCCAAGCGCCTGCTCAGCCCCGGCGGCGGCCTGATGCGGGTCGGCCCCACCAGCGGCCACCTGATGGAATTGCGCGAAGTGCTCTACGATGAAGTACGCCCTTACGCCGACGACAAACACCTGGCCCTGGTCCCCGAAGGCATGGCCCATGCCCACAGCGAAACCCTGGAGTTCCGCCTGAGCCTGGCCGCGCCCAAGGCCCGCGCCGACCTGCTGGCCATGACCCCGCACGGCTGGCGTGCCAGTGCCGAAAAGCGTGCCCGGGTGATCGACCAGCCCGAGCCGTTCGAGGTCACGGTTTCCATGCGTTATGACTATTTCGTGCGCCAAGACTGAGCACACCCGGAGCCCTTATGCGCCAACCTGATATCGAGATCTACCTGAAGGACACCGACGTCGACCACAAGCAGATTGCCGAGTGGCTCGC
This sequence comes from Pseudomonas sp. 43(2021), assembly GCF_017490805.1. Classification (NCBI taxonomy): domain Bacteria; kingdom Pseudomonadati; phylum Pseudomonadota; class Gammaproteobacteria; order Pseudomonadales; family Pseudomonadaceae; genus Pseudomonas; species Pseudomonas sp. 43(2021). Next base: position 241,780 of record NZ_JAFGYJ010000002.1, read on the forward strand.
CCAGGCGATCGGCCCGTGCAGCGAATGGAAGCAGAAAGGCCATACCTTCAAATGCCAGGCCGGTAACATTCCGGTCACCTGGCTACCCAAGGCTGTAGGGAAATGGAACAGCCTGTACCTGGAAAGCGACCAGACGCCGTGGGCCGATGACGTCGCCTGCGCCCGCGCCGCATTTGCCGCACTGGGCGTGGAAGTGCGCTGCGCGCCGGGTGGCTGGGTGGAAGAAGATGGAGAAGAAGATGCCGACCGCTGGGTCCGCATCAGCGCCGACGGTGAAGAGGAAATCACCTGGCGCACCTGAATGCACTGCATTCTTTGTGGGAGCCCGGCTTGCCGCCGATGCAGGCAACACGGTGCCTGGCACCGGCTTCGCCGGTGATCGCCGGCAAGCCAGCTCCCACAACGAGCCTTACAGCATGAGGCTCAGAGGCCCACTACGTCCTCGGCTTGCAGGCCTTTCTGGCCCTGCACGCAGGCGTATTCCACCCGCTGTCCTTCGACCAGGGTACGATGCCCCTCACCGCGGATCGCCCGATAGTGGACGAACACATCCGCACCACCTTCGCGCTGAATGAAGCCGTAACCCTTGGCATCGTTGAACCACTTTACATTCCCAGTCTCACGAGACGACATCTGAACTACTCCGGATTTTTATTGTGAAGATCGCCTTGTAGACACAGGGGTCTGTTCCCTGTGTCGACGCCGCTTGCGTAAATATCTTGCAAGTGGCAGGCCGAGTATATGACACAGAACAAAAAAATTTGATGACTGTCGCGCCGTTCGGCGATTTTTGCTGAACTTGCGCGGATACGGCAGACTAATTGGCTGAATACCCACCTGAACATCACTCCCAGGGCACACACCCCATGACCCGTTCCCCCCTGCGCCGCCTGATCTTCGGCGCCCTGCGTCGCCTGTTGTACCTGTGGGTGCGCTCCGAGACCATCAACCAGTCCTCCCTGACCCTCAAGCTCGACCGCAGCCGCCCGGTGTTCTATGCCCTGCCCACGCCCGCGCTCACCGACCTGGCCGTGCTCGACCATGAATGCACCAAGGCGGGCCTGCCGCGCCCGGTGCTGCCGGTGGCGGTTGGCCCGCTGCAGGAACCGGCTGCCTTCTTTTACCTGACCCCGGACCCGGACTGGCTCGGCCGCCACGACAAGCGCGGCGCCCCGCCCACCCTGGAGCGTCTGGTCGCCGCCGTCAGCCAGCATGCCGAAGAGGATGCGCAGATCATTCCGGTCAGTGTGTTCTGGGGCCAGACCCCGGCCAGTGAATCCAGCCCGTGGAAGCTGCTGTTCGCCGACAGCTGGGCGGTTACCGGGCGCCTGCGCCGGCTGCTGACCGTGCTGATCCTCGGGCGCAAGACCCGGGTGCAGTTCTCCGCCCCCATCCACCTGCGCGAACTGGTGCAGCACAACAAGGGCCACGAGCGCACCGTGCGCATGGCCCAGCGCCTGATGCGCGTGCATTTTCGCAACCTCAAGACCGCTGTCATCGGCCCGGACATTTCGCACCGGCGCAACCTGGTCAAGGGCCTGATCCACGCGCCCCAGGTGCGACAGGCCATCGTCGATGAGGCGCAGCGCGAAAACCTGCCCCTGGCCAAGGCCGAAGCCCAGGCTCTGCGCTATGGCAACGAGATCGCCTCGGACTACACCTACACCGCCATCCGCTTCCTCGAAGTGGTGCTGAGCTGGTTCTGGAACAAGATCTACGACGGCATCAAGGTCAACCACATCGAGCAGGTGCAGGGCATCGCACCCGGCCACGAAGTGATCTACGTACCGTGCCACCGCAGTCACATCGACTACCTGCTGCTTTCGTACCTGCTGTTCCGCAACGGCCTGACCCCGCCGCACGTGGCCGCGGGCATCAACCTCAACATGCCGTTGGTGGGTAACCTGCTGCGCCGTGGCGGCGCCTTCTTCATGCGCCGCACGTTCAAGGGCAACCCGTTGTACACCGCGGTGTTCAACGAGTACCTGCACACCCTGTACACCAAGGGCTTTCCGGTCGAGTACTTCGTCGAAGGCGGTCGCTCGCGCACCGGGCGCATGCTGCAGCCACGCACCGGCATGCTGGCCATTACCCTGCGCAGCTTCCTGCGCTCGTCGCGCACGCCGATCGTGTTCGTGCCGGTGTACATCGGCTACGAGCGCGTGCTCGAAGGCCGCACCTACCTGGGCGAGCTGCGCGGTGCCAGCAAGAAGAAGGAGTCGATCTTCGACATCTTCAAGGTGTTCGGGGCGCTCAAGCAGCGCTTTGGCCAGGTATACGTGAACTTCGGCGAACCGATCCGCCTGGCCGGCTTCCTCGACCAGCAACAGCCCGGCTGGCGTGAACAGGACCACGGCCCGCAATACCGCCCGGCCTGGCTCAACGCCACCACCACCCGCCTGGGCGAAACCGTGGCCCGCCATCTCAACGAGGCGGCCGCGATCAACCCGGTCAACCTGGTGGCCCTGGCGCTGCTGTCCACCAGCCGCCTGGCCCTGGACGAACGCGCCCTGACCCGCGTACTCGACCTGTACCTGGCCTTGCTGCGCCAGGTGCCCTACTCGCCGCACACCACCCTGCCCGACGGCGACGGCCAGGCGCTGATCGAACACGTGCGCAGCATGAACCTGGTGGCCGAGCAGAAGGACGCCCTGGGCCGCATCCTGTACCTGGATGAAGGCAATGCGGTACTGATGACCTATTACCGCAACAACGTGCTGCACATCTTCGCCCTGCCAGCGCTGCTGGCCAGCTTCTTCCTCAGCAGCTCGCGCATGAGCCGCGAACTGCTGGGGCAGTATGTGCATGCGCTGTACCCCTACCTGCAGGCCGAACTATTCCTGCGCTGGGCGCCGGAGCAACTGGACGCGGTGATTGACCAATGGCTGGCAGCGCTGGTCGAGCAAGGGCTGCTGCGCCAGGACGACGACACTTACATTCGCCCGGCGCCCAGCTCGCGGCAGTTCGTGTTGCTGACCCTGCTCGCCCGCACCATCACCCAGACCCTGCAGCGCTTCTACATGGCCACCTCACTGCTGCTGAACAGTGGGCAGAACAGCCTCAGCGCCGAAGAACTGGAAGACCTGTGCGTGATGATGGCCCAGCGTCTGTCGATCCTGCACGGCCTGAACGCCCCGGAGTTCTTCGACAAGACCCTGTTCCGCCACTTCATCCAGACCCTGGTCGAGCAAGGCGTGCTGCATGCAGATGCCCAGGGCAAGCTGGGTTATCACGACAAGCTGGGCGAGCTGGCTGAAGGCGTGGCCAAGCGCGTGCTGTCGGCCGAACTACGCCTGTCGATCCGCCAGGTGGCATTGCACCGTGAAGACGGCCTGGAAACTTCCACCATCTGAGGCTTTATCAGCCGGGAAAATCCGCTAAAGTCCCTGGGGTTGGCCACAAGCCAGCTCCAAGGACACCGGAGACCCCATGAAAAAGCTCTTTATGCTGTGTTGCGCATCCTTGCTCGCAGCCTGCTCCAGCCAAACCCCATCCACCCAGGCCAGCCTGGACGGTGAAGTCTTCTACCTGCAGCGTATTGCCCTGCCGCCTGCCGCTACCTTGAGCGTGGAACTGCAGGATGTTTCGCTGATGGATGCCCCTGCCGTGACCCTGGCCCGCCAGGCCGGCCCGGTCAAAGGCAACGTACCGCTGCCATTCCACCTCACCTACGACCCGGCCCAGGTCAAGCCCGGCCACCGCTATGCGGTAAGCGCGCGCATCGAGCTGGACGGCAAGCTGCTGTTCATCAACACCGAACACCACGGCGTCATGCTCGACGGCAGTGACCCACAGCCTGTGCGGATCAAGGTCGATCCGGTCCGCTGATACCCGTATTCATCTGTTTACAAGGAAAGCTTCATGATCCGCACCTCCCTGCGCTTCACCACTCTGTGCGCCGGCCTGCTGCTGTCGGCCAGCGCCCTGGCCCTGTCGCTGGGCGACCTGACCCAGAAAGACGCCACCGGCGGCCTGAAAGATGCCCTGACCCAGGGCGCACAACTGGCCGTCAAGCAACTGAGCACCCCGGGCGGCTTCAGCAACAACCCGGACGTGCGCATCGAACTGCCTGGCAACCTGGGCAAGGCCGCCAAGGCGATGAAGATGTTCGGCAAAGGTGAACAGGTCGAAGCCCTGGAAACCAGCATGAACAAGGCCGCCGAGGCTGCCGTGCCGCAGGCCCAGGCGATTCTCGTGGATGCCGTGAAGAACATGAGCGTGACCGATGCCAAGGGTATTCTCAGCGGCGGTGACGACTCGGCCACCCAGTACCTGAACAAGAGCAGCCGCGAGCAGATCCGCGCCAAGTTCCTGCCGATCGTCAAGCAGGCTACCGACAAGGTTGGCCTGGCTCAGCAGTACAACAACTTTGCCGGGCAGGCCGTGGCGTTGGGTGTGGTCGATGCCAAGAGCGCCAGCATCGAGAACTACGTGACTGAAAAGGCACTGGATGGCCTGTTCGAGATGATCGGCAAGCAGGAGCAGAGCATTCGCCAGAACCCGGCTGAAGCGGCCACCAGCCTGGCCAAGAAGGTTTTCGGCGCCCTCTGAGGGCCCTGGGGGCTGCTTTGCAGCCCATCGCGACACAAGGCCGCTCCTACGCCCTTTGTGGGAGTGGCCTTGTGTCGCGACAGGAGGGCAAAGCCCTCCCCTGCGGTCTTCAGCCCTTCTTCACCCTGAACCACGCCGCATACAACGCCGGCAGGAACAGCAGGGTCAGCACCGTGGCCACGATCAACCCCCCCATGATCGCCACCGCCATCGGCCCGTAGAACACGCTACGCGACAACGGAATCATCGCCAGCACCGCCGCCAGCGCGGTCAGCACGATCGGACGGAAGCGCCGCACCGTGGCTTCGATGATCGCCTGCCAGCGCTCCATCCCCGCCGCAATGTCCTGCTCGATCTGGTCCACCAGGATCACCGAGTTGCGCATGATCATCCCTGCCAGGGCAATGGTGCCGAGCATGGCAACAAAGCCGAACGGCTGGCGGAACACCAGCAGGAACAGGGTCACGCCAATCAACCCCAGCGGCGCGGTGAGGAACACCATCACCGTACGCGAGAAGCTGCGCAACTGGATCATCAGCAAGCTCAGCACCACCACCACGAACAGCGGCATGCCGGCATTCACCGACTTCTGCCCGCGCTGGGAATCCTCCACCGTGCCGCCCACTTCCAACAGGTAGCCATCCGGCAGCTTGGCGCGAATCTCCCGCAGGGTCGGCTCGATCTGTTTCACCAGCGTGGCCGGCTGCTCCTTGTCGTAGATATCGGCGCGCACGGTCACCGTCGGCAAGCGGTTGCGATGCCAGATAATACCTTCCTCGAAGCCATACTCCAGGGTCGCCACCTGCGACAGCGCCACGCTCTGGCCGTTGTCGGTCGGCAGTGCCAGGCTGCCGAGGTTACTCAGCTCGCTGCGTTCCTGCCGGGTGCCGCGCAGCAGGATCTCGATCAGTTCGTTGTCCTCACGGTACTGGCTGACCGTGGTGCCAGTCAGCGAGCTTTGCAGGAAGCTCGACAGGTGCGCGGTGCTCACGCCCAAGGCGCGGGCACGGTCCTGGTCGATCTCGAGGAACACCGCCTTGCTCGGCTCCTCCCAGTCCAGATGCACGTTCACCACATGCGGGTTCTGGCGCACCTTGTCGGCCACTTCGCGGGCCAGTGCACGGGCCTTCTCGATGTGCTCGCCTGTTACCCGGAACTGCACCGGGTAACCCACGGGTGGGCCGTTTTCCAGGCGGGTGACCCGCGCGCGCAGGTCGGGGAACTGCTGGTCCACGATACTGATCAGCCAGCTGCGCAGGCGCTCGCGGTCCTCCATCGACTTGGCCAGTACCACGAACTGGGCGAAGCTGGCCGCCGGCAGTTGCTGGTCCAGCGGCAGGTAGAAACGCGGCGAACCGGTGCCCACGTAGGCCACGTAGTTGTCGATGCCGTCCTGCTGCTTGAGCAGCGCCTCCAGTTGCTTGACCCGCTCGGCGGTGTTGGCCAGCGAGGCACCTTCGGCCAGCTTCAGGTCGACCATCAGCTCCGGGCGCCCGGAGGCCGGGAAAAACTGCTGGGGCACGAAACGGAACAGCAGGATACTGCCGACAAAGGCGGCAATGGTCAGCAGGATCACCGTCTTGCGCCGCCGCACGCACCACTCCACCACACGTCGCACACGCTGGTAGAAGGGTGTGGCGTAAGGGTCTGGCGCGTGGCCGTCCTTGCCATGGCGCGCGGCATGCAGCTTGGCCAGATCTGGCAGCAGGCGCTCGCCCAGGTAAGGCACGAATACCACGGCGGCCACCCAGGAGGTCAGCAAGGCGATGGTCACCACCTGGAAGATCGAACGGGTGTACTCGCCCGTACTGGAGGCTGCCGTGGCAATAGGCAGGAAGCCCGCCGCCGTGATCAGGGTGCCGGTGAGCATCGGGAAGGCGGTGCTGCTCCAGGCGTAGCTGGCCGCCTTGAGGCGGTCATAGCCCTGCTCCATCTTGATCGCCATCATCTCCACGGCAATGATCGCATCATCCACCAACAAGCCCAGGGCCAGCACCAGCGCGCCAAGGGAGATCTTGTGCAGGCCGATGCCGAAGTAGTGCATGGCGGCAAAGGTCATGGCCAGCACCAGCGGAATGGCCAGCGCCACCACCAGCCCCGTGCGCAGGCCCAGGGAGAAGAAGCTCACCAGCAGCACGATGACCAGCGCCTCGACCAGCACCTGGACGAACTCGCCCACGCCAGCCTTGACCGCCGCTGGCTGGTCCGAGACCTTGCGCAGCTCCATGCCCGCCGGCAGGCTGCGTGCCAGGCGCTCGAACTCGCTTTCCAGGGCCTTGCCCAGCACCAGGATGTCGCCGCCGTCCTTCATCGACACCGCCAGGCCAATGGCATCCTCGCCCATGAAGCGCATGCGCGGTGCGGGCGGGTCGTTGAAGCCGCGGTGCACCTCGGCCACATCGCCGATACGGAAGGTGCGGTCACCGACGCGAATGGGGAACTGGCGAATCTGCTCGACGCTGTCGAAGCGCCCGCTCACCCGCAACTGCAGGCGTTCGCTGGGCGTTTCGAAGAAGCCGGCGGTGCTGACCGCATTCTGCTCCTGCAGGGCTTGCTGCACGGCCTCAAGCGGCACGCCGAGAGTGGCCAGCTTGAGGTTGGACAGCTCGATCCAGATTTTCTCGTCCTGCAGGCCGATCAGCTCGACCTTGCCCACGTCCTTGACCCGCTGCAGCTGGATCTGGATACGGTCGGCATAGTCCTTGAGCACCGCGTAGTCGAAGCCCTCACCGGTCAGCGCATAGATATTGCCGAAGGTGGTGCCGAACTCGTCATTGAAGAACGGGCCCTGGATTTCCGGCGGCAAGGTATGACGGATGTCGGCGACCTTCTTGCGGATCTGGTACCACAGCTCGGGGATGTCCTTGGAATGCAGCGAGTCGCGGGCCATGAAGGTGACCTGCGATTCGCCCGGTCGGGAGAACGAGACGATCCGCTCGTATTCGCCGGTTTCCATCAGCTTCTTCTCGATGCGCTCGGTAACCTGGCGCGAGACTTCCTCGGCAGTGGCACCCGGCCACAGGGTACGGATGACCATGGCCTTGAAGGTGAATGGTGGGTCCTCGCTCTGGCCAAGCTTGGTGTAGGACATGGCGCCAATGGCCGCCAGCAGGATCATCAGGAACAGGACGATCTGGCGGTTGCGCAGCGCCCAGGCAGAAAGGTTGAAACCCATCGGGACTTACTCCTTGGCCGTCAGGTTCACTACGCGGTTGGTGCGGTCCACGGGGCGTACCTCCTGGCCCTCGCGCAGTACATGGCCGCCAGCGGCGACCACCCAGTCGCCCGGGGCAAGGCCTTCGAGCACCGGTACGCTGTCGGCGCCATAGGCCCCCAGGCGTACCACTGCCCGCTCCAGGCGGCTGTCCTTGTTGACCCGCCAGACGTAGGCCTGGCCGTTTTCCGCAGTGACTGCCGACAGGGGCACCGCCAGCGGGATCAGCCCTTCATGGGCGATGAACACCCGGGCGCTCTGGCCCAGCTCCGCCGGCGCGGCGGCCGAGGTAAAGGCGATACGCGCAGCGAAGGTGCGCGAACGCGGATCGGCGGCCGGTGACAGCTCGCGGATACGCCCCTGGAAGCGCTCTTGCGGGTGCGACCACAGCTCCACGCTCACCGGCTGGCCCACGGCGAAGCGGGCGAACTGCTGCTCCGGCAAGCCGATGACCACTTCCCGCTCGCCATCGGCGGCCAGGGTGAACACGGTCTGCCCGGCTGCGACCACCTGGCCCACTTCGACCTGGCGCTTGGCGATCACCCCGGCCTGCGGTGCGCGCAGCACAGCGTATTCGGCCTGGTTGCCAGCCACGTCGAACTCGGCCTTGGCCTGTTTCAGCCGGGCCAGGCCGGCGCGGTAGAGGTTTTCGGCATTGTCGTACTGGGAATGGCTGACCATCTGCCGTTCCAGCAGCTTCTGGTAGCGATCGCGCTCGGCGCGCACCAGCGACAGGTTGGCCTCGGCGGCCGCCAGCTGGGCACGGTTGGCTTCCAGCTGCAGGCGCACGTCCTGCGGGTCCAGCTCGGCCAGCGGCTGGTCTGCCTTGACCCGCTGCCCTTCCTCGACCAGCCGCTTGCTGACCTTGCCGCCTATGCGGAAGGCCAGTTCCGGCTCGAAGCGCGCACGCACTTCGCCGGGGTAACTGTCGGCAGCGGCTTCAGCCGGCTGCGGCTGCACCACCAACGCCGGGCGCGGCGCAGCAGGTGGGGCGGCTTCCTGGCCGCACGCCGCCAGGAACAGCACGGCAGCAGCGGACAGAGCGATGGACAAGGCATGGCGCAACATGATGAATCCTTTCGCGGAGGGCGCATTGAATATTTATACTGGTAAGTATATTAAATCAGGCAATCGGTGCCGGAAAGGGGGCATGCCGGTTTTTGCAGGGCAGGGTTTGAGCCTTGCAGGTTCACCCGAATGGCGCCTGACCCGTTAAGATGGGCGATTCTTCAACCAGATGCAGACCACAATGTCCAACGACGCACCCATCGGCCCGGGCCGGCCCAAGGACCTGGCCAAACGAGAGGCGATTCTCGAAGCAGCCAAGGCCCTGTTCCTCAGTCTTGGCTACGCCAACACCAGCATGGATGCGGTCGCTGCGGCGGCAGGTGTTTCAAAGCTCACCGTCTACAGCCACTTCACCGACAAGCAGACACTGTTCGGCTCAGCGGTCATGGCAACCTGCCAGATCCAGTTGCCCGACCTGCTTTTCGAGTACCCCGATGGGGTGCCAGTGGAAGAGGTGCTGCTGACCATTGCCCGTGGCTTCCAGGCGCTGATCAGCAGCGATGAAGCGGTCAAGCTCAGCCGCCTGATCATGGCCCAGGGCAGCCTCGACCCGAGTTTTGGCGAGTACTTCTACGAAGCCGGGCCCAAGCGAGTGCTGGCGGGGATGGAAGCATTGCTGCGCGGGGCGCATGAGCGCGGGCTGCTGCGCATCGACAACCCGCTGCGCGCGGCGGAACACTTCTTCTGCCTGGTCAAGGGCGCACCGGATTACCGGTTGCTGCTGGGGTGCGCGGGGCCGCTGGAGGGGGATGAGGCCGAGGCGCATGTGCGCGAGGTGGTCGGGGTATTCATGCGGGCATTCCAGCCCTGATATCTGGATGCCTGTGCGGGCCTCTTCGCGGGTAAACCCGCTCCCACAGGCACTGCACGAGCCTCAAGACCACATCGCGAAGAGGCCCGCACAGGCATAGCCAAATCAGGCCTTCAGCGCCTTCTTCGGGTAAATGTCATACCGGCTCGACTTGCCCTCCAGGCTATGGCTCGGCTTCGGCCCGTCGATGATCGGGGCCTTGCGCGGCCGCTTCACCACCACTCGGTGGGTCGCCAGCGCCAGGGCAGCTTCGAGCAAGGCCGGGGCATCCAGGTCGTCGCCCACCAAAGGCCGGAACACACGCATTTCCTTCTTCACCAGCGCACTCTTGTCCCGATGCGGGAACATCGGATCGAGGTAGATCACCTGGGGTGCCTCGCCTTCCCAGGCTCGCATGCGCTCGATGGCGTTGCCGGTCAGCAGGCGCATGCGCCCCACGATCGGCCCCACCTCTTCATCCGCACGGGCCCGCGCCAGGCCATCCTCCAGCAGCGCGGCAATCAACGGCTGGCGCTCGATCAGGGTCATCTGGCAGCCCAGGCTGGCCAGTACGAACGCATCCTTGCCCAGCCCGGCAGTGGCATCCAGCACCTGCGGCCGTACACCTTGGGAAATACCCACGGCCTTGGCGATCATCTGCCCGTTGCCACCGCCAAACTGGCGCCGGTGCGCGGCCTGGCCTTCGACGAAGTCCACCCGCACCGGCCCCGGGGCCTGCGGGCCCAACTGCTGGATCTGCAAGCCATCGACGCCCACCTGCACGGCAAACCCGGCGGCATCGTCCCGCAGCGGCAGCTCAAGACGCTCGGCCCACGCAGCGGCTTGCGCCTCGAATTCAGCCGACAGCGCCTCGACCCGGATACCTGTGCCCTGCTCTTCCATCATTCACACCTAGAAATTGAACCCAGCCCTTAATGTATCGGCCACCTCGGCCGATACAGGCAATATCCCGCTATTCTGCCAGAGCACAACGCGCGCGACTGCCATGTCAGATACTCTTCCCATCGGCTTGACCTACCTGTCGCCTGTCGGCAACTACAGTCAGCACAACACCCAGGCACTCGGGGGCGTCAGCCACCTGTGGCAGGATTTCTTTGCCCGGGCCATGGCCGAGCAGCAGGAAGAGCCCGCAGACAGCGTCAGCCAGTCGTTCGTGCAGTACGACGAGGCCAGCGGCGAGCCGATCGGCGGCGCCCGCGCGCTGGCCCTGATCGACGCCCAGCGTGCCTGCCCGGTACACGACACCGAGGTGGCACCGCCAGAGCCACTGTTCCTGCCCAAGGCAGAACTCGAAGCCAACCTGCTGCCGCCCGCTCCCGAGCCGTTCAGCGCAGTCGAGCTGATCGAACAGCAGCGCCAGCTTGATATCAGCAACAGCTGGCTGCGCCCTGTGGTGATGAGCCAAGGTCACCCCATTGCCGAGCCCGGCCCCGGCCCTACCCCGCGCTCGCTGTTCCTGCCGATCGCCGAGTTCGAGACCAACCTGCTGGACCCGGCCCCCGAGCCGTTCGACGACGCCACCCTGGCCAAACAGCAGAACGACCTGGAGTTCGACATCCACTGGGCCCGCCCGGTGGTGCTGAACAACGTGCGCGCCCACGCCTGAGGTCAGCGGCGGAACAGCTCGTTGAGCTGGGCGAACGGTAGTGCCTGTTCCCCGTAGCCGAACGTGCCCTCATCACGAATTTCCAGCGCGGCCCGGTGGAAGGCCCCCAACGCGGCACGGGCCAGCGATGAGCCGACGCTGATACGGCGTACGCCCAGGTCCTGCAACTGGTTGACGCTCAGTGGCACGCCCGCCATGCCCATCAGCACATTCACCGGCCGTGGCGCGACGGCCTGCACTACCGCGCGGATTTCCTCGACAGTAGGCAGCCCGGGCGCGTAGAGCACGTCGGCACCGGCCTCGGCATAGGCCTGCAAACGCAGGATGGTGTCGTCCAGGTCCATGCGCCCGTGCAGCAGGTTTTCTGCCCGGGCGCACAGGGTAAACGGGAACGGCAGGCTGCGCGCCGCCTGCACGGCTGCGCGCACACGCTCTACTGCCAGCTCGAAGTCATGGATCGGTGCATCGCTGCGGCCACTGGCATCCTCGATAGAGCCACCCACCAAGCCGACTTCTGCTGCCCGCAGAATGGTCTGGGCGCAATCTTCGGGCTGGTCGCCAAAGCCGTTCTCCAGGTCAGCAGCCACCGGCAAGGGGGTGGCATCGACAATCTCACCGGCGTTGTCCAAGGTATCGTCCAGGCTCAAGGCCCCTTCGGCGTCCGGCCGCCCCAGGCTGAAAGCCAGGCCTGCACTGGTGGTGGCCAGCGCCTCGAAGCCCAGGCTGGCCAGTAGCTTGGCCGAACCGGCATCCCATGGGTTGGGGATGACGAAGGCGCTGTCGCGCTCGTGCAGGGCCTTGAAGGCTTCGGCTCGCAGGGTTTGCACATCCATGGTTCAACCTCCGGCAGTCAGGGAATGGTCAGAGTAGCCCTAGTTGTTCGACCTCGGGGGTGCGCGGCAATTCCGGCAGCGCGGCAAGGCCCGGCAGGCGCTGCATCAGGCGTTGGTGAAAGCGCTGGGCCAGCGCCGCGGCCAGGCGGTTGTCCGAGGTGTGCAGGAATATGTAGGGGCGGCGGCCTTCCTCGATCCAGGTGGCAACCTTGTCTACCCAGGGGGTAAGGAAGGCCTCGTTGGCCTCCAGCTGCGGATGGCCGATGAAGCGTACCTGCGGCTGCTGGCTGAAGGCTGCCGGGCGTGGAGGTACCTTGGGCTTCTTCGCCTGCGCATGCAGCACGGCGGGGTCATGAGAGGTGCAACTGAACAAGGCGCGCGGGTCGAGGCAGATACGCTCCACACCGCGCTCATGCAGGAGGCGGTTGAGCAAGCGCTCTTCTTCACCCTTGGCGAAGAAGGCCTGGTTGCGCACCTCTACAGCCACCGGCACTCCGATCTCGTCAAGGAAGTGGCAAAGCTCGCCCAGCCGTGCGGGGCCGAACTGGGCCGACAACTGCAGCCAGTAAGGTGCTACACGCTGGCCCAGCGGGGCCATCAGGCGGGTGAAGTCAAAGGCCGGTTCGAGCTGATCGCGCAGGTCGCCTTCATGGCTGATGTCCCTGGGGAACTTGGCAGTGAAGCGGAAATGTTCGGGCATGATCTGCGCCCAGCGCGCAATGGTGCCGGGTGCGGGACGGGCGTAGAAGGTGGTATTGCCCTCGACGGCGTTGAATACCCGGCTGTAGTAGCCAAGCATCTCACTGCTGTTGGCGTCGGCGGGATACAGGTAGTCGCGCCAGGCGTTTTCGCTCCAGGACGGGCAACCGAGAAAATAAGGCAGTGGCGATGAACTCATCCACTAAATGTACAGGTCGAGTCCCATTACTTCCATGTCCCAGTCGGTAAAACCGGCGGTGCTCAGGTAGCTGGCCAATGCGGTAGCAGTGCGGCGGTCACGGGCGCGGGGGAAGATCATGTCCTGCTGGCGGGCTGGCAGGCCGCCACTGCGACGGCGGCCGGTGGCTTCCTGAGGGGCTGGTTCGGCCTGCTCGATCACCTCGGCATCTTCGATGGCCTCGTCACGCACCGCCGCCTTGCGCGGCGAGCGCTTGATCGGGTAGGACTGCGGTGAGAAACCGTCGATACGCATGGCATGAGCACTCAGGACCGATGATGGCAATTTAGCAGCATCAGGGTTCCATCGCTAATGCTCGAGTGATAACTGGACCACAGATCACGCAAAAGGTTTTAGTGTCATCGGTGATAACCGACAAACAACACTCAACGCTTCTTGGGTGTCGCTACATTATCGCGCAGGTAGACCGGTTGCGCCTGCTCGGCAACGATCGCCTCGCCACGTGCCCAGGCAAACCTGGCCAGGCTGAGGATGTCCAGGGCATTGGGCAAGGCGCTGGCATTGCTGGCCGCCACCTGCACCGCCAGGCGCTCGGCATAGCCCCAACCGGTACCCGCACCGAACCACTCGCCACTGCTGCCCGCCGGCAGCGCCACCTGCTCGGGCGGCAGCACCGCCTCTTGGCCGACCAGGCGCATTTCGCCTTCGGCGGCCTGGTAGCAGCCCCAATACACTTCATCCATGCGCGCATCAATAGCGGCCGCCACCTGCTGCACGCCGTGCTCGCGCAGGGCGCCCTGGGCCAGTGCGGCCAGGTTGGACACCGGCAACACCGGGCGCTCCAGGGCAAAGGCCAGGCCCTGGACCACGCCGATAGCAATGCGCACGCCAGTGAACGCGCCCGGGCCACGGCCAAAGGCGATGGCATCCAGCGCGTTCAGCGCTACGCCGGAGTCGGCCAGCAACTGCTTGATCATCGGCAGCAGCTTCTGGGCATGCATGCGCGGGATCACCTCGTAATGGCTGGTTACCTTGCCGTCATGCAGCAGTGCGACGGAACAGGCTTCGGTAGCGGTATCCAGGGCCAGCAGGGTGGTCATCGAACGGGTATCCAGGTGCGAATGAAAAAGAGCGGCAGTATAGAACAGCGGCGGCGTTGTGTCCCCAAGGGGCAGCTGTACGGCCATCAGGCGCTACATGATGAACTGGCGCGGTCTCTGTGGGAGCGGGCGTGCCCGCGAACACCGGCGCAGCCGGTGCCAGCCACCGCGTTGAATTCTTCGCGGGCACGCCCACTCCCACAGAGGCCGCATCAGGGCCGCAATGCCGAGTCCCACAAACGACAACGGCCCGCAAGCGGGCCGTTGTCGAGGTGCGTCAGGCGCTGGATCAGCTCAGGGCTGCCAGGACCTTGGCGGTGATGGCTTCGACCGAACCGACGCCTTCGATGTGGCTGTACTTCGGCTTGCCGGCATTGGCGGCCGACAGCTTCTGGTAGAAGTCCACCAGCGGCTTGGTCTGGCTGTGGTAGACCGACAGGCGATGGCGAACGGTTTCTTCCTTGTCGTCATCGCGCTGGATCAGGTCTTCACCCGTCTCGTCGTCCTTGCCTTCCACTTTCGGCGGGTTGTACTGAATGTGGTAGGTGCGGCCCGAGGCCAGGTGCACGCGGCGGCCAGCCATGCGCCCGACGATTTCCTCGTCGTCCACGGCAATTTCGACCACGGCGTCGATGTCGACACCGGCAGCGACCATGGCTTCGGCTTGCGGGATGGTGCGTGGGAAGCCGTCGAACAGGCAGCCCTTGGCGCAATCAGGCTGGGCGATGCGCTCCTTGACCAGGCTGATGATCAACTCGTCGGAGACCAGCTGGCCGGCATCCATGACTTTCTTCAGTTCCAGGCCCAGCGGGGTGCCGGCCTTGACGGCGGCACGCAGCATGTCACCGGTGGAAATCTGGGGGATACCGAACTTTTCGGTGATGAACTTTGCCTGAGTACCTTTACCGGCCCCGGGAGCTCCCAGCAGAATTACGCGCATCTTGTGCTCCTCAAATTTTTTTATGAAATTCAATGGATTCGGCGACCAGGGCCAAGTCCGGAAAATCGGGTATGACCACAAATCGGTCAGAAGGCTGCTCAAGATACACAGCGCCCGGCAGCCAGACAAGCGTCCCAAAGTTGCAGGAATGCGCCACCTGCGGCCGACCTGGCAGGTGGTTGCGCCCGGCGCAACCACCCTCATCGTTCACTTGCATGCCCAGCACAGCACCCGCCCGGGACGCCTCGGGCCTACCCTCAGCCGGTGTTGCGCAGGCCGGCTGCAATACCCGCTACAGTGACCAGCAAGGCCTGCTCCAACGGGCTGTCCAGAGCGGCTTCGCGGCTGCGCGAGCGGGCCAGCAGCTCGGCCTGCAGACGGTGCAACGGGTCCAGGTAGGTGTTGCGCAGGCTGATGAATTCCAGTGTCTCGGGGCTGTGCGCCAGTAGCACCGGCTGCCCGGTAAGGCCCAGTACCACCTGGCACGACTGCGACAATAGGTCGCGCAGGTGCGCCCCCAAAGGCAACAAATGCGGTTGCACTAGACGTTCGTCGTAGGCCTCGGCGATCTGCGCATCGGCCTTGGCCAGCACCATCTCCAGCATGTCGATGCGGGTGCGGAAGAACGGCCATTGCTCGCGCATCTGCGCCAGCAGTTCACCCTGGCCACGGGCCAGGGCATTGTTCAATGCCGTTTCCCAGCCAAGCCAGGCTGGCAGCATCAGCCGGGTCTGGGTCCAGCCGAAGATCCACGGAATGGCCCGCAGGCTTTCGATGCCACCGGCGCGGCGCTTGGCCGGGCGGCTGCCCAGCGGCAGGCGCCCCAGTTCCTGCTCCGGGGTCGACTGGCGGAAGTACTCGACAAAATCGGGGTTCTCCCGCACCACACCGCGATAGGCCTTGACGCCATCGGCGGCCAGTTGGTCCATCAACTCGCGCCAGGCCGGCTGCGGTGGTGGCGGTGGCAACAAGGTGGCTTCGAGCACGGCGGCCAGGTACAGGTTGAGGTTCTGCTCGGCGATGCCCGGCAAGCCGAACTTGAAGCGGATCATTTCGCCCTGCTCGGTGGTACGGAAGCGCCCTGCCACCGAACCTGGTGGCTGCGACAGGATCGCGGCATGGGCCGGGCCTCCACCGCGGCCTACCGTGCCGCCACGGCCGTGGAACAGCAACAGCTCGACCTGGTGCTCGGCGCAGATGCGCACCAGGTTTTCCTGGGCCCGGTACTGCGCCCAGGCCGCTGCCGTGGTACCGGCATCCTTGGCCGAGTCGGAGTAGCCGATCATCACTTCCTGCGGGCCACGCAGGTTGGCGCGGTAGCCTGGCAGGCCGAGCAGGCGCTGCATCACCGGGCCGGCGTTGTCGAGGTCGGCCAGGGTCTCGAATAGTGGCACCACGCGCATGGGCCGCGTCAGGCCAGCCTCCTTGAGCAGCAACTGCACCGCCAGCACATCCGAGGCAGCACCGGCCATGGAGATGACGTAAGAGCCCAGCGAGGCAGCCGGCGCGGCGGCAATTTCCCGGCAGGTGGCCAGCACCTCGGCGGTATCGGCCTGCGGCCTGAAGTGCGCGGGCAGCAGTGGCCGGCGGTTTTTCAGCTCGGCCTGGAGGAACTCGATGCGCTGCTCTTCATCCCAGTCGGCATAGCGCCCCAGGCCCAGGTAGTCGGTAATCTCGCTCAGCGCATCACGGTGGCGGGCGGCGTCCTGGCGCACGTCCAGGCGCCCCAGGAACAGGCCGAAGGTCACCGCGCGGCGCAGGCAGTCCAGCAACGGGCCTTCGGCGATCACACCCATGCCGCAGGCGTGCAGGGACTGGTAGCACAGCTCCAGCGGCGCGATCAGGTCACGGTTGTCCACCAGCACCTCGGCGCTGGCCGGCTGGTTGCTGGTCAACGCCGAATGCGCCCAGGCGCGCGTCGCCCGCAGGCGGTCACGCAGTTGCTTGAGCACGGCGCGGTAGGGTTCGGCGCTGTCGCCGACACGCTCGCGCAGGGCGTCGTTGGCCTGCTGCATGGACAACTCGGAAGCCAGTGCATCGATGTCGCGCAGGAACAGGTCGGCGGCCATCCAGCGCGCCAGCAGCAGGACTTCGCGGGTGACCGCAGCGGTCACGTTGGGGTTGCCATCACGGTCACCGCCCATCCACGAGGCGAAGCGGATCGGCGCCGCTTCCAGCGGCAGGCGCAGGCCGGTAGCCTCCAGCAGGGCCTTGTCGACCTTGCGCAAGTGGCTGGGAATGGCATGCCACAGCGAATGCTCGATCACCGCGAAGCCCCACTTGGCTTCATCCACCGGCGTAGGCCGGGTGCGGCGGATTTCCTCGGTGTGCCAGGCCTCGGCGATCAGCCGGCGCAGGCGCTCGCGCACCTGCTGGCGTTCGCCCGGGGTCAGGTCGCGGTGGTCCTGGGCAGCCAGCTGGCCGGCGATGGCGTCGTACTTCTGGATCAGGGTACGGCGGGCCACCTCGGTGGGGTGCGCGGTGAGCACCAGCTGGATGTCGAGCTTGGCCAGCTGCCGGGCCAGGGCATCATTGCCGTGCCCGGCCTGCTTCAGGCGCGCCAGCAGTTCGGGCAACACCCGGGCCTCGAACGGCTCGGGCTGGTCGGCGTCGCGGCGGCGGATCAACTGGTACTGCTCGGCCATGTTGGCCAGGTTGAGGAACTGGTTGAAGGCCCTGGCCACAGGTAGCAAGTCTTCTTCGGCCAGGTCCGCCAGGGTCGAGCTCAGTTGCTCGCCGGCGCCGCGACGGTCAGCCTTGGCACTGTGGCGGATGTCTTCGATCTTCTGCAGGAACGCCTCGCCATGCTGCTGGCGAATGGTTTCGCCGAGCAACTCACCCAACACATGGACATCTTCACGCAAACGCACATCGATATCGGTCATTGGCCCTCTCTCCGGCGCGGCTCTGGCGCATTGCATTCCTTTAAGCCTTTACGCGATCCCCTGTGGGAGCGGGTTAACCCGCGAAGAATCCAGCGCGGTGCCTGGCACCGGCTGCGCCGGTGTTCGCGGGTGAACCCGCTCCCACAGGGGTGCGCGGTATTCGCCCCAAGAGTGCCCACAGCCGGGCGGCGATGGCAAGCCGTGATCGGCCAAAGCAAACTAAAGTGAAAGCACGAGACTCCCATGCAATGCAGCCTTTTCAGGCGTCAACAGAGGTCATCATGAAAATTCGTGAACTCGCCCGGCATTGGGAACAGAATGCCGCCGGTACCCTTAGCCCCACGGGCCATGTCCTGCACCTGGACCTGGAGTCAGAGGCGCGCCTGGCCGCGCTGATCGACATGTACCCCAAGCGCACCGCCGAAGAACTGCTCGGTGAACTGGTCGCAGCCGCTCTTGAGGAACTGGAGGCCAGCTTCCCCTATGTGCAGGGCCGCCAGGTCATCGCCACCGACGAAGAAGGCGACCCGCTGTACGAGGACATCGGCCCTACTCCGCGCTTTCTTTCACTGTCGCGGCAGCATCTGCACGCCCTGAGCAACCCCGCAGCCGACAGCGAGAAGTAACCCGCCGCCCCATTCTTCCGGGCCTGGTAGGGGCCCGGAATACCGCTATACACCGCAAAAGTTCCGGACGAATCACACTGACCGATTAGTCAGAAATAGTTGTCCGTTAAGGGTGATTTTTTCTGAACTATCCGGAAAAAGCCTCAGTCACAGCCAATAGCCATCACGCTAAAACCCTGCACACCTGCCGTTGTGCACCGTTGAGCTGAAGCGCGCGGACGTGTCAGGGAATGAGCGATGGACTGCTACGGACATCGTCGTGAACAGGAGTGATCCAATGGAACTGACCACCAAGAAGACCCTCACTTGCAAACCCTCATCCACTCATGTGCGCGGGTTCAAGCTGGCAGCACTGGCCTTGGGCAGTAGCCTGGCCCTGGCCGGCTGTGCGGGCAACCCGCCCACCGAGCAATATGCCGTCACCCAGTCCGCCGTGAACTCCGCCGTCAGCGCTGGCGGCACCGAGTTCGCCGCCGTGGAAATGAAAGCGGCCCAGGACAAGTTCAAGCAGGCCGAGATCGCCATGCATGACAAGAAATACGACGACGCCAGGCGCCTGGCCGAACAGGCCGAATGGGACGCCCGCCTCGCCGAACGCAAGGCCCAGGCGGCCAAGGCCCAGAAGGCCGTGCAGGATGCCCGCGAGGGCGTTCAGGACGTACGTGAGGAAGGCCTGCGCAGCGCTCAATGAGCCCTGCCCTGCCAACCTCGGCCTTCGCAAACGATCAAAGGATGAACACTATGCGCAACTACGTCATGATTCCCGCCCTGCTGGCCCTGAGTGTCGGCCTTGCCGCCTGCTCGCACGACCCAAACGCCAACCTCGAATCGGCCCGCACCAACTTCTCCTCGCTGCAGAGTGACCCGCAATCGAGCAAGGTTGCGGCGCTGGAGACCAAGGATGCCCAGGACTGGCTGAACAAAGCCGACAAGGCCTACATGGACGGCGAAGACGAGAAGAAGGTCGACCAGTTGGCCTACCTGACCAACCAGCGTGTCGAGGTGGCCAAGCAGACCATCGCCCTGCGCACCGCCGAAGGCGAACTGAAGAACGCCTCGGCCCAGCGTGCCCAGGCCAAGCTGGACGCCCGCGACGCGCAGATCGCCAAGCTGCAGGACAGCCTCAACGCCAAGCAGACCGACCGCGGCACGCTGGTCACCTTCGGTGACGTGCTGTTCGACTTCAACAAGGCCGAACTCAAGAGCAACGCCTACCCGAACATCACCAAGCTGGCGCAGTTCCTCCAGGAAAACCCGGAACGCAAGGTGATTGTCGAGGGTTACACCGACAGCGTCGGCTCGGCCAACTATAACCAGGGCCTGTCAGAGCGCCGCGCCAACAGTGTGCGCATGGCACTGGTACGTGCCGGCGTCGACCCGGCGCGCATCGTCGCCCAGGGCTATGGCAAGGAGTACCCGGTAGCGGACAACTCGAGCAATTCGGGGCGGGCGCAGAACCGTCGGGTGGAGGTGACCATCTCCAACGACAACCAGCCGGTGGCGCCGCGCTCGGTGAGCCAGGTGCAGCAGTAAGGTTGGTTAGCTGAACTGACAAGCCCCGCGATCGAAGCGGGGCTTTCTTTTGCCTGTTCCGGCCCTTTCGCGGCTAAAGCCGCTCCCACAGGGATCGCGTACAGCCCGATCCTGTGGGAGCGGCTTTAGCCGCGAAAGGGCCAGCACAAGCAGTAGAGACAATGGCTCACTGTATCTGCTGCGGCGTTTCCTCACCCATGCAGCGCACCGCGCGCTTGCGGTTGTCCACCAGCACGCCGGTCAGGCCTTTCTGCTGGGTGTCGAACAGCACCAGCACGCCATCGACGCACTGGGCCACCTGTGGCGCCGGGTCCAGCGAGACCTTGTAGTCCTCGCCAGGGAGGGTCTTGAGCATGGTGAAGTCCTGCAGCAACAGGGCATCCTCGGGCTTGGCGAAATGCAGGTAACCGTAGTACCACAAGGCCCCCACCGTCACGATGATGCTGCCGACACCGGTCAGGATCAGCGGGATGGCGTTGCGTTCTTCACTCATTGCTTGTTCTTCTCGTCAGGGTAATCGGGCACTTCGGCCAGCCGCCGCAGGCCGTTGAAATGGCTGGGGTCGTCGAGGAAACGCAGCATCACCTGACGCCAGGTCGGGTCGGCGAAGGTCTGTACGTGGCCACCACGGGTCAGTTGCAGTACCCGCGGCGCTGGCGCGTGCTGGTACAGGCGGATGCCGTTGTCCATCGGCACCAGGGTATCGTCGATGCTGTGGAAGAACAGCTTGGGCGGGCTGCTCAGCTGCTCGATCGAGCGGATCGCGCTGTCGCCGTCCGGCACCAGCCACGACAGTGGCACCTGCAGCGGCCAGGTCATCCACGAGGTGCTGAGGGCAAAGCGCCCGACCGCACGGTAGCTGGCCGGCACGCCGTCGAACACCAGGGCGCTGAAACGCTGGCGCTGCTCGGGGTGGGCCGCCAGGTAGTGAATGGCCATGGCGCCGCCCAGGCTCTGCCCCAGCAGCACCAGCGGCTTGCCCTTGACCTCGGGCGCCTGGTCCAGCCACGCCATCGCCGCGGCGATATCCTCATACACCTCGGGCAGGCTCGGCTCACCCTGGGACAGGCCATAGCCGCGGTAATCGATCATCAGCACCTGGTAGCCCTGTTCCGGCAGCCAGTAGCTGCCGCCCAGGTGCCCAGGCAGGTTGCCGCCATTGCCGTGCAGGTGCAGCACCGTGCCCTTGACCTCGACCCCGGCCTTGGCAGGCAACCACCAGCCATGCAGGCGGATGCCATCAGCCGTGGTCAGGGTGACATCGCGGTACTCGAGCCTGGCTCGCTCGGGCGTGAACGGCTGGCCACGCTCGGGGTAGAACAGCAGGCTGCTGCAACCACCCAGGCCCAGCAGGATCAAGCCCAGGGTCAGCAGGCGGCAGCACTCAGAGAATGTTCGCGTAGTCGGCTTCAATGCGGTCCAGGCTCAGATGGTTGAGGAAGTTGGAGAAGCACATCCAGGCCGACAGCGCGTTGAGGTCGCGGAACTGCTCGGGCAGGTACTTGGGCGGCTCGACCAGACCTTCCTCGACCAGCTGACGCAGGGTGCGCATGTCTTCCAGGGTGGTCTTGCCACAGAACAGCAAAGGGATCTGTTCGAGCTTGCCCTTCTTCACGGCCAACTGAATGTAGTTGTAAACCATGATGAAGCCTTTGAGGTAGGACAAGTCCTTGGTAAATGGCAGGCCATTGGGCACCGACCCACGGAACACCCTGCTGGCGTTGCTGTAGCTCTGCGCCATCTCGAAGCCCTGCTCGCGGAAGAAGTTGTAGATCTGCATGAAATCGGCACCCTCCTCGACCATGTGGATGGCGCGGGTGCGGTTGGTGAGCTTGCGCAGGCGGCTGGGGTAGGAGGCGAAGGCGATCACCTCCATGAGGATGGCCAGGCCTTCCTGGGTCACCGTCGACGAGGGCGGGCCCTTGGCCAGGAAGGTACAGATCGGCTGGTTCAGGCCGTTGAGCGTGGTGCCAACATGCACCAGCCCTTCATGCACCTCCAGGGCGCGCACATCACGGGCGTTGAACATGGCGTCGGCACGCACCTTGATGTAGTCGGCCCCGGCCGCGGCATCGGCGACGATACCGTCGGACTCGAACACTCGGATGGTCTCCTCGGCCTCGCCGAACACCTTGTTCAGCCGGTGCTGGAGGATTTCCACGGCCTCCTTGGCGGTGAGGTTCTTCGGTTCGTCCTTGAGGTCGCCACGGCCATCGATGTTGTTCAGGTAGTCCGACAGCATCAGACCGAGGTCGGCCAAGGTCGGGTCACCGGCGTGGAAGGCATCCGAGGCAGCGCCGTACAGCTCCTGGGAAATCAGGCCGAAATCCTCGGTGCCGCGCGCTTCGAGCATGCGCACGACCATGCGGTATTCGCGGCACATGCGCTTCATGATCTGCCCGACCGGGTTGAACTGGCCGAGCTGGCGAATGATGTCGCGCTCGATGCCCTGGAACTCGGCCTTGACCGCGCTGGAATCGAACGCCAGCGGGCGCGACTGGTAGTAGGCACGGTCGACGGCCGGCGGCTCCTTGCCCTTGGCCTTGAGGAAGCCCTGGCGGATGTTGTCGTCCCACTTCACCGCGTCCAGCACCCGGATCGGGGTCTGGGCCGCGACGATGCGGTCGGACAGGGCACGGATGGTTTGCTGGTATTCGTCCACCGGGGGACTCCTTATTGGAACAAAGTGCCAAGCCTTGCATTGCCTGAACCGCCCTCTTCGCGGCTAAAGCCGCTCCTACAGGTACTGCAATCCCTGTGGGAGCGGCTTCAGCCGCGAAGAAGCCAGCGCGGTCATTTGCCGGAACGCTGGAACCGCGCCACTTCAACGAACAGGTCGGAGTTGGCCGGGTCGTCCAGGTAAGCCAGCACCCGCGCCGACGGGCTGTCGATCAGCACGCCGTCGCCGTTGTCTTCAGGCACCTCGGTGCTGCGCCCGGTCAGCTCCTTCTTGTCCACCGCCTGCTGCACCTGCTCGACATCCAGGTTGTAGACCACCAGTTCCTTGCCATCGACGATATCGAAACCGCCGATCAGGAAGTTGCCACCCAGGCGCTTGGGCACGCCGGCCGACAGGTACCAGCGGTTGCCGTGGCGCGACACGGTGAACACGTATTCCTCAGGGGCCTTGCCCTTGGCCGTGGCCACCGCCTTGTAGGCATCGGCGCCGCTACGGCTGATCACCAGCTTCAGCGGCTCGCCCCAGGCGTCCTTGCTGCTCCACTTGCCGAGCAAGGCCTTGGGCGCTGCCTGGTTGCTCGGCAAGGGCTCGTGGAAGGTCACCAGACAACCGCCCAGCAGCAGGAATGACAGAGTCAACAACACCACACGCCAGGCT
Organism: Pseudomonas sp. 43(2021); assembly: GCF_017490805.1. Taxonomy (NCBI): domain Bacteria; kingdom Pseudomonadati; phylum Pseudomonadota; class Gammaproteobacteria; order Pseudomonadales; family Pseudomonadaceae; genus Pseudomonas; species Pseudomonas sp. 43(2021). Next base: position 265,182 of record NZ_JAFGYJ010000002.1, read on the forward strand.
TTCATCAGGTTCTCCTTGAAAAATCGGTCTCGGCTCAGGCCGACGCCAGCACCAGCTGCAGGTATCGGCTAAGCATAGCGAGCATCTGCCCATCGGCTTGCGCGTTGGCATCCTTGAGCAGGCCCTGATATTCCATCTGCTCGATAATCGCCGTCAACATCTGGGCGTCCTGCTCCGGTTGCCGCGAGCCCACCACCTGCAGCAATTGCCGGGTGCCATGCAGCAGGATCTGCTCGTGGGCGCACACCAGTTCGGCCAGGCGCGGGCACAGCAGCGCCTCCTGGCGGAAGGCCTGCTCGGCCATCAGGAAGTCACGGCGGGTCAGCAGTTGCCGCTGTACGTAGTCGGCAGTCATGCGCGCTACCTCATCAGCCAGGCGTGCCCGCGCCTGCGGGCTGCCGTCGCCCTGGGCCAGCAACTGACGCAACACCACCTCGGTATTGGCCCACAGCTTGGCCATGTAGGCGGCGCTGCGCTCGACATACTGGGCGAAGGTATCGGTGAGCAGGTCCTCGATGTCCTTGAAGTAGTAGGTGGTGGCCGACAGTGGCACACCGGCCTCGGCGGCGACGGCGCGATGGCGTACGCCGCGTACGCCATCGCGCACGACAATGCGCATGGCGGCGTCGAGGATCAGCTGGCGACGCTGCTCGCTGCCTTGGCGGGCAGTCTTGCGGCCTTGGTATTGCACGCTTTCGGCGACGGCGGTGGCGATGCCGGCGGCGCCCTGGTGAGGCATTGCGGGTGTCACGGGGGGTACCTCATGGACAGTGTTTCGTCAGTGCCGGCCTCTTCGCGGCTAAAGCCGCTCCCACAGGGACTGCACCAGCCTGAGGGCAGTGGGATCCCTGTGGGAGCGGCTTTAGCCGCGAAAGGGCCGGCACAGGCAATTCAAGTGTACAGGCAAGAAAAAGCCGCCTCGAAAGGCGGCTCGTTCAATTCACTCAGGCCTGCGGACGCATGTGCGGGAACAGGATCACGTCGCGGATCGACGGCGAGTTGGTCAGCAGCATCACCAGGCGGTCGATGCCGATGCCTTCACCCGCAGTCGGCGGCATGCCGTATTCCAGGGCGCGAACGAAGTCGGCGTCGTAGTGCATGGCTTCGTCGTCACCGGCGTCCTTCTCGGCCACCTGGGCCAGGAAGCGCTCGGCCTGGTCTTCGGCATCGTTGAGCTCGGAGTAGGCGTTGGCGATCTCGCGGCCACCGATGAACAGCTCGAAACGGTCGGTAACAGCCGGGTTGTCGTCGTTGCGACGGGCCAGCGGCGACACTTCGAACGGGTACTCGGTGATGAAGTGCGGCTGCTCCAGCTTGTGCTCGACCAGCTCTTCGAAAATCATCACCTGCAGCTTGCCCAGGCCTTCGTGGCCCAGCACCTTGGCGCCGGCCTTTTTGGCGATGTCGCGGGCGCGGTCGACGTCCTGCAGGTCGGCAGCGGTCAGCTCCGGGTTGTACTTGAGGATCGAGTCGAATACCGACAGGCGGGCGAACGGCTCACCGAAGTGGAATACCTTGTCGCCGTACGGCACGTCGGTAGTGCCCAGTACCAGCTGCGCCAGCTCGCGGAACAGTTCCTCGGTGAGGTCCATGTTGTCGCGGTAGTCGGCGTAGGCCTGGTAGAACTCGAGCATGGTGAATTCAGGGTTGTGACGAGTCGAAACGCCTTCGTTACGGAAGTTGCGGTTGATCTCGAACACCTTCTCGAAGCCACCCACCACCAGGCGCTTGAGGTACAGCTCCGGCGCAATACGCAGGAACATGGCCATGTCCAGGGCGTTGTGGTGGGTTTCGAACGGCTTGGCCGCAGCACCGCCCGGGATGGTCTGCAGCATCGGTGTCTCGACTTCGAGGAAGTCGCGCTCGATGAGGAACTTGCGGATGTGCGAGATCACCTGCGAACGTACACGGAAGGTGTGGCGGGTTTCTTCATTGACCATCAGGTCGACGTAACGCTGGCGGTAGCGCTGCTCGGTGTCGGTCAGGCCGTGGTGCTTGTCGGGCAGCGGGCGCAGCGACTTGGTCAGCAGGCGCACGTGGGTCATTTCGACGTACAGGTCGCCCTTGCCGGAACGGGCCAGGGTGCCTTCGGCGCTGATGATGTCGCCCAAGTCCCAGGTCTTGACCGCGGCCAGGGTTTCTTCCGACAAGGTCTTGCGGTTGACGTAGACCTGAATGCGGCCGGTCATGTCCTGAATGACCATGAACGAGCCACGGTTGAGCATGATGCGACCGGCAACCTTGACCGGAATCGCTGCAGCTTCCAGTTCTTCCTTGGTCTTGTCCGCGTACTGTTTCTGCAGGTCGTTGCAGTAGCTGTCGCGACGGAAGTCATTGGGGAAGGCATTGCCCTTGGCGCGCTCGGCGGCAAGCTTTTCCTTGCGCAGGGCGATCAGGGCGTTTTCTTCCTGTTGCAGGTCTTGCACTTCGGTCTTGAGGTCGCTCATTTCGTCATTCTTTCCATCAGGTGTGCGGTGCCCCTTTCGGGCAGGGCACGCGATACCGGCCCCAGGCCAGGTACCGCGGCAGTTGTGTACGGTTTACAGCCCCTGCTTGAGGCTCGCTTCCAGGTACTGGTCGAGGTCACCGTCCAGGACCTTCTGGCAGTCGCTGCGCTCGACACCGGTACGCAGGTCCTTGATACGCGAGTCATCCAGCACGTAGGAGCGGATCTGGTGGCCCCAGCCGATGTCCGACTTGCTGTCTTCCAGCGCCTGCGAGGCGGCGTTGCGTTTCTGCATTTCCAGCTCGTACAACTTGGCCCGCAGCATTTTCATGGCGGTGTCCTTGTTGGCGTGCTGGGAGCGTTCGTTCTGGCAGGCCACCACGGTGTTGGTCGGCACGTGGGTGATACGCACCGCCGAGTCGGTGGTGTTCACGTGCTGACCACCAGCACCGGAGGAACGGTAGGTGTCGATACGCAGGTCGGCCGGGTTGATCTCGATCTCGACCTTGTCGTCGATCTCGGGCGATACGAACACCGCGGAGAACGAGGTGTGGCGACGGGCACCGGAGTCGAACGGGCTCTTGCGCACCAGGCGGTGCACGCCGATCTCGGTGCGCAGCCAGCCGAAGGCGTACTCGCCCTTGATATGCACGGTGGCGCCCTTGATACCGGCGACTTCACCTTCGGAAAGCTCGATGATGGTAGCGTCGAAACCACGCTTGTCGGCCCAGCGCAGGTACATGCGCAGCAGGATGTTGGCCCAGTCCTGCGCCTCGGTACCGCCGGAGCCGGCCTGGATGTCCAGGTAGGCGTTGTTCATGTCCATCTCGCCGCTGAACATGCGACGGAACTCAAGCAGGGCCAGGGACTCTTCCAGGGCTTGCAGCTCGGTCTCGACGTCGCTTACGGCGCCTTCATCCTCTTCCTCGACGGCCATGTCGAGCAGGTCCTTGCAGTCGGACAGGCCGTTGGACAGTTTGTCCAGGGTCTCGACGACCTGCGCCAGCATGGCACGCTCGCGGCCCAGGGCCTGGGCGTACTCGGGCTTGTTCCAGACGTTGGGGTCTTCCAGCTCGCGGTTGACTTCGATCAGGCGGTCATGCTTGTGATCGTAGTCAAAGATACCCCCGAATGGACTGGGAACGCTCGGTGAGGTCCTTGATGGTGTTCAGGATCGGTTGGATTTCCATGGGCTGGCTACTCGCACGAATTCGGTGAAAAGCCTGCGAGTATAACCGAGTCCGTAGCAAGGCGGCAGACCCGCCGGGCGGTAGCCTATATATAGAGCATTCGGAAATTGCGCAGCCCCTGTGGGAGCGGGCGTGCCCGCGAACACCGGCGAAGCCGGTGCCATACACCGCGTCGTCTGCTTCGCGGCGGTTCGACGCCTCGACACGCCCGCTCCCACAAGGGAAGGTGACACGCTTTCGAACATTGTTCCCTGTGCGACAGCGCAGCCCAAAGGGCTGGGCAATCTCCCACAGGGGCCGCGCCAGCTTCAGCTTTTCAGGCGATGCCAACCTGGTTGCGCCCGCCATTCTTGGCCTGGTACAGGCCTTTGTCCGCCGCCGAGATCAGCTGCCGGCTATGGCTACCGATAGACGGAGTCTGGGTGGCCAGGCCGATGCTCACGGTCAGGTACGAGTTGGTCACCGGGGCGGTGTGCGGGATGCCCAGGCCGAGTACGGTCTGACGCAGCTTCTCGGCCACCAGGCGTGCCCCACCCGGCGAGGTGTTGGGCAACACCAGGACGAACTCCTCGCCGCCATAGCGCGCCGGCAGGTCGGTCGGCCGCGAGCACGAGCCGCGTATCGCCTCGGCCACCTGGCGCAGGGCCTCGTCACCGGCCAGGTGGCCGAAGCTGTCGTTGTAGGCCTTGAAGAAGTCCACGTCGATCATCAGCAGCGACAATTGCTGCTGTTCACGCATGGCCCGGCGCCACTCCAGCTCAAGGTACTCGTCGAAGTGGCGGCGGTTGGACAACCCGGTCAGGCCGTCGGAGTTCATCAGCCGCTGCAGCATCAGGTTGGTATCGAGCAGTTGCTGCTGGCTGACGCGCAGGGCGCGGTAGGCCTCGTCGCGCTGCAGCAAGGTCAGGTAGGAACGCGAGTGGTAGCGAATGCGCGCCACCAGCTCGATGGTGTCCGGCAGCTTGACCAGGTAATCGTTCGCCCCGGCAGCAAAGGCTGCACTCTTGACCAACGGGTCTTCCTTGGTCGACAGGACGATGATCGGTATGTCCTGGGTTGCCGGGTTGTTGCGGTATTCACGCACCAGGGTCAACCCGTCCAGGCCAGGCATGATCAGGTCCTGGAGGATCACCGTGGGCTTGATGCGCACTGCCTGGGCCACCGCCTGGTGCGGGTCGGCGCAGAAGTGGAAGTCGATGTTCTCTTCATTGGCCAGGCCACGCCGCACCGCCTCGCCGATCATGGCCTGGTCATCGACCAGCAGCACCATCGCCGAGTTCTCGTTGGGGGTCGTGAAACCTTCGATCGGTAAATCATTCATACCTGTTCACCCGATCACTACCGGCCTGGCGGCGTGATTCAATACACTTCGTCATTTTGCGAAAAATTCCATCAAGCGCCCGGCTATGCGTTCCAGCGGGCGGATTTCCACTGCAGCATCGATGGCCGCAGCAGCCTTGGGCATTCCGTATACCGCGCTGCTGGCCTGGTCCTGGGCAATGGTCAGGAAACCCTGCTGGCGCATCAGCTTCAGCCCCTGGGCACCATCGCGGCCCATGCCGGTAAGCAATACGCCCACCGCATCGCCGGTCCAATAGCGCGCCACACTTTCGAAGAACACATCGATCGAGGGCCGGTAGATTTCATTGACTGGTTCGGCAGTGTAGGCCAGCTGGCCGTTCTGTAGCAGGCGGATGTGGTGATTGGTGCCGGCCAGCAACACCTGCCCCGGCTGCGGTGGCTCGCCTTCACGGGCCAGGCGCACCGGCAGGCCGGCAGCGCTGCTGAGCCATTCGGCCATACCCGCGGCAAACACCTGGTCCACATGCTGGACCAGCACGATGGCCGCCGGAAACGCCGCCGGCAGGCATTTGAGCAGCACTTCAAGGGCCGCCGGGCCGCCAGCAGACGAGCCGATCGCCACCAAGCCACGGTGCTGGGACGCTGCCCGCACAGGCGCGGCGACCGGGCGGGTAGCCGGTGCGCGCTGCTGGCCAATCAGCCAGCTTATGTTGAGGATCTTGCGCAGCAGAGGCGCTGCCGCTTCGCGCGGATCACCCGCCCCCAGCGCCGGCGTGTCGACCACATCAAGGGCGCCGTGGCCCATGGCCTCGAACACCCGGTGCATGTTCTGCTTGCGGTCGACCGTGACGATGACGATGGCGCACGGGGTCTCGGCCATGATCCGCCGGGTGGCCTCGACACCGTCCATCACCGGCATGATCAGGTCCATGAGAATCAGGTCTGGCTGCTGCTCGGTGCAGCGCTGCACCGCCTCGGCGCCATTGCCGGCCACCCATATGACCTGGTGCGCGGGCTCGAAAGCGACTACCCGGCGCAGCGCCTCGACGGCCATGGGCATGTCGTTGACGATGGCGATCTTCATCCCTGAGCACCTCCGATCAGCTCAACCACAGCATCCAGCAATGCATCGTCGTGGAAACTGGCCTTTGCCAAATAGTAGTCGGCGCCGGCATCCAGGCCACGCCGTCGATCTTCCTCACGGTCCTTGTAGGACACCACCATCACCGGCAGCGATTGCAGGCGCTGGTCGCGGCGCACCAGGGTGACCAGCTCGATGCCGTCCATGCGTGGCATGTCGATGTCGGTGATCAGCAGGTCGAAGTCCTCGCCACGCAGGGCGTTCCAGCCGTCCATGCCATCCACTGCCACCGCTACGTCGTAGCCACGGTTGCCGAGCAGCTTGCGCTGCAGTTCACGCACGGTCAGCGAGTCGTCAACCACCAGGATGCGCTGGCGCGCCACGCCACGGGCACCGCTGCCGCCGCGTTCGATGCGCTCCAGGCTGCCGGTGCTGAGCAGTTTTTCCACCGAGCGCAGCAGGTCCTCGACATCGACGATCAGCACCACCGAGCCATCGTCGAGCAAGGCGCCGGAGGAAATGTCCTTCACCTTGCCCAGCCGTGGGTCGAGCGGCATCACCACCAGCACCCGCTCGCCTACCAACCGCTCCACGGCCACGCCATACAGTTGCTCGCGCTCGCGGATCACCACCACCCGCAAGCTGCTCTCCTGCGCTTGCCCTGCCGGGCGGTTGAGCAGCTGGCTGGCCGCGACCAGGCCGATGTGCCGGCCTTCATGCCAGAAATGCTGGCGCCCTTCGATCTGCACGATCTCTTCGGCGCTCACGTTCAGCGTGCGCTCGATATGGGCGAGCGGGAAGGCATAGGCCTCGCCCCCCACCTCGACCACCAGGCTGCGCACCACCGACAGAGTCAGCGGCACCTGCAGGTGGAAACGGCAGCCCTGCCCGGCCAGCTGGGTCAGCTCGATCGAACCGCGCAGCTCACGGATCATGTGCTGCACCGCATCCAGGCCCACGCCGCGGCCGGACACCTCGGTGACCTTGTCGCGCAGGCTGAAACCAGGCAGGAACAGGAACGTCAGTAACTCTGCCTCGCTCATCCGCGCCACCGTGTCGGCGGGCGACAGGGCACGCTCGACGATGCTGCTGCGCAGGCGCTCGAGGTCGATGCCGGCACCGTCGTCGATCAGTTCCAGGCTGAGCATACCGGCCTGGTGCGAGGCCCGCAGACGAATCACGCCCTCCTCCGCCTTGCCCGCCAGCAGACGACGCTCGGGCAGTTCGATGCCGTGATCGACCGCGTTGCGCAACAGGTGGGTCAGCGGCGCTTCGAGCTTTTCCAGCACATCGCGGTCGACCTGGGTCTTCTCCCCTTCCACCAGCAGGCGCACCGGCTTGCCCAGCGAGCGGCCAAGGTCCCGCACCATGCGGCTCTGGCCGGTCAACACATCGGCAAACGGCCGCATCCGGCAGGCCAGCGCAGTGTCGTACAGCAGTTGCGCGCGCTGGCTGGCCTGCCAGCCGAACTCGTCCAGGTCGCTAGCCTGCTGCTGCAGGATCTGCTGGGTTTCCGCCAGCAGGCGCTGGGTCTGTGCCAGGGCTTCGAGCACCTCGCTGCTCTGGCCACTGTCCTCCAGCTGCATGCGCAGGCCGTCGAGCGCCTGCATGCCCTGGCCGTGCATGCGCTTGAGGCGCTGCAGCGTGGCCAGGTAAGGCTTGAGCCGCTGGGTTTCCACCAACGACTTGCTGGACAGGTCGAGCAGGCTGTTGAGGCGGTCGGCGGTTACCCGCAATACCCGTTCCGTACCTTCGCCCGCGCGCTTGCCGGCCTTGCGATGCAGGGCAGGATCAGGTTCGGGCTCCAAGGGCTCGACAGGCAACGGAAAAGCTTCGGCTTGCACTGCTTGCACCGGCGTTTCCGACACTGCTGGCAAGGCTGGTGGCATGGGGGGCATGACTGCCGCTCCCGGGTCGAGCAGGTTGGCCATTTGCGCGAGGAACACCGGCAGGGTCGCCTGCGCCCCGGTGTCGCCAGGCGTAGCGATGCGCATCAGCAGGTCAGTGCCCTGCAACAGGGCGTCGATGTGCTCGGCGCTCAGACGCAGGCGGCCCTCCTGGGCAGCTACCAGGCAGTCTTCCATGACGTGGGCGACGCTGACACCCTCGTCCACCCCGACGATCCGCGCCGCCCCCTTCAGCGAGTGGGCGGCACGCATGCAAGCCTCGAGCTGGTCGGCCTGCGTAGGGTTACGTTCCAGCGCCATCAGGCCGACGCTGAGCACCTGGGTCTGCGCCTCGGCCTCCAGGCTGAACAGTTCGAGCAACGATGCGTCGCGCATTTGCTCTGGGGTCATGACAGGCTCCGCTGCACGGCAGACAGTAAGTGTTGATCGTCCAGCACTCGCACGCTACGGCCGCGCCATTGCAGGACCGCAGCGGTGAAGTGGGTGGCGTCCTGGCCACTGCCCAGCAGCAGCGGGTCGAGCCGGTGAATGCCGTCGATCTCCTCGACCGCCATCACTACCGGCCCACCCTTGGCGGCCAGGATCAGCATGCGCGGCATCGATCGGCCGCTGCGTGGTTCGCCAGCGCTGGCCTGCACACCCAGCAGGTCGGCCAGTGACAGGCATGGCACCAGCGCACCGCGCACGTTGGCCACCCCAAGCAACACCCGCGAGCGCTGGTGCGGCAGCGAATGCACCGCTTGCAACGGGGCAATTTCGGCCAGGCAGGCAGTGGCCAGCGCCAGCCACTCTTCACCCAGGCGGAACAGCAGCATGGAGCGGCCACTGCTTTCCTCGACCGGCGGCGCCACGGCAGCCTGGTGGTCCTGCATCAACGCATAGCGGTCGAGCAGGCGAGTGGCAGCAGCGGCATAGACCTCGCAGTTGCGGCAGTGAACGTGACGCTCCAGCAGCGGGCACTGTTTGTCGCCGTGCACGCCTATGCGGTTCCAGCAGTCGTCGATGTGCGCGTCATCCTCGGCGAGCAACTGCATCGCGGCTTCCTTCATCGTTCAGACTCCCGGCCAACCCTCGCGGCGCGCTCCTGCAGGCGCCGGGCACCGGCCAGGTCGCCCTGGGCCGCCAGCAAGGCCGCCAGATGCACCAGCGCCTCGGGGTGCTGTGGTTCCAGGTACAGGGCTTTGCGATAATGGGTCAATGCCTGCTGTGCATCGCCCTCGGTATCGCTGAGCAGCCCAAGCCAGTAGTACACCTGCGCCGAAGGCGCGAACTGGTCCAGGTAGCGCTGACATTCGGCACGGGCCGGTTCGCTGGCGCCGGCATTGGCAAGCCGGGCAATGCTGGCCAGCAACTCGCTTGCCTCCTCACGCCTGTGCTCGCGGGCCGGCGCTGGCTTGGCGGCCACGGGCAGCACGCGCAGTGGGCGCGGCAACGCTGCGCTCGGTTGTAAAGAGCCCGGCTTGGCCAGTGTTGGCACTGCGCCCCGCGAGGGCTGCACCGGTGGCGTAACCAGCGCAGCGCCACCGCCTTCCTCGCGCACGTAGGCGAACGACTGGGCAATCCCCAGCGGGCGCATGCCCAACCGCGCCAACAAGCTACCTTCGGCCGGGCCGATGAACAGCACGCCCTGTGGATGCAACAGACGCTTGAGCACCTCGAATACCCGTTGCTGGGTCGGCACGTCGAAATAGATCAGCAGGTTACGGCAGAACACGAAGTCGTACAGGCCATCGCGGCTGGCCAGCGCCGGGTCGAGCACGTTACCTACTTGCAGGCTGACTTGCTCGCGCACCCGCTCATGCAGTTGGTGACCTTCGTCAAGGGCATGGAAGTAACGCGCACGAAAGCCCAGGTCGCTGCCACGGAAGGCATTGCGCCCATATACGGCCTGCCCGGCCTTGGCCACGGAACTGGGGCTGATGTCCATGCCGTCGATCATGAACGCCCCCGGCGCGATACCGGCGTCGAGCAAGGCCATCGCCAGCGAATAGGGCTCCTCGCCGGTCGAGCAAGGCAAACTGAGCAAGCGCAGCGGGCGCGCCCCGGCCAGCTCGGCCAGGCGTTTGTGCGCCAGGCGGGCCAGGGCGGTGAAGGATTCGGGGTAACGGAAAAACCAGGTTTCCGGGACGATGACGGCTTCGATCAGCGCCTGTTGCTCATCCATCGACTGCTGCAGGTGCAGCCAGTAATCATCCAGGTCCGCGGCGTTCACGGCTACGCAACGCTGGCGCAGCGCACGCTCGACCATGGGCGCGCCCACCGACTCCACGTCCAGGCCGATGCGTTCGCGCAAGAAACGGAAAAAACGCTGTTCGATCATGTCGGCATCCCTGTCGGATCATTCACGTACAGCAACTCGTGCACGGCATCTGGCAACAGTTCGTTGACTTCGATGCGCTGCAACAAGCCCTGCTCATCCTGACGCACCGGGCCAAGGTACGGGGCTTCGCCGCTGTCCACGCCATACGGCTGAAACTCGTCGGGGTGGCAACGCAGGGTTTCGGTGGCCTGCTCCAGGATCAGGCCAAGCTGCAAGCCGCCTCGGTAGTGCACCAGCACCAGGCGGGTACTGGTGCGCTGCGCTGCCGGCTGGCCGAAACTCAATGCCGCCAGGTCGACCACCGGCACCAGCAGGCCTCGGTGTGCAAGGATGCCTGCGACCCAGGCAGGCGCCTTGGCGATCGGCTTGAGTGGCTGCTGTGGCAGCACCTCGATCACCTCGTACACGCTCAGGGCAAAGCGTTGCTCGCGGATGCGAAACTGTAGATACAACGCCCCCTTCGCGTTGCCCGCCCGCGCGGCGCGCGTTTGCAAGTCGTCCATCGCAGTCAGACTTTGAAGCGCGACACGCCGCCACGCAGGCCCGCGGCCACCTGGCTCAGCTCATCGATGGCGAAACTGGCCTGGCGCAGCGACTCGACGGTCTGGGTGCTGGCATCGCTGAGCTGGGCCAGCGCCTGGTTGATCTGCTCGGCACCCGTGGCCTGGGCCTGCATGCCCTCGTTGACCATCAGCACGCGCGGCGCCAGGGCCTGCACCTGGTGGATGATCTGGCTGAGCTGCTCGCCCACCTGCTGCACCTCGAACATGCCGCGGCGTACTTCTTCGGAAAACTTGTCCATGCCCATGACCCCTGCCGACACCGCCGACTGGATCTCGCGCACCATCTGCTCGATGTCGTAGGTGGCCACGGCAGTCTGGTCGGCCAGGCGGCGCACTTCAGTGGCCACCACGGCAAAGCCGCGGCCGTACTCGCCGGCCTTTTCCGCTTCGATGGCAGCGTTGAGCGACAGCAGGTTGGTCTGGTCGGCGACCTTGACGATGGTCACCACCATCTGGGTGATGTTGCTGGCCTTTTCGTTGAGGATGCCCAGTTTGGCATTGACCAGGTCGGCGGCGCCCATCACCTGGTGCATGGTTTCTTCCATGCGCGCCAGCCCCTGCTGGCCGGAGCCAGCCAGGCTGGAGGCCTGATCGGCGGCCGAGGTGACTTCGCTCATGGTGCGCACCAGGTCACGCGAGGTGGCGGCAATCTCACGCGAGGTGGCACCGATTTCGGTGGTGGTGGCGGCGGTTTCGGTGGCAGTGGCCTGCTGTTGCTTGGAGGTGGCGGCGATTTCGGTCACCGAGGTGGTCACCTGCACCGACGAACGCTGGGCCTGGGACACCAGGTTGGCCAAGGCCTCGGCCATTTCGTTGAAGCCGCTTTCGATGGCGCCAAACTCGTCCTTGCGGTCCAGGCTCAGACGCATGCTCAGGTCACCCGAGCGCAGTTTGTCCAGGGCATGGACAATGCGCTGCACGGGGGCAGTGATGGCGCGCAGCAGCAGCAGGCCGCAAATGCCCGCGGCGATGATCGCCAGCAACAGCGAAACCACCATGCTGCCCTTGGCCGTGCTCACGGCGTTGACAATTTCGTTGGTGGCGGTTTCAGCAGAGGTCCGATTGTCTTCAATAACCTGGTTCAGATGCTTGCGCCCATTGACCCAGGCCGGGGTGAGCACCTCGTTGATCAACCGCTGGGCTTCGTCATAGTCGTGCTGACGGTAGGCTTCCAGTACCTGGCCGACGATCTTCATGTAGTTTTCTTCGAGTTTCACGAAGGTGTTGAAGTGGCTCTGGTCGGCTTGACTCAGGATCGTAGCCTGGTAACTCGCCATGTACTGCTTCAGGCGGTCCTCGAAACCTTTGAACAGCTCCATGTCGGCCGAGGTGATTTCACGACGGTTGGACAGGCCCACCAGTTGCTGGCTGGTGACATAGCTGTCGACCCAGGCGCTACGGATCATCGAGCTGTAGTACACCCCGGGAATGCTGTCGCTGCCCACTGCCTGCTCGGCGGATGCGATGGTCGCCAACCGCGAGTAGGCGGCCACGATCATCAGCAGCATGATGGCGATGATCACGGCGAAACTTGCCAGGATCCGTTGGCGCAAGGTCCAGTTCTTCACATTCAGCCCTCAGGAATTCACAACGAGCGGGAAAATCGCCGAAGTATAGCCCAGGCGCCCAGCGGTCATGCGGCTGAAATGTGGAGTGACCAGGTAACCTGCCTGATGGACAGGTCATTTGCTCTCCCTGAAAAGGCGCATTTCTTGTGGGAGCGGCCCATTCGCGGCACAAGGCCGCTCCCACAAAGGCCGCGCCTATTGGCCGGCGGCAAGCCTTGCCTGGCTTTCCAGTTCCTGACGCAGGGCAGGGTCCAGGCGCAGCTGGCGGGCCAGTTCGTCCAGGTAGGCGCGCTCCATGAAGTTTTCCTGGTCGACCATCATCACGCTGGCCAGGTACATCTCGGCGGCCATCTCCGGCGTTTGCGCGGCACGGGCCACTTCGGCCGGGTCCAGTGGTTTGTTCAGCTCGGCATGCAGCCAGTGCTGCAATTCGCGGTCAGTGTCCAGGCGGGTGAATTCGCCCTCGATCAACGCTCGCTCGCGTTCGTCGATGTGGCCATCGGACTTGGCCGCCGCCACCAGCGCCCGCAGCACCGCCTGGCTGTGCTGTTCGGCCTGGGCCGGCGGCAAGCGGTCGACGGTCTGTGGCTCGGCGGCGGCTACCTGCTGGCGCGCCTGCCAGTTGCCGTAGGCCTTGTAGGCCAGCACACCGAGTGCCGCCAGGCCACCATAGGTGAGGGCCTTGCCGCCATATTTGCGGGCTTTCCTGCTGCCCAGCAGCAAGCCCATGGCGCCCGCCGCCAAGGCACCGCCACCGGCACCGGAAAGCAGGCTGCCAAGGCCGCCGGCACTGGTACCAGGCTTGCCAGAGCTGCCCTTGCCGGCCTGGCTGGCGAGCAAGTCCTGGCCGGACTTGAGCAACTGGTCGAGCAATCCCCGGGTATTCATCAAACGGTCTCCACGTTGGCCAAGGGAGCCGTCAGGTTAAGCCCTGCCTGCCCGATCGCCATGGGGGGATTTGCTTCCGGATGTTGCATTGGCTGGCAAAAAGCCAACTAGACTCGATATCGCCAACACCGCACGCAATCGCACTACGCTTACAACGATCGCTTCAGGCTTGCTTGATGACTGCCCCGACCAAAATCTCCAAGAAGAGGGAACACCATGTCAGTGCACAAGACCGCATTGCTCGGCGCCACCGCCTGCGCCGTGCTGGCCAGCGCCAGCCTGCAGGCTGGCGAACCGCCCAAGGCCCTGGGGCCCGGCGAGGGCCGCCTGGACATCGTCGCCTGGCCCGGCTACATCGAGCGCGGTGAAAGCGACAAGGCCTACGACTGGGTGAGCGGCTTCGAGAAGGAAACCGGCTGCAAGGTCAGCGTCAAGACCGCTGCCACCTCGGACGAGATGGTCAGCCTGATGACCAAGGGCGGTTATGACCTGGTCACCGCCTCGGGCGATGCCTCGCTGCGGCTGATCGCGGGCAAGCGGGTACAGCCGATCAACACCGCCTTGATCCCCAACTGGAAGAACATCGACCCACGGTTGCAGAACGGTAGCTGGTACGTAGTCGACAAGCAGGTCTACGGTACCCCGTACCAGTGGGGGCCGAACGTGCTGCTGTACAACACCGACGTGTTCAAGCAGGCGCCCACCAGCTGGGGTGTGCTGTTCGAGCCGCAGAACCTGCCCGACGGCAAGCCGAACAAAGGCCGCGTGCAGGCCTACGATGGGCCGATCTACATCGCCGACGCGGCGTTGTACCTGAAGACGGCCAAGCCGGAGCTGGGCATCCAGGACCCGTACGAGCTGAGCGAAGCGCAGTACAAGGCCGTGCTGGAACTGCTGCGCCAGCAGCAACCGCTGATCCATCGCTACTGGCATGACGCCACGGTGCAGATGAGCGACGTGAAGAACGAAGGCGTGGTCGCCTCCAGCTCCTGGGGTTACATGGTCAATGGCCTGAAGGCCGAGAAACAGCCCGTGGCCTCGACCATTCCCAAGGAAGGCGCGACCGGCTGGGCCGACACCACCATGCTGCACAGCGAGGCCAAGCACCCCAACTGTGCCTACAAGTGGATGGACTGGTCGCTGCAGCCGAAGGTACAGGGTGATGTGGCGGCCTGGTTCGGTTCGTTGCCGGCGGTACCGGCGGCCTGCACCGGCAGCGAGCTGCTGGGGGCCGAAGGTTGCAAGACCAATGGCTTCGACAACTTCGACAAGATCGCCTTCTGGAAAACCCCGCAGGCCCAGGGGGGCAAGTTCGTGCCGTATAGCCGCTGGACCCAGGATTACATTGCGATCATGGGTGGGCGCTGAGGTTGCCTGAATGCCTGTGCCGGCCTCTTCGCGGGTGAACCCGCTCCCACAGGTAAAGCACCACCCTTACAGGCGGTGAGCAACTTGTGGGAGCGGGCAAGCCCGCGAAGAGGCCGACACAGGAGTAAGCCAGTTGTCCGGAGCCCATGCATGCCCCTAGCCGTCCAGTTCACCCAGGTTTCCCGCACTTTCGGCGAGGTCAAGGCCGTCGACCAGGTCAGCATCGACATCATCGATGGCGAATTCTTCTCCATGCTCGGCCCCTCTGGCTCGGGCAAGACCACCTGCCTGCGCCTGATCGCCGGCTTCGAGCAACCCACCAGCGGTTCGATCCGCATCCACGGCGTCGAAGCCGCCGGCGTGCCGCCCTACCAGCGCGACGTCAACACCGTATTCCAGGACTATGCACTGTTCCCGCACATGAACGTACTGGACAACATCGCCTACGGCCTGAAGGTAAAAGGCGTGGCCAAGGCCGAACGCCACAGCCGCGCCGAAGAAGCCCTGGCCATGGTGGCCCTGGCCGGCTACGGCGCGCGCAAGCCGGCGCAGCTGTCCGGCGGCCAACGCCAACGCGTGGCCCTGGCCCGCGCGCTGGTCAACCGGCCACGGGTCCTGCTGCTGGACGAGCCGCTGGGCGCGCTGGACCTGAAGTTGCGCGAACAGATGCAGGGCGAGCTGAAAAAGCTGCAGCGCCAGCTGGGTATCACCTTCATTTTCGTCACCCATGACCAGACGGAGGCGCTGTCGATGTCCGACCGGGTGGCGGTGTTCAACCGTGGCCGCATCGAGCAGGTCGACACCCCGCGCAATCTGTACATGCAACCGGCCACCCCCTTCGTTGCCGAATTCGTCGGCACCTCCAACGTTGTGCGCGGCGAGCTGGCCACGCTGCTCAATGGCAGCCCGGCGCCCTTCTCCATCCGCCCCGAACACATCCGTCTCGGCGACCCGGCCACAGCCGGTCAGCATGTCCAGGTCAGCGGCCTGCTGCACGATATCCAGTACCAGGGCAGTGCCACCCGCTACGAGCTGCAACTGGACAGCGGCCAGCTACTGGCGGTGAGCCAGGCCAACGACCGCTGGCAGGCGCAGGCACAGGCCTGGCAACCCGGGCAACGGGTACAGGCACACTGGCCCCGTGAAGCCATGACGGTGCTGCGGGAAACCGAGGGCCGCTGACATGAGCACACTGCGCAGCCTGTCCAACCTGCTGTACCGGCGCCCCAACCTGTACCTGGCGCTGCTGCTGATACCGCCGCTGACCTGGTTCGGCGCGATCTACCTGGGCTCGCTGCTGAACCTGCTGTGGCAGGGTTTCTATACCTTTGACGACTTCACCATGGCGGTAACCCCGGACCTGACCCTGGGCAATTTCGCCGCGCTGTTCAACCCGTCGAACTTCGACATCATCCTGCGCACCCTGGGCATGGCACTGGCGGTGTCGCTGGCCAGTGCGGTACTGGCCTTCCCCATCGCCTACTACATGGCGCGCTACACCAGCGGCAAGACCAAGGCGTTTTTCTACATCGCGGTGATGATGCCGATGTGGGCCAGCTACATCGTCAAGACCTACGCCTGGACCCTGCTGCTGGCCAAGGGCGGCGTGGCCCAGTGGTTCGTCCAGCAGCTGCACCTGGATGCCCTGCTGCAAACGGTGCTGGCGCTGCCGGGCGTTGGCGGCAGCACGCTGTCGACTTCACACCTGGGGCGCTTCATGGTGTTCGTGTACATCTGGCTGCCGTTCATGATCCTGCCGATCCAGGCCTCGCTGGAACGCTTGCCGCCGTCGCTGTTGCAGGCCTCGGCAGACCTCGGCGCGCGGCCCGGGCAAACCTTCGTGCAAGTAATCCTGCCGCTGTCGATCCCGGGCATTGCCGCCGGCTCGATCTTTACCTTCTCGCTGACCCTGGGCGACTTCATCGTGCCACAGCTGGTCGGCCCGCCCGGTTACTTCATCGGGAGCATGGTCTATGCCCAGCAAGGGGCGATCGGCAACATGCCGATGGCCGCCGCGTTCACCCTGGTGCCGATCGTGCTGATCGCGGTGTACCTTTCCATCGTCAAGCGCCTGGGGGCCTTCGATGCACTCTGAAAATGCCTCGATCGGGCTGCGCCTGGCGGCCTGGGGCGGGTTGCTGTTCCTGCACTTCCCGATCCTGATCATCTTCCTGTATGCCTTCAACACCGAAGACGCAGCGTTCAGCTTCCCGCCCAAGGGCTTTACCCTGAAGTGGTTCGCCGTGGCCTTCGCCCGGCCCGATGTGCTGGAGGCGATCAAGCTGTCGCTGCAGGTGGCCTGCCTGGCCACGCTGATCGCCCTGGTGCTCGGCACGCTGGCCTCGGCGGCGCTGTACCGGCGCAGCTTTTTCGGCAAGGAGAGCATTTCGCTGATGCTGATCCTGCCCATCGCCCTGCCCGGCATCATCACCGGCATCGCCCTGCTCTCGGCGTTCAAGACCTTAGGGATAGAGCCCGGCCTGTTCACCATCGTGGTCGGCCACGCCACGTTCTGCGTGGTGATCGTCTACAACAACGTGATCGCCCGCCTGCGGCGTACTTCGCAGAGCCTGATCGAAGCCTCGATGGACCTGGGCGCCGACGGCTGGCAGACCTTCCGCTACATCATCCTGCCCAACCTCGGCTCGGCGCTGCTGGCCGGCGGCATGCTGGCCTTTGCCCTGTCGTTCGACGAAATCATCGTCACCACCTTCACCGCCGGCCACGAACGCACCCTGCCGATCTGGCTGCTCAACCAGCTCAGCCGCCCGCGCGACGTGCCGGTGACCAACGTGGTCGCCATGCTGGTGATGCTGGTGACCATGCTGCCAATCCTTGGCGCCTATTACCTGACCCGTGGCGGCGAAAGCGTCGCGGGCAGTGGCAAATGACCCTGGAGGAGTCCCCGATGCAAACGCAGATGCTGATCAATGGCCAGCTGGTCGCTGGCCAAGGCCCGGCCTGGACCGTGCTCAACCCGGCGCTGGGCACTGCCCTGGCGCAAATCAACGAAGCCAGCGATGCCCAGGTGGACAGCGCCGTGCGCGCTGCCGACCAGGCCTTCGACAGCTGGTCGCAAACCAGCCCCAAGGACCGCTCGCAAGCCTTGCTGGCGCTAGCCGACACAATCGAAGCCCATGGCGATGAACTGGCCCGGCTGGAATCGCAGAACTGCGGCAAGCCGCTGAGCGCCGCGCTGAATGACGAGATCCCGGCAATTGCCGACGTGTTCCGCTACTTTGCCGGTGCAGCACGCTGCCTGGGCGGCTCGGCAGCCGGCGAGTACCTGCCGGGCCACACATCGATGATCCGCCGTGACCCGCTGGGCGTGGTGGCCTCGATCGCGCCGTGGAACTACCCGTTGATGATGCTGGCGTGGAAGATCGCCCCGGCCCTGGCTGCCGGCAACACGGTGGTGATCAAGCCCTCCGAACTGACCCCGCTGACCGCCCTGCGCCTCGGTGAACTGGCCCAGGACCTGCTGCCACCGGGGGTGCTGAACATCCTCTTCGGCCGTGGCCAGACGGTCGGCAACCCGCTGGTCAACCACCCCAAGGTGCGCATGGTGTCGCTGACCGGCTCGATCCCCACCGGCGCGCACATCATCAGCGCCACCGCCGACAGCGTAAAACGCATGCACATGGAACTGGGCGGCAAGGCCCCGGTGCTGGTGTTCGACGATGCCGACATCGACGCGGCCATCGACGGCATCCGTACCTTCGGCTTTTACAACGCCGGCCAGGACTGCACCGCGGCCTGTCGGCTGTATGTGCAGGATGGCATCTACGAGCGTTTCGTCGAACGCCTGGGGGCCGCAGTGGCCAGCCTCAAGCCGGGCCTGCAGGAAGCCGAGGACACCGAACTGGGGCCACTGATCAGCGCCCAGCACCGCGACAAGGTCGCGGGCCTTGTGCAACGCGCGGTTGCCCAGCCGCACATTCGCCTGGTGACGGGTGGCAAGGCAATTGATGGCGACGGTTTCTTCTTCGAGCCGACGGTGCTGGCCGATGCGCTGCAGGATGACGAAATCGTGCGCAATGAAGTGTTCGGCCCGGTGGTGTCGGTGACCCGCTTCAGCGACGAAGCGCAGGCGCTGGAATGGGCCAACGACTCCAACTACGGCCTGGCCTCATCGGTCTGGACCCGCGACACCGGCCGCGCCCACCGCCTGGCGGCGCGCCTGCAGTATGGCTGCACATGGGTGAACACCCACTTCATGCTGGTCAGCGAAATGCCCCATGGCGGGCAGAAGCATTCGGGGTATGGCAAGGACATGTCGATGTATGGGCTGGAGGACTACACCTGTGTGCGGCATGTGATGATCAAGCATTAAGGGTAAAGCCTGGGTTGAGACCGGCACCTCAGCCCAGGAGCTTTCCTGCAATCGGTTCGGCCCATTCCTAATGCCACATCCTTTAGCTTGTAGTCATCGAAACTGGATTATCACGAGGCTGGATGACATGGAATATCGAGGGCAACGAGCAAAGGTGAAATACAGCAAGGAAGACCATTCATGGGTCGGGCACCTTTGCACAACTTGCGATATCGTCGGGTTTCACGCTCGGTCGCGCAGGCTATTGCCTGCCGCGTTCAAAGAGGCAGTGGACGACTATTTGGAAGTAAATAGAAAAGGAGTAAGTATCAACGCCTGACTTTGCGCGACCTCTGTGGGAGCGGGTTCACCCGCGAACACCGGCAAAGCCGGTGCCATACACCGAGTCGCCTTCTTCGCGGGCATGCCCGCTCCCACAGATACCGCACCGCATTCAAAGGCGGTGCAATACCGTGTAGGAGCGTAATGCTTGGGTCAGGTCAATCCCGCAAGTCCGACTCGTGAATCGGGTTGGCCCGGCTGGTGGCGCGCTGGTATTGCGCAGGCCAAGTAGCTTTGTTGCCGCCCAGGTCGTCGTCAGCATGCAGCGGCCAGTACGGGTCGCGCAGCAGTTCGCGGGCGAGGAAGATGATGTCGGCCTGGCCGGTGCGCAGAATGTGCTCGGCCTGGGCCGGTTCGGTGATCATGCCCACGGTGCCGGTGGCAATTTCCGATTCCTTGCGCACACGCTCGGCGAAGCGGGTCTGGTAGCCGGGCCCTGTGGGGATTTCGGCATTGACCGAGGTGCCGCCGGAGGACACGTCGATCAGGTCGACGCCCAAGCCACGCAGGCGGCGGGCCAGTTCGACGGTTTCATCCGGGTTCCAGCCGTCCTCGACCCAGTCGGTCGCCGATACCCGCACGAACAGCGGTAACTCGGCAGGCCAGACCTTGCGCACAGCCTCGACCACCTGCAGGGTCAGGCGGATACGGTTTTCGAAACTGCTGCCGTACTCGTCGCGACGCTGGTTGCTCAACGGTGACAGGAACTGGTGCAACAGGTAGCCATGGGCGGCGTGGATCTCGACCACCTTGAAACCGGCCTTCAGGGCACGCTCGGTCGAAGCGACGAAGGCGGCGATCACATCCTGGATTTCGTCATGGGTCAGCTCGCGTGGCGGTGTGTGTTGCGGATCGAAGGCGATCTTCGACGGCCCTACCGGCTGCCAGCCGCCCTCCTCGAGCTTGACGCTGCCTTGCTTGCCCAGCCACGGGCGATAGGTGCTGGCCTTGCGCCCGGCGTGAGCCAGCTGGATACCGGGCACGCCCCCCTGGGCGGTGATGAAACGGGTGATGCGTTGCAGCGGGGCGATCTGAGCGTCATTCCACAGGCCGAGGTCTTCGGCGGTAATGCGACCATCGGCAGTCACCGCCACGGCTTCAGTGATTACCAGGCCCGCGCCACCCACGGCGCGGCTGCCCAGATGAACAAGGTGCCAGTCGTTGGCCAGGCCATCGACGGCGGAATACTGGCACATCGGCGAAACGGCGATGCGGTTGGGCAGGGTCAGCTGACGCAGGGTGTAAGGCTCGAGCAGCAGGCTCATGAGGGCACCTCCCAAGGACTCCAATGGTGATCCGGCCCGGACACTCAATTGCACGTCCCTGGCCCAGGTCCGGTCATAACTTCAGACTAGACCAGAATGGTTGGGGGGGAGGTTCAATGGGATTTCGGGTGGGGGGCGGGGTGTTTGGATCGAGAGTGATGTCGCCTATGAGATCGAGCGCCGCCCACGCGGCGCTTCGCGGGGCAAGCCCGCTCCCACATTTGTTGCAACGTGGCCATGCCTGCAAGGCCATGGTCGTCAGCCTTGGCGCATGACCAAAGACATGTGGGGCGGCAGCCGCGCCAACGGGGAGACATCGTCAGGCCAACAAAGCGGGCAACCATGGCCTGACAGGTTTGGCACGTTGCAACAAATGTGGGAGCGGGCTTGCCCCGCGAAGCGCCGCGCGGGCGGCGCTCGATCTCACAGGCGACATCACTCTCAAGGCAGGCACCTGGCAGCCCTGACCGCCGCTACAGGCAGGCACTCTGACAGGTATTTCAGATATCCCCTACGACTCAGATCTGGTGATGCCTGACCTGAGGAAATACCCTACACGTTCTGTCGACAGGCATCTGATTGTTCCCGGATACACCGCCACTTAGGCTTACTGGGTCGCTGAAATCTAGCGATGCGGGTGTGGAAACCCGGTCAATCTTCAAGTGCCTGTCGTAATGGCAGCTGTGTGCGGGAGGCCGTTTGGCCTACCGGGTTCCTTGAAGGCCGGTTTTCCACCCTGCATACAGTTGCCGCCTTTCGTGTGGAAACGGCGGTGGCAACTCCTTCAACCTTCAAGGAATTGCTATAAAAATGACTACAGAAGACACCCAATTCACCGTCGGCAAGACCACTTTCTTTCAAGGTGAAAACCAGACCCACCCATTATTTCGCATCGAAGCGGGCATTCCGTGCCGAGACGCCCGTGATCAGGCTTCGGAACTGATGGGCTATGTACGGGAGTTGACCATCGTCGGGCTGATGGATGAGAAACCCATGATGATCTGGGCTGCGCATTATCTCAGTGCGATGGCCAAGGCGCTGATGGATGATGCCGAGTTAGGTATGGCGCGCTGAGTTTGCTGTGCTCATCGATCGCACATGGGGCACATTGGCCAGCTCGCCGCAGAGCCTTGTGGGAGCGGGTTTACCCGCGAAGAATGCGACTTGGTGCATGGCACCGGCTTCGCCGGTGTTCGCGGGTAAACCCGCTCCCACAGGTACAACGCAAGCCTTGAGCCCGGCGCGGGCCCTGTGGGAGCGGGCATGCCCGCGAAGCAGGCGACGCGGTGCATGGCACCGGCTGCGCCGGTGTTCGCGGGTAAACCCGCTCCCACAGGGATATCACAAGGCCTGAAGGCAATGAGGTACCTGTGGGAGCTACGGTACTTGCAGTCAGCGCGGCTCCATGTGGGCAATCATCAGCTGCACACTTTCATTACCACGAAACTCGTTCACATCCAGCTTGTACGCCAACTCGACCCAACGCACCGTCGGGTTCGGCCACACTTCGCGGTCGACACCGAAGGCAATGCCATCCAGCCGCACCGAGCCGCACTCACTCTTGAGCACCACCTTCAGATGCCGCTCGCCCACCACGCGCTGCTCCACCAGCTGGAACACGCCATGGAACAGCGGCTCGGGGAAGTGCTGCCCCCAGGGCCCGGCATGGCGCAGGGCCTTGGCCAGGTCGAGGTGGAACTCCTCCACCGCCAGGCTGCCATCGGACAACAGGCGCCCGGTCAGGTCCTCTTCACGCAGCTGGCGTCGCACTTCTTCGTCGAACGCCTCGGCAAATGCCGGGAAATTGGCTTCAGGCAACGACAAGCCCGCCGCCATGGCGTGGCCGCCGAACTTGCTGATCAGTTGCGGATGACGCGCCGCCACGGCGTCCAGGGCATCACGAATGTGGAACCCCGGCACCGAGCGCGCCGACCCTTTGAGCATCCCCTCGCCAGCGTCGGCGAAAGCGATGGTCGGCCGGTGGTAACGCTCCTTCAGGCGCGACGCCAGAATACCGATCACCCCCTGGTGCCAGTCGGCATCGAACAGGCACAGGCCATATGGCATCGACTCGACCGGCAGGTCCTTGAGCTGCGCCAGGGCCTCGCGCTGCATGCCCTGTTCGATGGACTTGCGGTCCTGGTTCAGGTCGTCCAGTTGCCGGGCCATGTCCTGGGCCAGGGCCGCGTCTTCACACAGCAGGCATTCGATGCCCAGGCTCATGTCGTCCAGGCGTCCGGCAGCGTTCAGCCGTGGGCCGAGGATGAAACCGAGGTCGGTCGAGGTGATGCGCCGGTGATCGCGACGGGCCACTTCCAGAATGGCCTTGAGCCCCGGCCGGGCGCGGCCGGCGCGAATGCGTTCGAGGCCCTGGTGCACCAGGATGCGGTTGTTGGCGTCCAATGGCACCACGTCCGCGACGCTGCCCAGGGCTACCAGGTCGAGCAATTCGCCGATGTTCGGCTGCGGCTGCGTTTCGTAGCGCCCCAGGCTGCGCAGGCGCGCACGCAGGGCCATCAGCACATAGAAGATCACCCCTACCCCGGCCAGCGCCTTGCTCGGGAAACTGCAGCCCGGCTGGTTGGGGTTGATGATGGCGTCGGCGTCGGGCAACTCCGCGCCCGGCAGGTGGTGGTCGGTGACCAGCACCTTGAGCCCGGCGGCCTTGGCGGCTGCCACACCGTCGACGCTGGAAATGCCGTTGTCCACGGTGATCAGCAGCTGCGGCTGGCGTTGCAGCGCCACCTCGACGATTTCCGGGGTCAGGCCGTAACCGTATTCGAAGCGGTTGGGCACTAGGTAGTCGACGTGGGTCGCGCCCAGCAGGCGCAGGCCCAGCACGCCGACAGTACTGGCAGTGGCGCCGTCGGCATCGAAGTCGCCGACGATGAGGATGCGCTGGCGCTGGTCGATAGCCTCGACCAGCAGATCCACGCCGGCCTCGATGCCCTTGAGCTGCTGGTACGGCAGCAGGCGCGCGAGGCTTTTGTCCAGCTCGGCCTCGCTTTGCACGCCGCGCGCGGCGTACAGGCGGGTCAGCAAGGGTGGCAGGTTACCCAGGAATGGCAGGGTCGGCGGCAGCGGGCGAGGTTCGATACGCATGGGGGGCTTCAGCCACGCTCACCCAGCAGCCACTCCAGCTGCACTTCGTGCTGGCCACGGTCGTCGGTGACAAACAAGGTGCCTTCGCTGATCATCACGTCCCACTTGATGGTACGGGGCATGTCGGTGGCGAGGGTTTCCAGCACCTCCTGCGGCACGGCAGCGATGCTCAGGTTCTTCAGGCCCTTGACCGCATCTACCACCTTGTTCTGCCATACACGCAGGCTGCCGTAGGCCAGCAGGCTGGTGCGCTCGGTGCGGCGCGAGCACCAGGTCAGCCGGTCGGCGTCCGGCTGGCCCACTTCAATCCAGTGCAGGATGCGATCGTCCAGGCTCTTTTCCCAGAGCGCCGCTTCGTCCACATCGGACAGGCCACGGCCGAACGACAGGTTTTCGTTGTACCACAGGGCGTAGGCCAGCAGGCGCACAGCCATGCGTTCTTCGGTTTCCGAAGGGTGGCGGGCGATAGTCTGACGGACGTTTTCGTACACGCCGCGGTCGAGGTCGGTCAGGTTCAGTTCGAATTTATAGGTGGTGGACGGCTGGGCCATGGTCGACGGGCTTCTTGCGCAAAGAAAAGTGGCACAGTCTAACCGATACTGCCCTTCGTTGCCCCGCAGCAGTATCTGCCGCTTCGGACCTATGATAAAACCACGCATCTGCCCAGCTGCCACGGATGCCCCATGACTACGCCCAGCAAACCCCTCGCCGGCCTCAAAGTTGTCGAACTCGGCACCCTCATCGCTGGCCCGTTCGCCTCGCGCATCTGTGCCGAATTCGGCGCCGAGGTGGTCAAGGTCGAATCGCCCGATGGCGGCGACCCGTTGCGCAAATGGCGCAAGCTGTATGAGGGCACCTCGCTGTGGTGGTTCGTGCAGGCCCGCAACAAGCAGTCACTTACCCTCAACCTCAAGCACCCCGAGGGTCGCGAGATTCTCAAGCGCCTGCTGGCCGAGGCCGACATCCTGATCGAGAACTTCCGCCCGGGCGTGCTGGAAAAGCTCGGCCTGGGCTGGGATGTGCTGCACGCGCTCAACCCGCGCCTGGTTATGGTGCGCCTGTCAGGCTTCGGCCAGACCGGGCCGATGAAGGACCAGCCGGGCTTCGGCGCCGTGGGCGAGTCGATGGGCGGCCTGCGCTACATCACCGGTTTCGACGACCGCCCACCGGTGCGCACGGGCATTTCCATCGGTGACTCGATTGCTGCCCTGTGGGGGGTGATCGGCGCACTGATGGCGCTGCGGCACCGGGAAGTCAACGGCGGCCAGGGCCAGGTGGTGGACGTGGCCCTGTACGAAGCGATCTTCGCCATGATGGAAAGCATGGTCCCGGAGTTCGATGTGTTCGGCTTTATCCGCGAACGCACCGGCAACATCATGCCGGGCATCACGCCCTCCTCCATCCACACCAGCGCCGACGGCAAGCATGTGCAGATCGGCGCCAACGGCGATGCGATCTTCAAGCGCTTCATGCAGGCCATTGGTCGCACCGACCTGGCCGACGACCCGACCCTGGCCACCAACGATGGCCGCGACCTGCGCCGTGACGAGCTGTACGGGGTCATCGACCGCTGGGCCAACAGCCTGCCGCTGGAGCAACTGATGCAGGTGCTGAATACCGCCGAAGTGCCGGCCAGCCGCATCTATTCGGCCGAGGACATGTTCAACGACCCGCAGTACCTGGCACGCGAAATGTTCCTGCAGGCCAAACTGCCGGACGGCAAGCCGTTCCGCATGCCAGGCATCGTGCCCAAGCTGTCGGACACCCCCGGCTCCACCGAGTGGGTCGGCCCGGCGCTGGGCGAACACACCGAGGCGCTGCTCGGCAGCCTGGGCTACGACGCGGCGGCCATCGCCAGCCTGCGCGCAGCAGGCACGGTCTGAACCTGGCACTGCCCTGGTCCATGCGCGCTGCCCGTTGCCTACGTCACCTGATCCTGCTGTGCGGGCTGCTGCCCGCATTGCTGCAGCCTGCAAGCGCCAAGGAGCGCATCTTCTGGCTGGTGCGTGACCTGCCGCCGTTCACCATTTTCGAAGGGCCGGGAAAAGGCCAAGGGGTGATCGACCAGCTGTTGCCCCTGCTGATCGGGCAGATGCCCGAGTACGACCACAGCATCGTGCGGATCAACCGCGCCCGCGGTATCCAGATGCTGCAGGACCCGAAGAGCTTCACCTGCGACCCGACCCTGCTGTGGACACCGGAGCGCGCCGAGTATGTGCGGTTTTCCATGCCCTCCCTGGGCGTGCTCAGTGGCGGCCTGGTGCTGCGCAAGGACAGCGAGACGCTGGTGGCTCCTTACCTCGACGGCCAGGAGGTAGACCTGCATGGCCTGCTGAGCAAGACCCCGCTGAAGCTGGGGGTTGTCGCCGAGCGCAGCTACGGCACGCAGATCGACGCCATCCTGCGCCAGTTACCCGACACCGCGCTCAGTCGCCACTACGGCAACGACGCCACCGCCAACCTGCTGCAGATGCAACAGCTGGGGCGCCTGCGCATGGTGCTCGGCTACTGGCCTGAAGTGCGCTACCTGGTCGAGCAGCAAGGCGGAACACTGGCCGACTACCGGTTTCATCCTGTACAGGGAGTGAACCACTACCAGTTTCTGCATGTAGGCTGTTCGAACAGTGAGTTGGGGCGTGAGGCGATTGCGCACATCGACCAGCTGCTGCCTGCCCTGCGCCGGGATGTGTTGCCGGGGCTGTATGCACGCTGGCTGGACCCGGCGCTGCAGGAAGACTACCTGGAAGAGAGCAAGCGCTTCTTCGAAGACCACTGATCGCCTGTTCCGGCCCTATCGCCGGTGCAGGCGCCACAAAAGAAACCCCGGGCGCTGGGGAAACACGCCCGGGGCCAAGCGAAAGCCCTTGGGGGCTTCCCGTGACAGCCCTGCCAGCGCCGGAGCAAAGCACTGGCTGACTGCCCTTGCTACTTCTGAAAAGCCACTCAGGCAAAGGTTCCATGGGGTTGCTGGCGTTGCTGCAGCGCCGCGATCACGCAGGGTTGCAAACGCCCTTCGGCGATCTGCAGGTCACGGTGCAGGCCATCCACCAGATCGATCAACAGGCGTTGCTCCTGCAACTGGCGCTCGCTGACCGTGCGCCGCAGGGTGATACCGGTGAGGCGGTCGTGAACGGTCAATTGGCGATTACCCTGGGCATCGGCGACGCCGAAGTGGGTCTGATAGGGGGTCAGGGCTTCGTTGAGCAGTCTGCAGATTCTTTCCATCCGGATCACTCGCTGCGTGGTGGGATATAGAGGAACTGACCAACAGACGCAGCGGAAAGTTCGTTACACCGCGGCTGCTTCAGTGAGCATGCTGGGCGGACGTGACAGTTTGAATACGCCGCCAGGTGCTTACCTGCACTGCTTGCAGGGCACGCTGCAGGCGTGGCATCGACAGCGGCCAGGGCAGCTCGGCGAGCACCCACAGCCCGCGGCTTCTGGCCTCTTGGGCAAGGTTGCGGCGCCTGGGAGCAGCCTGGCCGACAAACAGCAAAGCGCGTGTTCGGTGCTGCTGTTCGAGCACGGCAAGCCCGGCCCGGGTTGGCATGGCGTGGTCAAGGATCAGCAAGTCGGGGCGGCGATCCGCGCTCAGGCAGGCGTCGAGGTCTGCGCTGGTTTCGCTGATGCGCACATGGAACATGCCCTGGGCGTTGAGGGCCTGGTGCAGGAGGATCTGGTGGGATGGGCGAGCCTGGTGGATCAACACGTAGGGCTGGTGCATGAGCCGCTCCTGATGGGAGGACCGGCTAATTTAGACTTTGCCCTGGGCGGCCTGAATAGGATGTTTCTGATGGAGCAGTGGGAAGATTCGGAGAATCAGGGCTGCTCCGCAGCCCATCGCCGGCAAGCCAGCTCCTACCCCGACCGCATAGTCCCAGGGTAAGGGCAATCCCTGTGGGAGCTGGCTTGCCGGCGATGGGCCGCAGAGCGGCCCCAATGTTTACAGCGGTTTGCCGCGGTTACCATGCTGGCTGACAAAGCCCTGCACAGCCTTCAGGTCATTGGCCAGCACCGTGCAACGCTCTTCACGGCTGAACAGGTCGCTGAGGTGCGCCGGCAGCTCCAGTGCCTTGCCCACACCGGCCTTCTCCACCGCTTCCGGGAACTTGACCGGGTGCGCGGTACCCAGCACCACCATCGGCGTGTCCAGGCTGCGGCGGCACTCGCGGGCGGCCTTGACGCCGATCGCGGTGTGCGGGTCGAGGACTTCACCGGTGGCTGCGAACACTTCGGCAATGGTTTCGCAGGTCTGCTCGTCGTTCACTGCCAGCGAGTCGAACAGCTTGCGCGCTTCGGTCCAGCGGTCTTGCTCGACGCTGAAGCCGCCACCTTGCTTGAAGTTGGCCATCAGCTCGGCAATGGCGCCACCGTTGCGGCCGTGCAGGTCGAACAGCAGGCGCTCGAAGTTGGACGAGACCATGATGTCCATCGACGGCGACAGGGTCGCGTGCAGGGTTTCCTTGACGTACTGGTTGCCGCTCATGAAGCGGTGCAGGATGTCGTTGCGGTTGGTGGCAACGATCAGCTGGCTGACCGGCAGGCCCATGTTACGTGCCAGGTAGCCGGCAAAGATGTCGCCGAAGTTGCCGGTCGGTACCGAGAACGCCACGGAACGCGCCGGGCCACCCAGCTGCAGGGCAGCGTGGAAGTAGTAGACGATCTGGGCCATGATCCGCGCCCAGTTGATCGAGTTGACCGCAACCAGGCGGGTGCCCTTGAGGAACGACTGGTCGGCGAAGCTGGCCTTGACCATTTCCTGGCAGTCGTCGAAGTTGCCTTCGATGGCGATGTTGTGGATGTTGTCACCGAAGATGGTGGTCATCTGCCGGCGCTGCACTTCCGACACGCGCTGGTGCGGGTGCAGGATGAAGATGTCGACGTTGTCGCAACGGCGGCAGCCTTCGATGGCGGCGGAACCGGTGTCACCGCTGGTGGCACCGATGATCACCACGCGCTCGTTGCGCTTGGCCAGCACGTGGTCGAGCAGGCGGCCGAGCAGTTGCAGGGCGAAGTCCTTGAACGCCAGGGTCGGGCCGTGGAACAGCTCCAGCACCCACTCGTTGCTGTTCAGCTGACGCAGCGGGGCAACGGCGGCGTGAGCGAACTCGCCGTAGGTTTCTTCGAGGATCTTCTTGAAGTCGGCGTCGGCGATGCTGCCTTCGACGAACGGGCGCATCACCCGGAAAGCCAGTTCGTGGTACGGCAGGCCGGCCCACGAGGCGATTTCTTCCTGGGTGAAACGTGGCAGGTTTTCCGGGACGTACAGGCCGCCGTCACTGGCCAGGCCAGCCAGCAGGACGTCTTCGAAATTCAGGGCCGGTGCCTGGCCGCGGGTACTGATATAGCGCATGGGTGCAAACCTTCGATGCTGGGGCCGGGGCCGCGCTGGCGGCCCGCCGGCACTATTGTTAGTTGAGCTGCTCGACGCGAATGCGCACGACCTTGCCGACCACGTCCTGCAGGGCTTCCAGGGCGACGATGGCGTCGTTGATGCGCTGCTCGACCACGCGATGGGTCAGCAGGATCATCGGCACCAGGCCGTCCTGTTCCTCGGCTTCCTTCTGCATGATCGACTCGATGTTGATGCCACGCTCCGAGAGGATGCTGGCCACCTGGGCCAGTACCCCCGGGTGATCCTTGGCCTGGATGCGCAGGTAGTAGGCGCTTTCGCAGGCTTCGATCGGCAGGATAGGGTGGGCCGACAGCGAATCCGGCTGGAAGGCCAGGTGCGGCACGCGGTTTTCCGGGTCGGAGGTCATGGCGCGGACCACATCGACCACATCGCCGACCACCGACGAAGCGGTTGGCTCCATGCCGGCACCAGCGCCGTAGTACAGGGTGGAGCCGGCGGCATCGCCGTTGACCATGACGGCGTTCATCACGCCGTTGACGTTGGCGATCAGGCGGTCGGCCGGGATCAGCGTCGGGTGTACGCGCAGCTCAATGCCTTCGGCAGTGCGGCGGGCCACGCCCAGGTGCTTGATGCGGTAGCCCAGGGCCTCGGCGTAATTCACGTCAGCAGTGGTCAGCTGGGTGATGCCTTCGGTGTAGGCCTTGTCGAATTGCAGCGGGATGCCGAAAGCGATCGAGGCGAGAATGGTCAGCTTGTGCGCGGCATCGATGCCTTCGACGTCGAAGGTCGGGTCGGCTTCGGCGTACCCCAGCGCCTGGGCTTCGGCCAGCACATCCGGGAAGGCACGGCCCTTCTCACGCATTTCGGTGAGAATGAAGTTGCCGGTGCCGTTGATGATGCCGGCCAGCCAGTTGATGTGGTTGGCCGACAGGCCTTCGCGGATGGCCTTGATCACCGGGATGCCACCGGCCACGGCCGCTTCGAAGGCGACGATCACACCCTTCTCGCGGGCCTTGGCGAAAATTTCGTTGCCGTGCACGGCAATCAGCGCCTTGTTGGCGGTGACCACGTGCTTGCCGTTCTCGATGGCCTTGAGCACCAGTTCGCGAGCCACGGTGTAGCCACCGATCAGCTCGATGACAATGTCGATCTCCGGGTTGCTCGCAACTTCGAACACGTCAGCGGTAATGGGGGTACCGGTAATCTGGCAGTTCGGGTTCTGCGAGCGCATGGCGATCTGTGCCACTTCAATACCGCGCCCGGCACGGCGGGCAATCTCCTCGGCGTTGCGCTGAAGTACATTGAAGGTTCCGCCACCGACGGTCCCCAACCCACAGATGCCTACTTTGACCGGTTTCACTGTGAACTCCCCATTGAACGGCCGACACCTATGCCGACCGTGAAACATGCCGTCACCCCATGACGACGGCGTACTGAATTGGATTACTTGGCCAGCGCCAGCTTGGCGACCTGCGGTGCCGGCTGGTAGCCCGGAATGACCTGGCCGCTTTCAAGGACGATCGCCGGCGTGCCGTTGACGCCGATCGACTGGCCCAGCTGGAACTGCTTGCTGACCGGGTTGGCGCACTTGGCGGCCTTGATTTCCTCACCCTCGACCATCTTGTCCATCGCCGCACGGCGGTCACTGGAACACCAGACGGCCTGCAACTGCTGGTCACCCGGCGAGCCGAGACCCTGGCGCGGGAAGGCGACATAGCGCACTTCGATACCGCGGCGGTTGAGTTCGGGCACCTCGGCGTGCAGCTTGTGGCAGTACGGGCAGGTGGTGTCGGTGAACACGGTGATGTGCGACTTGGTCTCGCCCTTGGCAGGATAAACCACCATCTCGGCGGCTGGAATGCCGTTGATGAGCTTGGCAATACCCAGGCGCTCGGTCTTTTCGGTGAGGTTGACCGGCTTGCCGTCCTGGATCTGGAACAGGTAGCCCTGCATCACGAACTGGCCGTCGCCGCTGGCATACAGCACGCGGCCACCCTGCAGCTTGACTTCATACAGGCCGCTGACCGGGCTGCTGGCCACGCTTTCAACGGGCACTTCCAGCTCGAGGTTCTGCAACGACTTACGGATGGCCTGCTCGGCAGCGGTATTGCTGTCGGTTGCCGCAGCAACGGCAAAGGTACTGGCCAGCGCCAACGCGGCGGCGGCGAAAAACTGGGTCACGCGCATGGGAACTCCTGAAGGCGGACAGGGGCCGGAGGGCGCCACCTGCGGAAAATACGCGGTGACCGTGCGGCCCTTGGTGCAAACCGCTCAAGCCTACCACATCACACCGCCGGTGAAGGGCCTTGCAAGGACCGGTCGGCGGAACATGAAAAACATTCATCCACGCGGGTGGTGCCGGGCGTGCAGTTGCTGCAGGCGGGCCTTGGCAACATGGGTGTAGATCTGCGTGGTCGACAGGTCACTGTGGCCCAGCAGCATCTGTACCACGCGCAGGTCGGCACCGTGGTTGAGCAGATGGGTGGCGAAGGCGTGGCGCAGGGTGTGTGGCGACAGCGGTTTGTCGATGCCGGCGACCCGGGCATGGTGCTTGATGCGATGCCAGAAGGTCTGGCGGGTCATCTGCTCGCCACGCAAGCTGGGGAACAGGACGTCGCTGGGGCGGCCATTGAGCAGTTCGGCGCGGCCATCGCGCAGGTAGCGCTGCAGCCACAGCACCGCCTCTTCGCCCATGGGCACCAGGCGCTCCTTGCTGCCCTTGCCCATCACCCGCAGCACGCCCTGGCGCAGGTTGACCTGGTCGAGAGCCAGGCTGACCAGTTCGGTAACCCGCAGACCGCAGGCGTAGAGCACTTCGAGCATGGCGCGGTCACGCTGGCCGATGGCTTCGCCCAGGTCCGGAGCCTGCAGCAAGGCTTCGACGTCGGCTTCGGACAGCGACTTGGGCAGTGGCTTGCCCAGTTGCGGCATGTCGACTTGCAAGGTCGGGTCGATGGCCACCAGCTTTTCCCGCAGCAGGTAGCGGAAGAAGCCACGCAGGCCGGACAGGAAGCGTGCCGTGGAGCGCGGTTTGTAGCCTTGGTCGAGGCGCCAGGCCAGGTGGTCGAGAATCAGGTCGCGGCCAGCGTCGGGCAAGCTGACGCCGTGTTCCTGCAGCCAGCCGTTGAACAGGGCCAGGTCGCTGCGGTAGGACACGCGGGTGTTGTCGGACAGGCCCTTTTCAAGCCACAGGGCGTCGAGGAACTGGTCGATCAGGGGGTGGTCTAGGACGGGCATGCGGGGCTGCTGGGTGTTGAAGGTGGCTTAGTGTTTCACAGCAGCATAATTGTTGTCTGTACTGGCCTCTTCGCGGCTAAAGCCGCTCCCACAGGGATATCACCGCCCTCGAGGTATGTGCGATCCCTGTGGGAGCGGCTTTAGCCGCGAAAGGGCCAGTGCAGGAGAACTCAGGCCTGGGGCAGAACCGGCACCGGGCGCTTGTCCTCGTCGATGGCGACGAAGCTGAACACGCCATGGATCGCTCGCTCGCGCCCATCCAGGTACATATTCTCGACAAATACATCCACTTGCACCTGCAAGCTGGTATTGCCCACCTTGATCACCGACCCCACCAGCTCCACGATCGAGCCCGCCGGAATCGGGTGCTTGAAGTCGATGCGGTCGGTGGACACGGTCACCAGCGGCAGGCGGCAGAAGCGCGTGGCGGCGATGAACGACACTTCGTCCATCCAGGCCAGGGCGGTGCCGCCGAACAGGGTGTTGTGGTGGTTGGTGGTGTTGGGAAATACCGCCTTGGTCACGCGGGTCACCGACAGCTCGGTGCGGCGCAGGATTTCCTGGTCTCGGGTAGTCATGGCAATCACATCTTCGGGGGGCAAAAAGCAAAAAAGCAGCCCGAAGGCTGCTTTTTTCTCGCTAGGCGGCCTTGGCCACCGGGCAAACTGTACTCAGGACAGTTTTTCCTTGATGCGAGCGGCTTTGCCGGACAGGTCGCGCAGGTAGTACAGCTTGGCTTTACGCACGTCACCACGACGTTTCACGGCCAGGCTGTCGATTTGCGGGCTGTAGGTCTGGAAGGTACGCTCTACGCCAACGCCGCTGGAGATCTTGCGCACGGTGAAGGCGCTGTTCAGACCGCGGTTACGCTTGGCGATAACGACGCCTTCGAACGCCTGCAGACGGGAACGCTCACCTTCCTTCACTTTAACCTGAACGACAACGGTGTCGCCTGGTGCGAAGGTCGGGATTTCCTTGCTCATCTGCTCGGCTTCGAGCTGCTGGATGATCTTGTTGGTCATGCTGTGCTCCTAAGATGGATACGTGATCCACCATCGATACGTTTAACTATCGTCCCGCTCGCGGAGATATTCCTCGAGCAGCTTCTTCTCTTCTCCAGAAAGCGAGCGACTTTCCAGAAGATCGGCGCGTCGTTCGAAGGTCCTACCAAGGGACTGCTTCATTCTCCAACGCCGGATGTGTGCATGGTTGCCACTTAGCAACACGTCGGGAACACGCTGATCCGCATACACCTCAGGTCGGGTGTAGTGCGGGCAATCGAGCAGACCGTCAGTGAAAGAATCTTCTTCCGCCGAGTCCACATGCCCTAAAGCTCCGGGCAGCAGCCGTGTAACCGCATCGATCAGTACCATGGCCGGCAGCTCGCCACCGGAAAGCACATAGTCGCCAATCGACCACTCCTCATCGACATGAGCCTCGATAAAGCGCTCGTCGATGCCTTCATAACGACCGGCGATCAGGATCAACGATTCCTGTTCGGCCAGGCCTTTGACCGCCTGCTGAGTCAGCTTGCGGCCTTGTGGCGAAAGGTAGATCACCTTCGCCGCTGCTCCGGTCGCTTGCCTGGCGCTAACCAGGGCGTCTTCCAGAGGCTTGATTTTCATCACCATGCCCGGACCACCGCCAAACGGACGATCATCCACCGTGTGGTGACGATCTGTGGTGTAGTCCCGCGGGTTCCAGCAAGTCACCTGAAGCAACCCCTGTTTCACCGCGCGGCTGGTAATGCCGTACTCCGTGATGGCCGAGAACATCTCGGGGAACAACGTGATGACGTCTACGCGAAGGTTACCCATCGTTTAGAAGTCCGCGTCCCATTCAACCCGCATCACGCCTGCTTCCAGGTCGATGTCGAGCACGCATTGCGCCGTATAGGGCAACAGACGCTCGCGATCATCCAGGCTGCCTGCGCAGGGCTTGACCACCATTACATCGTTCGCACCGGTCTCCAACAGGTGATCGACCTTGCCGAACAGTTGTTCGTCCTGGTTGATGACCTTCAGGCCCACCAACTGGTACCAGTAGTACTCGTCAGCAGCCAGGTTGGGCAAAAGGCTCCGCGGTATGCAGATTTCGTAACCGCTCAGAAGACGGGCTTCATCGCGATCATCGAGGCCTTTCAGTTTCACGACCAGGCCCTTCTGGGAGCCACGACCGTTGACCAGCTCGACCTGCTTTACCTTGCCTTCGTGCCGAAGCGTCCAGCGCGGATAATCCAACAGGTTTTCAATCGGATCGGTAAAGGAATACACCTTCACCTCGCCGCGAACGCCGTGAACCGAAAAAATCTTGCCAACGACGATGAGGTCGTCAGCCTTTTCTGGCGTCGCGTTCATACTGCTCAGGCAGCAGCCTTGGCAGCGTCCTTCAGCAGCTGAGCAACGCGCTCAGACGGCTGTGCACCCTGGCTCAGCCAGTAGTTGACGCGCTCTTGGTTGACCGACAGCTTGACTTCGGCGCCAGCAGCGATCGGGTTGAAGAAACCTACGCGCTCAACGAAACGGCCGTCACGGGCGTTACGCGAGTTGGTCACGGTCAGGTGGTAGAATGGGCGCTTTTTCGAGCCGCCACGGGCCAGACGAATGGTTACCATGTGAACATCGTTCCTATAGTCGGTGCTGCAGTTGATACAGCAGCTGGTACTGCAAATCTGAATGCCAAATAGGCACACGGGTGCCCAAAAGGCCGCATATTCTCGGGGAATACACGGACATTTGCAAATGACTTTTTCGGCAAGGCCCTGCCCTGCCGTCCAGATCTGCCGGTTGAGCCGCGAAATCCGCGGCCATTGCCCCGCCACAGCGGGGGTTCTGGGCGCCTGCCGGACGAACGGCAGGCACCCGGAATAGGGGTTACAGCTTCGGCATGCCGCCGCCCGGCAGCATCCCGCCCAGGCCGCGCATCATCTTGGCCATGCCGCCCTTGGCGGAGAATTTCTTCATCATCTTCTGCATTTGCTTGTGCTGCTTGATCAGGCGGCCGACGTCCTGCACCTGGGTGCCGGAACCGATGGCGATACGGCGCTTGCGCGAGCCGCTGATCAACTCTGGATCACGGCGCTCGGCCGGGGTCATGGAGTTGATGATCGCTTCCATCTGCTTGAACTGCTTCTCGGCCGCGCCCTGGGCGTTGCCCATCTGCGACAGGTTGACCCCGCCGATGCTCGGCAGCTTGTCCATCAGGCCGCCGAGGCCGCCCATGTTCTTCATCTGCTGCAGCTGATCGCGGAAGTCTTCGAGGTCGAAGCCCTTGCCCTTCTTCAGCTTCTTGGCCAGCTTGTCGGCCTTGGCCTTGTCGATGTTCTGCTCGGCCTGCTCGATCAGGCTGAGCACGTCACCCATGCCGAGGATGCGCGAGGCGACACGGTCGGGGTGGAATGGTTCGAGGGCTTCGGTCTTCTCGCCCATACCGATGAACTTGATCGGCTTGCCGGTGATGGCACGCACCGACAGCGCGGCACCGCCACGGGCGTCACCGTCGACCTTGGTCAGCACCACGCCGGTCAGCGGCAGCGCCTCGCCAAACGCCTTGGCGGTGTTGGCGGCGTCCTGGCCGGTCATGGCGTCGACCACGAACAGGGTCTCGATCGGCTTGACCGCGGCGTGCAGCGCCTTGATCTCGTCCATCATGTCGGCGTCGATGTGCAGACGGCCGGCGGTGTCGACGATGACCACGTCGATGAACTTCAGCTTGGCTTCGCGGATGGCCGCTTCGGCGATGGCCACCGGCTTCTGGCTGATGTCGGACGGGAAGAAGGTGACGCCGATGTCGTTGGCCAGGGTTTCCAGCTGCTTGATCGCCGCCGGGCGGTAGACGTCGGCGGACACTACCATCACGCTCTTTTTCTTGCGCTCCTTGAGGAAGCGCGCCAGCTTGCCGGCGGTGGTGGTCTTACCGGCGCCCTGCAGGCCGGCCATCAGCACCACGGCGGGCGGGGCGGCGTTCAGCGCGAGGTCTTCATTGGCCGCGCCCATCAGGCTTTCCAGCTCGGCCTGGACGATCTTCACGAACGCCTGGCCAGGGGTCAGGCTGCGCGACACTTCGGTGCCGACTGCACGGTCCTTGACGCTGTTGACGAAATCCTTGACCACCGGCAGGGCAACGTCGGCCTCGAGCAGGGCCATGCGCACTTCGCGCAGCGTGTCCTTGATGTTGTCTTCGGTCAGCTTGGCCTTGCCGGTGACATGGCGCAGCGTCTGTGACAGGCGGTCGGTCAGGTTTTCGAACATGGTGATCCTTTCAGGCCCAGTAAAAGCCGAGGTTTGTCAGGCGCCCAGGGGGAATGCATACCCGCCGGGCACAGCAAGGCGGCGATTATAGCGAAGTGCGACGGCGGCGCACACCTTGGCGGCGGTATGGTAGATAATCGGTGGCTGTGCCGGCCTCTTCGCGGGTGAACCCGCTCCCACAGGGTCCCCACCCCATTCGAAACCGGCGCCATACCTGTGGGAGCGGGTTCACCCGCGAATACCGCACCGCAGCCTGCCAGTCTTCCTAGACCAGCGCGATCTATGCCAAACTCCGTCTCTTTAAGGCTCGCCAACCAGGACTTATGTTCTCCTCACCCAGCCTCCTCCCCAACCTGATCGCCGCCGGCCTATATATAGCTGCGGCCATCTACCAGGGCTCTTACCTTGCCCAGAACCGCAAGGCCGACAAGCGCCTGCTTGCCCTGCTGGGTGCCTTGGCGGTACTCGCCCAGGCCGGTGCGCTGTTCTTCCAGCTGATCACCCCGCTGGGCCTGAGCCTGGACTTCTTCAGTGCCGCCAGCCTGATCGCCGTGGCGGTCATCGCCCTGACCCTGCTGGCCTGCTTGCGCATACCCGTGGAGAACCTGCTGGTGCTGCTGTTCCCGCTGGGTGCGGTGACCGCGCTGCTGGCCCAGTTCGCGCCCCCTGGCACGGTACCGCTGGTCAACGAAGAGCCGGGCATCCTCGCGCATATCCTGCTGTCGATCCTGGCCTACGGGCTGTTCACCATCGCGGTGTTCCAGGCGCTGTTGTTGCTGCTGCAGGACCGCCAGTTGAAGAACAAGCACCCGTCCGGGCTGATCCGCAACTTCCCGCCGCTGCAAACCATGGAAAGCCTGCTGTTCGGCTTCCTCTGGGCCGGCTGGTGCCTGCTGTCGCTGTCGCTGATCTCCGGCTGGCTGTTCCTCGACAACCTGTTCGCCCAGCACCTGGCACACAAGACCCTGCTGGCCTGTGTCGCCTGGGTGGTGTTCAGCGTGCTGCTGTGGGGCCGCACCCGCCTGGGCTGGCGTGGCCACAAGGCCATCCGCTGGACGCTGGCCGGTTTCTGCCTGCTGATGCTGGCCTATTTCGGCAGCAAGCTGGTTCGCGAATTCATCCTGCATATCTGACGGCCGCCCATGGATACCCTGCCGTACGCACCGCTATTCGGCACCCTGGCACTGGCGCTGTTGTGGTCGGCGCTATTCACTGCGGTGGATGCCGCCCGCCTGCAACTCAATGGCGCGCTGCGCGCCGGCGAGGACGGCCAGCCCGTGCTGCCGGCCCAGGCCCTGGTGCTGTGCGCCAGCCTGGGCAAGCTGCTGGTGCTGGGCCTGGCCTGCCTGGTCGGCCAGCGGCATAGCGGCGAACACGGCTTCTGGCTGGCCGGGCTGGCCGCCACCCTCACCTTGCTGGTGTTCGCCGAATACCTGCCGCGGCGCCTGGCCCGGCGCAACCCGCAGGCGTTCGTCAGCCTCGGCGCCAGCCTGCTGAAAGTGCCCCTCACCCTGCTGCAACCACTGGCCTGCCTGCTGGATGGCGTTGCCAAGCTGATCCTGCGTCCGTTCCGCGTGCAACCCACGGCCGTGGCCCTGCACCCGCAGGAAGCCGACGAGTTCGACGAGGACGAGGAACACGAAGCGCCGCGCCACGGCCTGCTCGACGGCCTGCAGTCACTGGACAAGATGACCGTCAACGACATCCTGGTACCGCGCAACGAAGTGGACGGCATCAGCCTCGACGAGCCGATCGAGCGCATCATCGAGCAACTGATCGTCAGCCGCCACACCCGCCTGCCGGTGTACCACAGCGACATCAACCAGGTTGAAGCGATCCTCAACACCAAGCTGATCAGCCACCTGCTGCCCAAGGCCGAGCTGACCCTGGAGACGCTGCTCGGCGCCTGCTACGAGCCCTATTTCGTGCCGGAGAGCACGCCCCTGCAAATGCAGCTGCTGAACTTCCACAAGCAGCAGCGCCGCCTGGGCGTGGTGGTGGACGAGTACGGCGAAGTGCTGGGCATCGTCACCCTGGAAGACATCCTCGAAGAGATCGTTGGCGAGTTCGAGGATGAACACAGCTTGGTCAACCCCCACGTGCACCCGCAGCCCGATGGCACCTTCGTCATCGACGGCACCGCTTCGCTACGCGAAATCAACCGCAGCCTGGGCTGGCACCTGCCCTGCGACGGCGGGCCGAAAACCCTCAACGGGCTGGTCACCGAGGCGCTGGAGAGCATCCCGGAAAGCGCCGTTTGCCTGAAGATCGGCCGCTATCGCCTGGAAATCCTCGAAACAGAGGACAATTGTGCCAGCAAGGTACTGGTGTGGACCGTGACCCGATAGCTATACTCGGGTCACGCTTACCCAGCCCCGCCGTTCCGCCTGCTACCCGCACCCGGCGCCCCACGGCCAGTCCGCTCCACTGACACGCCCTGCGGTCCTGCTTCAACACCCCGAACAGTGCCCGCCCCCGCCCCTATCCCCCTTGGGCTATCGTCAGTCGGGCGCACACAACAACAAAACGCTCCCGCGTCCACGCAGCGGTGCTTGCCTTTTTGCCTCGCACGCCCATGGAGCTGGACCAGACTGTTAGGGACCTACTTAATGACAATCAGCAGCACCTATGCCGAAGCGCCTGCCGCGCCGGTCAACTCGCCCGCGCGGGTAGCCACCGCCAGCTTCATCGGCACCGCCATCGAGTTCTACGATTTCTACGTCTACGCCACTGCCGCCGCACTGGTGATCGGCCCGGTGTTCTTCCCGTCCGGGTCGGGCACCGCGCAGATGCTGGCGGCCTTTCTTACCTTCGGCATCGCCTTCCTCGCCCGCCCGCTGGGCTCGGCACTGTTCGGCCACTTTGGCGACCGTATCGGCCGCAAGTCGACCCTGGTCGCCTCACTGCTGCTGATGGGCGTATCCACGACGGCCATCGGCGTGCTGCCGGGCTATGACAGCATTGGTGTATGGGCGCCGATCATCCTCTGCCTGCTGCGTTTTGGCCAAGGCCTGGGCCTGGGCGGCGAATGGGGTGGTGCGGCCTTGCTGGCCACCGAGAACGCGCCGGAAGGCAAGCGAGCCTGGTTCGGCATGTTCCCGCAGTTGGGCCCGTCGATCGGCTTTTTGGCCGCCAACGGCCTGTTCCTGACCCTGGCCCTGGTGCTCAGCGACGAGCAGTTCCGCGAGTGGGGCTGGCGCATTCCGTTCCTGCTCAGCGCCGCGCTGGTACTGGTGGGCCTGTATGTGCGCCTGAAGCTTGAAGAAAGCCCGGTGTTCGCCAAGGCCGTCGCCCGCCACGAGCGGGTGAAAATGCCGGTGGTCGACCTGTTTTCAAGATACTGGCTGCAGACCCTGCTGGGCGCAGCGGCGATGGTGGTGTGCTACGCGCTGTTCTACATCTCCACGGTATTCTCGCTGAGCTATGGCGTGACCACGCTGGGCTACAGCCGCGAGACGTTCCTTGGCCTGCTGTGCTTCGCGGTGGTGTTCATGGCCCTGGCCACACCACTGTCGGCCTGGCTCAGCGACCGCTACGGGCGCAAACCGGTGCTGATCGTCGGCGGCCTGCTGGCGGTAGCCTCGGGCTTTGCCATGGAACCGCTGCTGACTTCGGGGTCGACCGCAGGCGTGGCGCTGTTTCTGGCCATCGAGCTGTTCCTGATGGGCGTGACCTTTGCGCCGATGGGAGCACTGCTGCCTGAGCTGTTCCCGACCCACGTGCGTTATACCGGCGCTTCGGCGGCGTATAACCTGGGCGGCATCGTCGGGGCCTCGGCGGCACCGTTC
>NZ_JAFGYJ010000292.1:0-510 GCF_017490805.1 Pseudomonas sp. 43(2021)
GTGCAAGGCCTGGGCGCGCGAGTCGTCGATGATCAGCACTTTATAGGGCTCGTACTGAGCGACGCAGGTCAGCACTTCGATTTTTTCCAGCAAGCTCGAGGCTTCGAGCGTGCCGGTGAGGAATTCCTGACCGCCGGCGCGCACGGCGGCGAGGCGGGTAGGGGTGTCGGTTTCGTGCAGGCTGAAGAACAGCAGTGGCAGGGGTTCTTCGAGGCCGACCTGAGCTTCGGCGGCGAGTTTCAGGCCGATGCCGGGGCCACTGAAATCCACGTCCATGACAATCGCCGCGGGCAAGCGCTCGACCATCGACGAGCGAAACGCGGCCACGCTGTCCAGTGCCTGTGCGCTCAAACCGAAAAATTCCAGTTGCTTGGCCAGGCGTTCGGCGCGGTCGTGATCCTGCAACATCACGTAGATCGGCTTGCGCAGCGGCGGCAGGAACGTCTGGTCGAGCTGATCACCATGGCGCAGGCCGGTGCGCGAAAGGCGCTGCATCAAGCGATTCAGATC
>NZ_JAFGYJ010000293.1:0-509 GCF_017490805.1 Pseudomonas sp. 43(2021)
GGCCTGATACCCGCCTCCACACTTCGAAGCCGCGCGATCAAGCAAGGCGACCTGTTGCCCGGCGGGCAGATCCGCGCCAGCGCACGTCGCCGGCTTGCGCGAAATCCCGGTCTGACGACTGAAGACCAGCGACTGCTCATGGCCATCGAACTGGCTTACCGAGAACCGGTTCACACCGTAGTGCTCAGTGCCGACCGCTATCCCTACGACGCCATAAAGGCGCAGATCCAGATCGTCAAAACCTGCGTCGACGGCTTTGGTCGGGTCCTGCAAACCCAACAGAAGGTCGATCCGGGGCTGGCTTATGTGGTGGGTGAGGATGGTCAATTGCTGATCGAAGAAGGTGAGCAACCGACGCAGACACGCTGGCGTATCAGCGAACGCGTCGAATACAACAACAAAGGTCTCGCGCAGCGCCAATACCGGCCGTTTTTCGCTAACACGCACCGCTACGTCAATGATCAATCGCTGCGCCAACTCGGGCTCTTCGATCAGCTGTTCTATGACGC
>NZ_JAFGYJ010000294.1:0-509 GCF_017490805.1 Pseudomonas sp. 43(2021)
GCCGTTTATCGTCGAAACCCGCGAAGGCAGCATGCGCGCGCTGGGCACGCGGTTTCTGGTCAAGCGCGAGGACGATGGCACACGCCTGAGCGTGTTGCAGTCGGCGGTCGCGGCCCATGCCCAGGCCAACCCGCAAGAACTGGTTCTGCGCGAAGGCCAGCAGGTGCTGTTGCGCAGTGACGGGCTGGGCTCGATTGCCGCCCTCGCCCCCGGCGCCGATGCCTGGACGCGCGGCATGCTGGTGGTGGACAACGCCCGGCTGGGCGATCTGGTGCACGAGCTGCGGCGCTATCGTCGCGGGCATCTGGGCGTGGCGCCGGAAGTGGCCGATCTGCGCATTACCGGCAGTTTTCCGTTGCATGACACCGACAAGGCACTGAGTGCATTGCTGCCGACTCTGCCGGTGCAGATCGAGCGGCATACGCCGTATTGGGTCACCGTGGCGAAGGCGCAGCCCTCCGCCCCTTGACATGATCGTTCCCACGCTCTGCGTGGGAATGCAGCCCGGG
>NZ_JAFGYJ010000295.1:0-508 GCF_017490805.1 Pseudomonas sp. 43(2021)
CGGCCGAGTTGCCGTTGACTGCCAGCGCGCACGGCGTCGAGGTGCCGGTGCAGCGGCTGTCATCGTCATTCTGGTAAGCGTAAACGCTGCCGCCGACGGTCATCTTCAGGTTGTCAGTG
Organism: Pseudomonas sp. 43(2021); assembly: GCF_017490805.1. Classification (NCBI taxonomy): domain Bacteria; kingdom Pseudomonadati; phylum Pseudomonadota; class Gammaproteobacteria; order Pseudomonadales; family Pseudomonadaceae; genus Pseudomonas; species Pseudomonas sp. 43(2021). The sequence goes on from NZ_JAFGYJ010000295.1 coordinate 120, forward strand.
ATGTTGAAGCGGCTGCCCAACTGGCCAGCGGTCAGGCGCAGGTCGTGGCGGAATTGCACGCCGTCGCCGTCAACGTTGTCCTTGAGGTTGTAGTTACCCAGGCTGCCGAACAGTTCGGCGCTGCCGCCCAGTGGGTATTTGTAGGTAACGGCCAGACCTTCCGGGTTGATGTCGCTGTCCCAGATCACGTCGCCCATGCTCACCCATGGTTGCAGCATCTTGCCGCCGATCACGTGCAGGTTCTTGATCTGATCCGGGTGATAGTCGATGTAGCCGAGGTCGAGCCAGATCTGCTTCTTGTCGAAGTAGTTGTCCTGATCCTGGTTGGTCGAGCGCGCGTCGTCACCGCCGCCGGTGGCGATACGGATACCGGTGTCGACTTGCGGGTT
>NZ_JAFGYJ010000296.1:0-508 GCF_017490805.1 Pseudomonas sp. 43(2021)
GCGCTGGGCGGGGAGCCGCGAGCATCTGCGTCAAACGCGCCCGGGGTTCTATGCGTGGTTGCAGCGGATTGACCGGCACCCGGTGCTGGCGCCGGTGTTTGCCCGGCATTGGCCTTCCTGAACACACCGCAAAACCAATTGTAAGAGTGAGCCTGCTCGCGATAGCGGTTTGTCAGTCAATGATGCTGTCACTGACAGACCGCTATCGCGAGCAGGCTCACTCCTACAGGACGTGTGGCGGATTTTGGAGATCACTCCCCGCGAATGTACTGCTCCAGCTGCTTGATCAGCTCCGCCTGTTCGGCAATCGCCTCTTTCACCAGGTCGCCGATCGACAGCAGGCCGATCAGCTTGCCGTTTTCCACCACCGGCAAGTGGCGCAGGCGTTTGTCGGACATGATGCCCAGGCAGGTGTCGACGGTCTGGTGGGTGTCCACGGTGATGACATCCTTGACCATGATGTCGCGCACCGGCGTGCCGACCGAAGAGCGCCCGTGCAGTACCAGTT
>NZ_JAFGYJ010000297.1:0-507 GCF_017490805.1 Pseudomonas sp. 43(2021)
CTTTGTCAGGCTACGGCGCACTCTCGTGCCACTTGCCTGAGGATTTGTTCGTATTCCTTGACGGATAGCGATCCGGACACCAACTGACGACCGTTCAGTACCATGGCCGGGACCGAGTTGATCCCGCGCTGAAGGTAAAAACTTTCAAGTTCACGGACCTCGAGAGCGAACGCCTCGCTAGTCAAAATCTCGCGGGCGCGGGTGGTAGAAAGTCCCGCTTCACCGGCCAGGCGCACCAGTGTTTCGTGGTCGCTGGGGTTCTCGCCATTGGTGAAATAAGCCTCGATCAGGATTTTCTTCAGCGCGACCTGGCGGCCTTCCTGCACGGCCCAGAGCAGAAGGCGATGGGCGTCGAAGGTGTTGTAGAAATGGCTGCGCTTTTCCAGGTCGAACTGAAAACCGATGGCTTTGCCGCGCGCGACGATCATTTCATTGCGCGAGGCGACTTCTTCGGCGCTGCGCCCGTATTTGCGCATCATGTGCTTGATGGCGTGCTCGCCCTCGGCC
>NZ_JAFGYJ010000298.1:0-507 GCF_017490805.1 Pseudomonas sp. 43(2021)
ATGCTGTTGCGCGTCGGCAAAGTGCGCAAGGCCTTGGTCGCAGCCAATGATGCGTCGGCTACGAACAGCGTGTTCGCCGGGCTGATCTACAGCGTCGCCAGTCTCTCGATGTTGGTGACGGCCATCGCCCTGCTTGCCGGCTATGTTTCGCTGGCACGGTTCATCAGCTATGAGCTGGTGTGGGGCTATGTCGTGCTGTCGGGCTTCTACTTGCTGATTCAGCTGGTCAAGGACGCCTGTGAGCACCTGTTTTCGCCGAAACACGCGAGCGGCCAGGCGCTCAAGCAATTGCTCGGCGTCAGCGACCGGCGCCTCGAGCAGACGTCGATCCTGTTGTCCGGCGTCAGCCGCGCCGGTCTGATGCTGATGGCGCTGATTTCGTTGTTTGTCGGCGGCATCGGCACCACGCTTGGCCAACTGGTCACCAACATCATGTCGATCCTTGGCGGCGCCGGTTTGCGCAAGCTGAATATCGTCCCGGCGCATCTGCTCAACGCGCTGCTGGCA
>NZ_JAFGYJ010000299.1:0-507 GCF_017490805.1 Pseudomonas sp. 43(2021)
GAGTTCGGAGTGGTGTTCTCTTGGGTGTTGTCCACCGGCGAGACAGTGCTTTGGTCATTCATGGAGATCTCCTGTTGGGAAGAAGTAGTTCGGGATGCCGACAACGCGGCAGCCTTGTTGCGCAAGCTGCGTCCGGCACTCGTGGCCAGTTGGCGTTGCAGGGCCGTGATGGCTTCGGCGCGAGTGCCGATCTGATCTGCCAGGCCCGCCTGGAGAGCGGCCTCACCGCGATAGACGCGGGCCTCGGTGTCACGAATCGCCTCGGGTGTGAGGCGGCGGAATCCGGCAACCAAGCTGATGAACTGCGTATGCAGCTGCTCGATGTCGGCCTGGATGTCAGCGGCCACCGGGGCTGGGAGCGGTGCGTGCGGATGGCCAGCGACCTTGTGGGCGCCGGCGTGCAAGAAGGTGTAAGTCATCCCGGCTTTGGCATCGGCGGCCGACTCATCAATGTGCACCGCCACCACGCCAATCGAGCCCACCTCGGCAGTGCGGGTGAGCCAGAGG
>NZ_JAFGYJ010000300.1:0-505 GCF_017490805.1 Pseudomonas sp. 43(2021)
GATTACAGCTCGGCGATGGTGCGAACCAACGAACGGGGGATGTACGGCTATTACGAAGCCCGGGCGAAACCGATGAATTCCGCCGGTTCCAGTGCGTTCTGGCTGGCGTGGACCGGGCTGACGGACAATGCCACGGAAATCGATATCTTCGAAATCGGCGGCAAGACCCGCAATGAAGCCTTCGATCGCCTGTACAACATGAACGCGCATGTCTGGGCCAGACCGCAGAATGATCAACACCTGAGTTCCGGCAGTACCTGGATCGCACCGTGGCGGCTGGCCAATACTTTTCATGTCTACGGCTTTGACTGGCAACCCGAGACTTTGCGCTGGTACGTCGACGGCGTGCTGGTGCGAGAGGCGAAAAACAACTACTGGCATTTCCCCATGCAAATCGTCTTCGACAGTGAAGCGATGTGGGACTGGTTCGGCGTGGTCGACGATGCTGATCTGCCGTCGGTGTTTCGCATCGACTACGTCAGGATCTGGACGCGCTCAGCGCAAT